>NZ_JAAFKF010000051.1 GCF_013299175.1 Sphaerotilus sp.
CGGCGCGCAGTTCGTCGTGGTTCTCGATGATGCCGTTGTGGACCAGCGCGATGCGGCCGGCCTTGGCGCTCTTGGCGTCCTGGCCGGTGCCGTGGCTGAAGTGCGGGTGGGCGTTGTGGACAGCCGGGGCGCCGTGGGTGGCCCAGCGGGTGTGGGCGATGCCGACGAAGCCTTCGATGCCGTCCTGCAGCACCTGTGCGTCCAGCTCGGCCACGCGCGACGTGCTGCGCGAGCGGCGCAGTTGTCCGCCTTGGTGGACCGCCACACCGCAGGAGTCATAGCCGCGGTATTCGAGGCGCTGCAGGCCCTGGAGCAGGATGGGGACGATGTTGCGCTGGCTGACGGCGCCGACGATTCCGCACATGGTGGACTTCCCTGGTGAATGAAGACAGGCGCCGATCGTAGCGATCTTGTCGCGCAATGAATGAGCAAAAAATTATCGTTTTAGACGAATTACTTCGTCATGCATTAATATTGCAATGAATCGCTATTCAATTAACTTATTCGGAGATTTATTGCATGAACCCCCGCGAAGCAATGTCCCTGGACGCGATCGATCTGCGCCTTCTGGACGAGCTGCAGCGCGACGCCGCGCGCTCGAACCAGGCGCTGGCTGACGCGGTCCACGTTTCGGCTGCCACCGCGCTGCGCCGCATCAAGCGCATGGCCGATGCCGGCGTGATCGAACGCACGGTCGCCGTGCTGTCCCCCGAGGCGCTGGGCCACGGGCTGACGGCCATCGCCGAGGTGACGCTGGACACGCAGTCGGTCGAGAGGTTGTCGGCATTCGAGGCACGCGCTGTAGCGGATGTGGCCGTGCAGCAGTGCTACCGCACCCAGGGCGGGCCGGACTTCGTGCTGATCGCGCAGGTGGCGGACATGCCGGCGTACCAGGCACTGGCACAGCGGCTGTTCACCAGCGACGCCAACGTGCGCAATGTGCGGTGTTTCTTCAGCGTCCACCGGGCGAAATGCGGGCTGCAGATCGCCCTGCCCCAACCCGCCACCGGACCCCTCAGCCCCGGCGCAGCAGCCGGTTGATCCAGGACGGCGGCACGGCCCGCTCACGGGCGAGCCACGCGTCGTAGACCGCCCGCCGCGCCGGATCGCCGAGCACGGCGCGGGCGAGGCGGCGGTCCTCGGCCCGGCGCGCGTCGGTGCGGTCGGCCGGCAAGTCACGGCGTTCGAGCAGCGTCAGCGGCGGCGGCAGGGTCGGCTCGATCCGCATCCAGGCGATCTGCAGCTCGGTGTCGGTGCAGTCCTCGGGCAAGCCGAGGCGCTGGTAGTGCGTCGGCTCGATCGGCAGGCCGCCGCTCACGGATGGCTCACGGCTTGGGCGCCTTGACCGGCCGCGTCCAGCCGCTGAGGCTGGTCTGGCGGCCACGGGCGACCGCGAGCTGACCAGCGGCCACATCCTTGCTGATGGTCGAGCCAGCCCCGACCGTGGCGCCTGCCCCGACCGTGACCGGCGCGACCAGCACGCAGTTGGAGCCGATGTGGACATCGGACTCGATGGTGGTGCGGTGCTTGTTGGCGCCGTCGTAGTTGGCGGTGATGCTGCCGGCGCCGTAGTTGACGCGCTCGCCCACCACCGCGTCGCCCAGGTAGGCCAGGTGGTTGGCCTTGGCGCCGCGGGCCAGGGTCGAGTTCTTGACCTCGACGAAGTTGCCGATGTGGACCTCGTCGCCCAGCTTCGCGCCGGGGCGCAGGCGGGCGAACGGGCCGATCTGGGCGCCGGCGCCGATGGTGACGCCCAGCGCCTCGCCGTCGATGTGCGTGAAGGGCTGCAGCACCGTGCCGGCGCCGATGGTGGCGTTGCGGATGCAGCAGTTGGCGCCGATGGTCACGTCGTCGCCCAGCGTCACCGCACCCTCGAAGACACAGTTCACGTCGATGGCCACGTCGCGTCCGCAGGCGAGCGTGCCGCGCAGGTCGAAACGCGCCGGGTCCATCAGCCGCACCCCGGCTTCAAGCAGCACCTCGGCCTGCTGCGCCTGGAAGCGGCGCTCCAGTTGCGCGAGCTGCAGCGGGCTGTTGACGCCGAGCACCTCGGTCTCGCTCGACGCCAGCGTCGCCACCACCGGCACCCCGTCGGCCACGGCCATGGCGACGATGTCGGTCAGGTAGAACTCCTTCTGCGCGTTGTCGTTGTTCAGGTTGGCGAGCCAGCGTTTGAGGTGGGCGGTGGGCGCGGCCATCATGCCGGTGTAGCCCTCGCGGATGGCGCGCTGCGCGGGCGTGGCGTCCTTGTGTTCGACGATGGCGCGGACCTGGTCGCCTTCGCGCACGATGCGGCCATAGCCGGTCGGGTCGTCCAGCGCGACGGTCAGCAGCACCAGCTTCTCGCCTGCGCAAGCGTCGATCAGTGCCTGCGCGGTGGCGGCGCGGATCAGCGGCACATCGCCATTGAGGATCAGGGTGGTGCCGGCGTCGGGCAGCTCGGGCACGGCCTGCTGCACGGCGTGGCCGGTGCCGAGTTGCGGCTCCTGGCGCACGAAGGCCAGCGGCGCGTCGGGCAGCGCGTGGCGCATGGCCTGTTCCACCTGCTCGGCGCCGTGGCCGGTGATGGTGATCAGGCGATCGGCCCCGAGACCGACGCCCATCTGCAAGACGTGCTGCAATAAGGGGCGCCCGGCCAGCGGGTGCAGCACCTTGGGGCGGGCGGACTTCATCCGTGTACCCTTGCCAGCGGCCATGATCACAACGTCGAGCAACATGCACGGATCCTCTCTACAGCGTGTTCGGAATGTTCTGGAACCCGTGATTATCGGGACCGGTGTGACAGGACAACGACCGGGGCAGCTTAAGAGATGGGGGCGGATCGTGTCGCTTTTGTCGGTTTTGACGCTGCTGGCCGCCTGCAGCACGCTGCGCATCGGCTACAGCCAGGCCGACACGCTGGCCTACTGGTGGATCGACCACTACCTCGATTTCAGTGCTGCGCAGGCGCCACAGGCCCGCCTGGCACTCGCCCAGTGGCAGACCTGGCACCGCACCCGCCAGCTCCCCGACGACCTCGTTCTGCTCGACCAGGCGGCCCAGGAAGCCCCCGCCGACGCCACGCCCGCGCAAGCCTGTCGCTGGTGGAAAACGGTCCAGGGCCGCCAGGAAACCTACCTGCAGGCGCTGGTCGAGCCGCTGCTGGAAACGGTTGGCAGCCTCGACGAGAGGCAGCTCCGCCACCTCCAGACCAAGCTCGACGCCAGCAACCGCGAGTGGCGCGACACCTACCTGCGCGGCGACAACGACCAGCGCCACCGCGCCTCGACCGACCGCATCATCGACCGCGCCGACACGCTCTACGGCCGCATCGACAGCGCCCAGCGCCGCTTCATCGCTGAACGCCTGCGCAGCTCGCCCTGGGATCCGCACCGCTGGCAGCAGGAGCGCCAGCGCCAGCAGCTCGACCTGCTCACCACGCTGAAGGCCGCCGTCCAGCCGGGACAGGACAAGGCGCAGCGGGCGGGCGTGCTGCGGGCCTGGGTGGGGCGCACCGTGCAGCCGGACGACGAGGCGGCGCGCCAGTACCGCGAGCAGCTTTTTCGCTTCCAGTGCGAACTGGCGGCCGACCTGCACAACCGCACCAGCCCCGAGCAGCGCCAGCACGCCGCCACCCGTCTGCAAGGCTGGGCCGCGGACCTGCGCAACGCCGCCAGTGCTATGGCAACTGCACGGTGACGTGGCGCGTGCCGGCCTTCAGATCGGGGAAGCCGCTCAGGCCGGCGTCGAACAGCAGCGGCAGGAAGTCGGCGCTGGAGTAGCGGGCTTCGTGCTGCGCGCGGATCTCGACCAGCTTGTCGCGGCTGGCGCGGTCGATGAACAGCAGTTGCACCTGCTGGCGCTCGTGGGTGGCCGGCTCGCCGAACGTGCCGCCGATGCCGAAGCCGCTGCGGCGCCCACCGAAACCCACCCCGACACCCACTGTCGCGGCTGGCGCGGTCGATGAACAGCAGTTGCACCTGCTGGCGCTCGTGGGTGGCCGGCTCGCCGAACGTGCCGCCGATGCCGAAGCCGCTGCGGCGCCCACCGAAACCCACCCCGACACCCACCCCGACACCCACGCCAACGCCCACGCCAACCGAAGCGTGGGCGCGGCGATCGGGCGGCGGCGGGTCCAGCGGCGCGCGCGTCCCCCATGGGCCGGAATCCGCGAACGGACTGAGCACGCGCGAGCGGCTCCAGCCGAGCTGCACCAGCACCTCTGCCCGCGCCGGGGTGTCCACCGCGGTGAAGCCGGCCTGCTGCAGCGCCTGGGCGGCGGCGGCTTCGAGCTGCATCTGCTCGGGGCTGGCGGGGTTCTGCGACGGCAGCCGGTCGAAGGCATAGCGCCCGGCGGGGCGGCGCTCCGGCCAGTTGCCGAAGGTGGTCACGTCGATCCCGATCTGCTTGAAGGCCGCGCACCCCGGCAACAGCAGCAGCACCGCCGGCGCGGCCAGCAGTCCCAGCACACCACGGCGGCGGGGTTCGGAAGGCAGGGATCGCTTGGACATCGCAGTCTCTCCGGGTTCAGGTGCCGCTGGACTCCATCGCGGAGCGGCGCAGCGCGGTCAGTGAAATGCTGGCTTCGGCAGGCAGTCCGGCAGCCACCGTCGGCGTGGCGCAAGACTCGCCGTCGTCCTCGTCAAACGCCTTGTCGCCCTGCGGGTTGACCTCCCCCGTCGGGCGGATCGTCTCGAAGGGGAACAGCGCCCGGTCCATCAGGTGCGAGGGCACGACGTGGGCGAAGGCGCGGTGCATGTTGTCGATGCGGCCCGGGTGCTGCTTGTCCCATTCGCGGAGCATGCGCTTGATCTGCACGCGCTGCAGGTTCTCCTGGGAGCCGCACAGCGTACAGGGGATGATGGGGAACTCGCGGTGTTCGGCCCAGCGTTCGAGATCGGTCTCGGGCACGTAGGCCAGCGGGCGGATCACGGTGTGGCGGCCGTTGTCGCTGACCAGCTTCGGGGGCATGCCCTTGAGCTTGCCGCCGAAGAACATGTTCAGGAACACGGTGCCGAGGAAGTCGTCGCGGTGGTGACCGAGCGCGATCTTGGTGGCGCCCAGCTCGTCGGCCACGCGGTACAGGATGCCGCGCCGCAGCCGCGAACACAGGCTGCACATCGTGGCGCCCTCGGGAATCAGGCGCTTGACGACGGAGTAGGTGTCCTGGGTCTCGATGTGGAACTCGACGCCGCGGCTCGTCAGGTACTCGGGCAGGATGTGCGCGGGGAAGCCGGGCTGCTTCTGGTCGAGGTTGACGGCGATGACCGAGAACTTGATCGGGGCGCGCTGCTGCAGGTTGAGCAGGATGTCGAGCAGGCCGTAACTGTCCTTGCCCCCCGAGAGGCAGACCATGACGCGGTCGCCGTCCTCGATCATGGCGTAGTCGGTGATCGCCTGACCGACGAGGCGGTGCAGGCGCTTGGAGAGCTTGTTGGTCTCGTGGGCGGCGCGGCGTGTGTCGGGGTCAGCGGGCCGGGCCACGCCGGAACTCGGTGGGAGGGTGTCTGGGGTCTGCATGGGACCGCATTGTCGTGCCATCCCGGCGCGCGCCGCTCACTGCCCGATGAACACGGCGGCCAGCGTCGGCGCGGTGAGGATGCGGGGGAACCAGTCGCGCAACTGGTCGAGTCCGGCCTGCTCGATGCGCGCGATCAGCTCCGGCGGCAGATCGCCGAAGCGTTGCTCCAGCAGGTCACGCAGCACCATGGCCTGGCCATCACGCACACCCTGCTGCTTGCCCTTCTGCATTCCTTGCTGCATTCCTTGCTGCATCCCTTGCTGCATCCCTTGCTGCAGACCCTGCTCGATGCCTTGCTGCATCCCTCGCTGCAGCCCTTGTTCGATGCCTTGCAGAAGGCCCTTCTGCAGACCTTCCTGCATCCCTTGCCGCAGCCATTCCTGCGTCCAACTGTCCACGCGCTCGCTGATCATGTGATGGGTCTCCGGTAGATCCTGCAATTCGGGCACATCGCCTTCCGGGGCGAACCGGCGCAGCACGAGCCGCCTGATCCAGACCGCCAGCGCCCGCCGAAGTTCCCGATTCTGCGGTGCGGCGAGCTTCTCGACCAGCCGCCCGACGACCTGCGAGATTTCGGCCGGGCTGCCACTGCGCTCCAGCTCCACCATGCTGGCCACGGCATTGTCCGGCTGCGCCAGGCTGGTCTGCGGCAGGCGGCCTTCGTCCATGAGGAAGTAGCGCAGACTCGGCCGGTAGGCGCTCAGGCTGGCGGGCACCGGCTCGATGAGGTCGGCCACCTGCCGTTCGGCGGTCCAGGGGCGCATGCCGTTGTAGAGCACCAGCGGGAACACGGCCGGCAGGCGCCCACCCGTCACCCGGCCGCTCTTGATGAGATCCTGGTACAGCAGCCCCACGTAGGTGAGGATCCGCACGGCCATGTACGGATCGTTGCTGCTCTGGAATTCCAGCAGCAGGTAGACGTAGACCCACTCGCCCTGCGCCGCCTGCCCGGCACTGGCATCGGCACCCGGATCACGCGCCATGCGGATGCGCCAGATGATGTCGTCCTCGCGGTCGCGCAGGTCATCCGTCACATAACTGCCGCTGACCTTCTCCAGCGTCGTGTAGTCGAGCTGTGCCACCCAGTCCTCGCGCACGAAGCCGCGCAGCAGATCGGCCACCGCCCGCGGATGCGAGAACACATGCTTGTAGGCGTTGTCGTGCGGACTCATCACCACGCTCACCACTGCCCCGTCTCGACCCGGATCGCCACTTCGCAGTCGTCGAAGATCTCCAGCTTGGCGATGCGGACCCGCACGCCGAGCACGCCCGGCAGGTCCATCAGCCGCGCCGCGACCTTGCCGATCAGGCTCTCCAGCAGGTTGACGTGCTGGGCGCGGCACTCGTCGATGATGATCGTCCGCACGCGGCGGTAGTCGAGGACGTGGAACAGGTCGTCGTCCGGCGGGGTGAGGAGCTGGGTGCCGAGGTTGAGTTCCGCGTCCACGGCGATGGGCTGCGGGGCGGTTTTCTCGTGGTCGAGGATGCCGAGGCTGGCGTCGAAGCGCAGGCCGGTGAGGGTCAGGATCTGGGTGCCGCGGGTGGTGGACATGGGGGAACTGGCTACCTTTCTACAATCGGCCGGTGAACACCGCCACCGCCTCGATCCCCAGTGTAGCCAGCGACCCGCTGCCCGCCCTCATCGCCGCCGAGATCCGCCGCTGCGGCGGCTGGATCGGCTTCGAGCGGTTCATGGCGCTGGCGCTCTACCAGCCCGGCCTGGGCTACTACAGCGGCGGCGACCGGCAATTCGGCGCCCTGCCCTCGTCCGGCAGCGACTTCATCACCGCGCCGGAACTCTCGCCGCTGTTCGGCCGTGCGCTGGCCCGCCAGATTGCGCAGGCGCTGGCGGCCACCGGCACACGCGAAGTCTGGGAATTCGGCGCCGGCTCGGGCGCGCTGGCCTGTCAATTGCTGCAGACGCTGGCAGAACTCGGTGCCACGGTCGATCGCTACACCATCGTCGATCTCTCCGGCACCCTGCGCGCGCGCCAGCGCCAGCGACTGGTCAAGGAAGTGCCGCAGCTCGCCGACAAGGTGCGCTGGATCGACGCACTGCCCGCCACAGTCGAGGGCGTGGTCGTCGGCAACGAGGTGCTGGACGCGATGCCGGTGGTGCTCGTCGCCTGGGACGGCGTGCAGTGGCAGGAGCGCGGCGTGGCGCTCGACGAGGCGGGCGGAACGCCGCAGTTCGTCTGGGCGGACCGGCCGACCGACCTGCGCCCGCCCGTGGACCTCGGCTTTGTCCCCGGCACCGTGACCGAACTGCCGCGCCAGGCCAGCGCCTTCCTTGCCACACTGGCAGAGGGCCTGACACGCGGTGCCGCGTTTTTCATCGACTACGGCTTTCCGGAGCACGAGTTCTACCACCCGCAGCGCACCGGCGGCACCCTGATGTGCCACCGCGGCCACAAGGCCGATGCCGATCCGCTGCACGACATCGGCTTGAAAGACCTGACCGCGCATGTTGATTTCACGGCCATCGCGCTGGCGGGGCAGGACGCCGGACTGGAGGTGCTGGGCTACACCTCGCAGGCGCGCTTCCTGTTCAACTGCGGCCTGCTGGCCGACCTGGAAACCGCCGACCTGCGCGGCCGGGCGATGGCACAGAAGCTCGTCACCGAACACGAGATGGGCGAGCTGTTCAAGGTGATCGGCTTCGTCACCGAGGCCCACACGTTCGAGGCGATCGGCTTCAGCGCCGGCGACCGCAGCCACACGCTCTGACCGGCACGGGTTTCCCATGCGTTGGCTCATCGTCTTCACGCTGTCGTGCCTTGTCTTCAACGGCCTGCACGGCTGGCTGGAGAAAATCGGACTCGGCCGCATCCCCGGCGATTTCAGCGTGAAGATCGGGGCGCGGCGCTGGCACTTTCCGTTCGGATCGAGCGTGCTGCTGACGCTGATCGGGCTGGCGCTGGCGCGCTGGCTTTAGGACGACACCGCTGCGGCGACCGCCGCGACCCGCGCCTGGTGCAGCGCCCGGCCGATGTCGGGGCCTTTCAGCCCACGGCGGATCGCGCGGGCGCTGACCTCGGCAGAGCTGACCTGCTGCGCCGCCACCAGCGCGGCCCGCAGGCGCGGCGCCGGCGCGTAGACCTGCTCCTCGAAGCCCAGCCGGCCGCGCGCGTCGCACTCGCACGCCTGCAGCATCTGCGCGAACCGCTCGGCGCGCCGCCACGCATCGCAGCGGTCCATCAGCCGCACCAGCGCCGCTGCGTCCAGCGTGGTGCTGCGGTGGACGTTGCCGTGCTCGCGGGCCACCACCTCGGCCAGCTCCCTGCATTCCACCGGCACGCGCAGCCGCTCCGCCAGCGGCCCGAGCAAGGCCACGCTGCGCGCCTCGTGGCCGATGTGGCGCGGCAGCACGTCGGCCGGCGTCGTCGCCTTGCCCAGGTCGTGCGCCAGACAGGCGAAGCGCACGGGCAGCGCCGTCTCCAGCCGCGCCGCCATGTCGAGCACCATCATCAGGTGGACGCCGGTGTCGATCTCCGGGTGGTACTCGGCCCGCTGCGGCACGCCGAACAGCGCGTCCACCTCCGGCAGCAGCCGCGCCAGCGCACCGCACTCGCGCAGGAACAGGAACATCCGCGATGGCGCCGCTTCCATCAACCCACGCGCGAGTTCCTGCCAGACCCGCTCCGACACCAGCGCATCGACCTCGCCCGCCGCCACCATCGCGCGGCACAGCGCCAGCGTCTCGGGCGCCACGGTGAAGTCGGTGAAGCGCGCCAGGAAACGCCCCAGCCGCAGGATGCGCACCGGGTCTTCGGCGAACGCCGGCCCGACGTGGCGCAACACCCGGTCGTGCAGATCCTGTTGCCCGCCGCAGGGGTCGATCACGGTGCCCGCGTCGTCCATCGCCATGGCATTGAGTGTCAGATCGCGCCGTGCAAGGTCTTCTTCGAGCGTCACGGTCGGGTCGGCACGGAAAGCGAAGCCGTGGTAGCCCGGCGCGGTCTTGCGCTCGATCCGGGCCAGGGCGTATTCCTCCCGCGTCCGGGGGTGCAGGAAGACGGGGAAGTCGCGCCCGACCGGCAGATACCCTGCCGCCCCCATCTGTTCAGGGGTCGCCCCGATCACCACCCAGTCCCGATCGCCAGCGGATCGGCCCAGCAATCGATCGCGGACGGCGCCGCCCACCAGAAAACATTGCATGAAAGTGCGTGCCTCCAAAGTCAAGACCATCGGTGTGCCCGATTGCGCAAAGGCGCCACCCGCGAGCCGGGGATGGCTACGCACCGTGACAGAGTGGTTCAATCATGCCCTGGCACTGATGCGTACCAATTGTCCATTTTTGCAACTGCACCACGCACACGTCTACAGGGAGTCCTTTCATGCCGTCATCTTCACCACGTTCTTTCGCTGCACGCCTCGGGCTGGGGGTGCTGCTGTTCACGGGCGCACTCCAGGCACACGCCTACATCGAGCAAGAGCAAAGCACGGGCATCGCCAATGACGCGCCCTCGATGGCCGAGATGGCGGGCACGCTGTCGCCGGGCGGCTTTCTGTTCATTTCGGGCGCACGGCGCGCCGAGGCGGGCGTGACCAACAACGGCGGCGGCGGCTCGGCCGACTTCTTCCGCTTCGATGTCGGCACGGCACTGTCGGCCACGCTCACGATCGAGACGCCCACCGCCGGCGCCATGCCCGTGCTCGGGCTGTACGACAGCACGCAGCCCGACAATGTCCTGCTGGCCAGTGCCTTCGACAACAACAGCACGCAGAGCACGAGCCTGTCGTTCACCTACCAGCTCCTGCCCGGCACCTACTACGCCGCCGTGTCCGGCTACCGGCTCGGCTGGAACGACTTCGACGGTGGCGGCAACTCGGGCTGGACCTACAACCTGGTGGTGAGCAACCCGCAAACCATGGTCGCAGCAGCCGCGGTGCCGGAACCAGAATCGGTGGCCATGCTGCTGGCGGGTCTGGGCCTGCTCGGTCTGGTCAGTCGCCGCCGCCGCTGAGACGGCGCCGGTCCTCGGCGGTGCGGCCGGGTGACAGCACAGGCTGCATCACCACCGCGATCGCCGCCGGCACCATGTCCAGCGCCGCCAGCCCTGGATGCCGCCCGGTGGCGACATTGGGCACGCCCATCGAGTCGAGGTTGTCGCAGGACATCAGCGGCTCGCCCGGCAACAGCCCGAGCGCACGCGCCTGCAGCCGCCCCGCCCAGTCCGGCAGCGGCAACACCGGCCGCACATGGCCGCTCCAGCGTCCTGCCAGCCGCACCAGCTCCGCCAGCGTCAGCACCTCCGGACCCGCGCACTCGATGGTCTGACCGACCGTGCTCCGGTCCTGCAGACACCGCACCAGCGCCCGCGCCACGTCCTCGACCCACACCGGCTGGAAGCGTGCCTGCGCGCCTGCCAGTGCCATCACCGGCACGAGCGCCTGCAGTTGCGCGAAGAGCCGGATGAAGCGGTCCTCGGCGCCGAAGATGACGCTGGGCCGGAGCACGGTCAGGTCCAGCTCCGGCGCAGCCCGCAACACCCGCTCGCCCCGCGCCTTGCTGCGCAGGTAGTGCGACGGCGCCGCCGCAGGATCGCCGTCCGGCACGCCCAGCGCACTGACCTGCACCAGCCGCCGCACCCCCGCGCGCTGGCAAGCGGCGGCGAGTTGCTGCGGCAGGGTGACGTGGGTGCGCTCGAACTGCGCGGGGCTGCCGTGCAGGATCGCCACCAGGTTCACCACGGCGTCCACACCCGGCAGCAGCGCGTCGAGCCGGGCGGGATCGTGGACATCCGCTTCGACCAGCTCCACGTTGGGCAGCATCGCCAGTGCGTGGCCGCGCACGCGGCGGCGGGTCGGGATGCACAGCGTCGCGCCGCTGCCGGCCGTGGCGAGCCAGCGGGCCACGAAGGCGCGGCCGACAAAGCCAGTGCCACCCAGGACCAGGAGTCGGCGCAAGGGCCTCGGAGACAGGAAATCGGTCGTCATGGAAGTTGCCGGTTCTCGGGTGGGGCGTCGGCGGTGCGGGGCCCGACCAGGGGCGACAGCCGGCTCTTCAGGTCCACCACCGGCTTGCCACCCAGCACGGCCGCGTAGTAGCTCGCGTTGGACAGCACCTTCTTCACGTAGTCGCGCGTCTCGTGGAAGGGGATGTTCTCGGCCCAGGCCGCCACCTCCATCACCGGACCTTCACGCCAGCGCCGGGGGCGGTTCGGGCCGGCGTTGTAGCCGGCGGCAGCCATCGCCTGCGAGCCACCGAAGTCGTCGAGCACCAGCTTGAGGTAGCCCGCGCCGAGCTTGAGGTTGGTGGCCTTGTCCGTGATGGACTCGGCGGTGTAGGGAATGCCCAGCCGCTTGGCGGTCCAGCGCGCCGTGGCCGGCATCACCTGCATCAGCCCCGAGGCCCCCACGCCCGAACGCGCATCGGTGACGAAGCGCGACTCCTGGCGGATCAGGCCGTAGACATACGCCGGGTCCAGCCCCACGTCCTGCGCCGCGGCGAGCACATCGGCACGGTACGGCGTCGGGAAGCGTTGCGTCAGGTCGATCTCCTGCCGGGTGCGCTCGCTGGTGCTGATGCAGCGGTCCCAGACCTCGTTGTCGCAGGCGCGCTGGGCGGCGGCGAGCAACTGGCGGTCGTTCAGCTCGCGGATCGAGAAGTTCCACTCGCGCACGCCCTCGCTGCGCAAGCCCAGTCCGATCAGCGCCAGCGCACGGGTCAGGCCGGGCTGGCGGTGGGCCTGGACACGCTCTTCGGGGGTGATGGCGGCGGGGCGGCCCGGCAATGCCTGCGGGCGGCCGAGTTCCTCTGCGGCGAGCTTGCCGTAGAAATTGAGCTGGCCGGCGATGCGCTCGAAGAGCACGCTGGCCGCCGTGCGCTGGGCATCGCCGTCGGGACCGGATCTGGCGGTGGCGTGGACGGCGCGGGCCTTCCAGTACACCCAGGTCGGGTCGGCCTGCGCGGTCGTGCCCATGGCGGCGATGGCGTCCAGCACGCGCTGCCAGCGGCCCGGATCGGCGGCCCGCAAGGCCGAGCGCACCCGCCAGGCCAGCGTGTCGTCGTTCCAGTCGAGGTCGCGCTCGCGTTCCCGTTCGCGCCCTGCCGTGGCGGCCAGGGTGCTGGCGCGCTGGAACCAGGCGTCCGCCTCGGGCATGAGCTTCATGGCAGCCTGCCGGGCCACGGACGCCCAGGCCCAGGCGGCGGCGTCGGGGGGCAACTGGGTCTGCCAGCGGTCCTGCAGCTCGGCGGCGGCGGCCACCGGATCGTTGGCGGCGAGCCGGGCCAGCGCCATGACGGCGTACTCGGTGCCTTGCCGGCTGCTGGCGTCGATGCGGCGGCCGAGGGCACGCTGCGGCTGCTCGAACAGTTCGGTGAGCGGCGCACCGGCATCCTCGCCCAGCAGGGTCAGCGCCTGTTTCGCGGCGTTCAGGCGCTTGGCCTCGGCGGCTTCGCGGGCCTTGAGCCAGACATCGCCGGCGCTGAACTGGCGCGCGGCGTAGAGCGTGGTCACGAGCAGGGTGCAGCCGTCGTCGCCGTCGCGCTGGGTGAACCAGCTTGCGCGGGCCGTGGCGCGCACGTCGTCGCCGGCGTGGTGGCGCAGCAGCGTCGCGTAGCAGCTCACCTCGCGGTCGTCGTTGAACTTGAAGCGCGGATAGTCGGTGGCGAAGTTGCGCCAGTCGCGGCGGCGGCCGAGTTCGAGCAGCCAGTCGTTGCGCAGGCGGTCCTCGACGTAGGTGCCGGGCCAGCGGGCGTAGAAGGCGTCGAGTTCGGCCTGGTTCGACTCGGACAGGCGGTTGTTCAGCTCCCAGTAGTCGGCCCACATCGCCAGCGGGTGGCGGGCGGCGACCAGCGCGTCACGGTGCGCAGCCAGCTTCGCCCGGTCGCGCTTGCGCAGCGCCTCGCGGGCCAGCACCAGCCGGTCGTCCAGGCTGCGGGCGTCGGTCGGCTCGCCCTGCGCCGACGGCGGCGCCTGCGCCCGTGCCGGCGCCGCCGCGGCCTCGCCCCATCCCCCGATTCCCGCCACCAGCGCGGCAATCCCCACAGTCACCACAGCAATCCGCTTCATGCCGACAGTGTAGGGCGCAGGTCCGGGATGGCGGGCGGCACAATCGTGGGATGGGTACCCCCCGATCTCCCTGAAGGAACGCCCCGATGACGACGCCTCCCGCCTTCCCTGCCTTTCAGTTGCCCGAACCACCCCGCGACAAGAAGACCCTGCGCAAGCAATTGCAGGCCGAACGCATGGGCATGTCCGACCGCCACCAACGCTCGGTCCACCTGCAGGAGGTGCTGATGGTGTGGCTGCTGTCGCGCAAGGAGAAGACGATCGGCGCGTTCTGGTCGATCAAGGGCGAGTTCGACGCGCTGCCGGCCCTGTACCGCTGGAGCGAGTCCGACCCCGAGCGCCGCATCGGCCTGCCGGTGATCGACAAGCTCACCAAGCAGTTGCGCTTCCACGTCTGGTACCCCGGCTGCCCGATGGAGGAGGACGCCTACGGGATCCTGAAGCCCAAGGACACGGAGGAGTTCCACCCCGAATTGCTGCTGGTGCCGTGCGTCGGCTTCGGGCCGGGGGGCGTGCGTCTGGGGTATGGCGGCGGGTTCTACGACCGCACGCTGGCGTCGCTCAACCCGATGCCCTACACGGCGGGCATCGGCTACGCGCATGGCTACATCCCGTGGCTGGAGGCGGAGCCGCACGATGTGCCGCTGGACGCGATGCTGACCGAGGATGGCACGGGGTGGGACCGCGACCGGGACGCCTGACCCCGATCCGGCCCAGTGACTCAAAGCCCCAGCCGCCGCCCCAGTTCCAGCACCGTCGCACTGGTGTTCATCGTGTAGAAGTGCAGCGACGGCACCCCCTGCGCCCGCAACCGCTCGCACAGGTCCGTGACGACATCCAGCCCGAACGCCTTGATGCTCGCCGTGTCGTCGCCATAGCTCTGCAGCCGCAGCCGCACCCAGCGCGGGATCTCGGCGCCGCAGCCGTCGGCGAAGCGCAGGATGCCACTCGAATTGGTGATCGGCATGATCCCTGGCACCACCGGGATGTCCAGCCCGAGCGCCCGCACCTCGTCCACGAAGCGCCAGTAGGCGTCGGCGTTGTAGAAGAACTGCGTGATCGCCGAGTCCGCGCCCGCCTTCACCTTGGCCTCGAACGCCTGCAGGTCGGCCTGGGGCGAGCGGGCCTGCGGGTGCATCTCGGGATAAGCCGCCACCTCGATGTGGAAGTGGTCGCCCGTCTCGGCGCGGATGAAGGCCACGAGGTCGCTGGCGTGGCGGATCTCGCCCATCGGGCCGAAGCCGCTGGGCAGATCCCCCCGCAGCGCGACGATGCGGCGCATCCCCATCGCCTTGAACTGCGCCAGCCGCTCGCGCACCGATTCTCTGGTGGCACCAACGCAGGTGAAGTGCGAGGCGCCGTCCTGCCCCTCGTCGAGGAGGGCCTGCACGGTCTGCAGCGTGCCGTCCTGGGTCGAGCCGCCCGCGCCGTAGGTGACGGAGCAGAACTGCGGCTTGAGCGCATACAGCGCCTGGCGCACGGCAGCCAGCTTGGTCACGCCCTCGGGCGTCTTGGGCGGGAAGAACTCCAGGCTCAGCGGGAGGGAGGCGGTCTGGGTCATGGCAAGTCCAGGGGCAGGAACAGGGGCTGGGGCCGAGGCAAGTTCAGGTGGCGGGCGTGGCCTTCTTGGGCGTCGGTCTGGCGATCGGCTTGTCGCCGGCTTCCAGGTCGAGGTGGCGCGCCCAGAGGAAGAACTCGGTGTTGCCGTTGCCGCCGGTGATGGGGCTCTGGAAGTAGCTGTGGACCTTCATCCCCGCGTCGCGGCAGCACTGGCGCACACGCGTCTCCACCTCGGTGAACAGCGCCTTGTCGCGCACGATGCCGCCCTTGCCAATGTGCTCGGGCTGCAGCTCGAACTGCGGCTTCACCAGCACCAGCAGGTCGGCCTCCGGCGCCATGTAGGCGAACAGCGTCGGCAGCACATGCGTCAGCGAGATGAACGACACGTCGGCGACGACCACATCGAAGCTGGCGACAGGCCAGTCCTGCGCGAAGGCGGAATCGGCCACGTCACGGGCGTTGATCCCCTCGTAGGGGACCACGCGTTCGTCGCCACGCAGCTTGGCGGCGAGCTGGTCGCGGCCGACATCGAGTCCGACGACCTTGGCCGCGCCTTGCTGCAGCAGCAGGTCGGTGAAGCCGCCCGTGCTCTGGCCCACGTCGAGGCAGGTGCGCCCCGCCACGGTGAAACCGCAGCGGGCGATGGCGCCTTCGAGCTTCAGACCGCCGCGCGAGACGAAGCGCAGCTCCGCATCGTCGGTGATCTCGACCTTGGCGTCCTCGGGCACGTCCTCGCCGGACTTGGTCGGCACCAGCCAGCCCTTGGGAGCGAGCCAGCGCACGGCCTTGCGCTCGATCAGCCGCTGGGCCGCGGAACGGGTGGGGGCCATGCCCCGCTGGACTAACAAGTTATCAATACGCATCACGCATTCCGTTATTCAAGTTGTTGTTCATTGCACAGAAGCTCATGCTTTATCGGCAACCGCATTGCTGACGAAGTCTTTCAGTTCATCGGGGATTTGGCCCGCTTCCTTAATCTGAACAGCCAGCGGTCCTTTCAATCGCTTAAATCCGTTGCGACTCTCAAACCGAGCAAGCATCGCCTTTCCATGAACTCGCCGCAATAGCCTGCTCATGCGAACCCGGTCTGATTGATCAGGCATATCGAAGGCGTCCGCACCACGTATGTAGTGTTGATAACGTTCCCGGCATGCTGGATTAGACTTTTCCATCGAACACAAGGTGTCAGAGACTAATTTTTTATCCACGTCAGCACGATTCAACATGCCGTTCGTTCCGCCATCTTTGATCCCGACCACACCAAATTCGTGACGCACCGCATTGAGTGCCGCGTGCGGTATGAGGGCTTGACAGTCACCCAGCAACTCGGACCACACCACATCGACAGGTCGAGCAACGTCCATCATGTGTTCGCTGCGATATTTTTCAATGGACGCAGCATCAATCAAATATGACTCCATTTCCCAGAGGCGCAGCACTTTGACATGTCGGCCAAACGGCCTCGCGTCGTCAAATACCACATCATCTGTTTCATGCACAAGGTGCCAATATTTATAACTAAAGACAGCATCGCGATCGACAACGCCCCATGCGGGGTTCCCCGCCGAGCGTTCAGCCTTAACCGCGTCAACAACAGCTTTACACCCAGCCGTTGTCTCCGTTTCAATGTCGTTTCGATTGGAAACCGGACAGAACTCAAGCCGTGAGCTGAATTCCTTGAACCAGCACTCCCCGAAAACGTATTGATCGTCGTTAGACTCGACATACACGACCGGCACACCGCTGTACCGATTGTAAAGGCGCTCCGGGTTCTTCAACCCAGACTTATTATTTTTGATTGCCCCCATTTTTTATCCGATTTATTGGTTCAAGAATGTTGCCTCAGTCTTTTTCTGCGGCAGCAGATATTTCTTCGGCACGAGCCTCTTCTTCAGACGTTTCGATGATGTAAGCACCCTTGATCAGATTTTCCTCCACCTGATCCAAAGCAAATGCCTTCATCAACCGCTCAGAATGCGTTGCCATGAAAACGCACACATGCGGGTAATTTTTCTTGGCGATACCCAACAACTCGAACAGGGTTTCATACTGCAGATTGCGATGCAGATGCACTTCCGGCTCGTCGATCAAGACAATCGTGCTGCGGGTCATGTGCGAACCCAGACGCAGATACAATTGCACCAGACTCTTCTCACCGCTGGACAGTCGGTCCAGGCGATGTTCGCGACCACCAGCCACCACGATCGCCTCGGGTGGCTCCTTGCGCACGCCCTTCAGCCGCTTCCCAGAGTCGAGTTGGGGATCGCCCACCTTGAATACCCGCTCATTGATCGCCTGGACCGCATCCTCGAAACGGCCATCATCGAGCCATTTCAGCCAGACCAGCAGGTTATCCAGTGAACTGCGCCAGTCTTGGCCCTCGATGTCGAACATGTGAACAGGCTGATAGTTCCAGTCACGCGGCTCGACAATCGTGCGCTCCGTGGTGTCGAGTCGGACAATGTTACGATAGGCAGAGAAATAAATCAGTGTCGGAAATGTCAGGGAGTCACTCTCGAAACCCCGCAGACGCTCGCCTCGCCCGCTGTCGATCAATGCACCAAAATCAGAAACCCACCGATTTCCTTTGCCCACGGCCGCATAGCGCGACGCCCTGCCCGCACGCACGAAACCCAAGCGATGCCATGCGGAGGCGCCATGCGTCTGCAGGTCTTCGGCATGCCAGAATTTCAGCGAGGTTTCCTCACCAATGACCCCCGCCATCAGCGACAGAATCACCGTTTCCCGGCGCCCATCCGTGTTCAGCGTGACCTTGACATCCCACTGCGCTCGACCCAGACCCCGATCCAGATCTTCAATGCCCAAGCTGCTGCATTCCGTGCGGCCCAGCATGTTCATCATGGCCGCCATCAGCTCCATGACCGTCGTCTTGCCGCGCCCGTTTTTGGATACCATCAGGTAGGCATTGCACGGCTCGTTGTCAGAGTCCGTGAAATCAAATTCCTCCATGCGATCCTGAAAAGGACCGACCCGGTCGATCGACAGGAACAGCGGAGCGAACAGTTCGACGGTGACATTTCCGATCATGTTCCAGTTCCTTTTCGCGTCACACGCTGCACCAGCGCAGAAACATCGTTGTTCTGGATGTGCAAGCCGTGAGCCCGCTGTACGGCCGAGCCTGTCCACTTGACCAGCATGTCACCTCGGCCCAGCAAACGCTCAGCCCCGGTTTCATCCAGCACGATCTTGGATTCAGCAGACTTCTGGACCGTCAGGGCAATGCGCGATGGGATATTGCTGCGAAGCAGACCACTGAATGTCGCGGAGTCAGGCCGTTGCGTCGCCAGAATCAGATGAATACCTGTTGCCCGAGCTTTCTGGGCCAGCATCACCAAGGGCGCTTCAGCTTCTTGGGCTTGGGCCAAAAGTGCGGCCAGTTCTTCGACGACGACCAGAAGGCGGGGTGGCGCATCGACACCCAGCCCGTCCCAATCCCTGGCTGATCGAGCTGCTAGCAGCTTTTCCCGCCGATCCATTTCCTTGACCAGCCCCTGAAGCGCGCGCACTGCATCCGGCCCTTCGGTGACGATGGGCGCGTACAGATGAGGCACCTGCGCATAGGCAGCTAGTTCGACTCGTTTGGGATCGATCAACAGCCATTGGACCTGCTGCGGACTGCGTGATTGCAGCAGTGACAACAACATGCCGTGCAGGCACACGCTCTTGCCGCTACCTGTGGTGCCGGCCACCAGCAGATGCGGTGCACTGACCAGATCGCGCGCCACCGGCTCACCAACGACATCCAGGCCCAGCAGCACTGGCAAGCCGCCAGCCGGCGCTTTCCATGCAGTGAGTACCTCGATACCGTGGGATTTCCAGGCTGCTGCGGGGCGTGGCACGTCGAGCCAGACTGTCTTTGGCGCACCCGCTGCCGCCATGAACACGCCAGCGTCCTTTAGGCCCAGCGTGAAAGCCAGATCATCCAGCCGCCGTTCGAGCTTGCCGAAGTCGTCGGCCTCGGCCAGTCGGACGGTGTGGCGTGTCACGCGCGGACCTTCGAACTGCGTCAGGATTTCCGACTGAAAACCTAGCTCACTCAGCGCGGACAACAGACTGTCAGAGTTCTGCGTGCGCTCGCTGGCCGGCGCATCCGCCGTCTGCGAAAAGAACTCCTGAAACAGGAATTCATGGAAATCATGCGAATCGCGCCATGTGGTCTGGATTTCTTTCAGGCCACGACGGATATGGCGCTGCAGCCAACGGGTGTACAGAGCCTCATTGGCAAAAAGATCCACACCATGCCGCACTGACAACAGGGCACAGAATGCGTCCACGAAACCAGCTTCTTCTTTCTGACTGCTACCCGTCAGTATTTCGAGCGTGTATTCGCTACCCCGCCCACCCTGCTCTATCTGGTCAAAAGACGCATCGGGATCGTCAGCTTGTTTCAATGACAAAGCCAGTGCCAGACGCAGCACGGTCCACTTCGGGCCGGAGGATCGAAAGCCCCTGCGCAGCACGGCCGTGATCGTGTCCTCGTCTGCTTGCGAAGTATAGATCTTGGCCATCAGTAATACCCTCCCAGTTCCACCTGAGTCGCTTCGCCTGAACGATTGACGAGCCGGTATTCGCGGTATACATAGGGCCGGATCAGTTCGTATTTCTCGCGATCCAGTTCGGAGTCGGTGGGCAGGATGATGACTTGGCGGCCCGCCTGCGGAAAATAGCGAGTGATGAGGTTATTCTGATGCTCACGGTCGATGCGGGCCAGCGGCGTGTCGATGACGACGGGGGCGTCTTTTTGTGTAACGTCTTTCAGTCCCCACAGCAGTGCCTGGGCCACGAGTTGTTTCATGCCGGCCGAGATATTTCCCATACCGATCACACCGCCATTGGCATCCTCGTAATGCAACGAAAAATCCTCATTCACCCGGATCTTTCGGATCAACTGGTGGGAACTCATGAGCACTTGGAAGCGTTCGTTGACGGCATCCTCGATCTCGCCACGGCGGCGGCTTTTCAGCAGATCTCGATAAATTTTCAGTGCTTTCTGGAGCCGTTGCCCGACACCCAATCTGCCTTGTGCAGCCAAAGCTTCATTGAGTTCTTTTTCTGCCTGCCTCAGGCTTTCCTTCTTGGCCAGCAAGTCCCGGTTCAAATCGGTCAATTGCTGATTGATAGCACCAATTTTTTGATTTAGCTCCGCTTTTCTTGTTTCCAAATCCGATTTCTCGGCTGCTTTCAACTCGAACTGTTCTTTCTCAGCAGGGGCGAGATTCGAGACATCGTTCAGCTTACGCTCGATATCCTTCAACGCCGCTTTCAGTCGCCGAACTTCGAGCAGATCCTCTTTCCAATTTCTGGCAGCTCGCTGGTCACGCGCATAGTTGTCCACGGTTGTCGATACAGCTTCAGCACGGGCTGGAGGCAGATGAAACAGCCCTGCGGTCATGTCCTCTGCATCCGGCTGATAGGCCCGAATAATTTTATCCAACTTGCGCTCCAGCGCGCTGATTTGCTCAGGCTTCAAATCGATTTTTGGGGGATCTCTCAGCAGACGCTGCGGCAATACCTCAAAAATCCTGCCGAGTTCATCTTTCAACCGACGATTAGGATGAGAAACTATTTTCTCCAACTCATCCGATGCTTGTTGCATCAACGCCGAATTCAATGCCAACGGTGCTTCACGCGTGACCGTCATGAAAAACCTATGCATCCGGTCTTCTAATTGCTTGGTCGTGAAAGTTCGACCAATTGTTAACTCAGCTTCTTCAGTTTGCAGTGCAAACTGGCGCCGTGCCTGTAGCGCGACTTCAATGCGATCAATCCGTGCTTTTAGGCCGGAAATTTCGCCATCAAGATCATCTTTCTCGACTTGCAGTCCAGCGCACTTAGCCTCAACTGCTTGTAGCTCTAGCCTTTGCGCATCAACTTGATATTGGTTACGATCTTTGGCTTCCCGCCTCAGAAATGTTAGATTATTTCCAAGGTATTGATCAATTACATCAATATCGACCAGATCAAGGATCTCCTCAATTTGGTGCATTTGCCCATCCCGGTTGGCTTCTGCCAATTGCTGGACACGCTCGGCGTCATAAATGAAGAATGGCAGTAGAGCCGATGGCAATCGTTTCTGAACAAAGTCACGAGACTCTCCATCTAATGGGCCATTTGTGTCAGTGGAGGGCTTATCACCAAAAGAAGGCGTGACAGCTAGGCGCTCACTAACGGCCCGCCCTTCCAGCGTCCAATCACGCTCCAACGTTACACTGCCGGCCGCTTCCATCCACTCCAGCTTGACGCCAAATTTCTTCTCGCCAGCAGCACGAGCTTGCCGGTTAATGACCCCCATCCACTCATCCGCCATGCCAAGCAAATAGTGGTCACGCTTCAAGCTGCGGCCATTATGGACACTTGCACGCAAATCATCGGAAACACCCGACAATGCAAGTTTCAAACTATTAAGTAAACTGGTTTTTCCGTAACCATTTCTACCCCATATCAACAATATATTAGCTTCAGGCCGATCCGACAGAGGAGTAAAATCAAAAACACACTCCCCATGATAGGAGAATATATTATTTATAGTCAGCTTATTAAAAATCATGAGCGTACCGCATCTTCTTCTTGTGTTGCTGCTTTACGGACAAGCTCACTGATGGCGTGTTCAAAGTCTTTCTTGGCTCCCCACTTGTCCAGTGA
This sequence comes from Sphaerotilus sp., assembly GCF_013299175.1. Taxonomy (GTDB): domain Bacteria; phylum Pseudomonadota; class Gammaproteobacteria; order Burkholderiales; family Burkholderiaceae_C; genus Sphaerotilus. The sequence continues at coordinate 21,742 of NZ_JAAFKF010000051.1, forward strand.
CGGGAAATCCCGCTGCCGCAAATCAATCAACCGACGCAGCAGATCCGGCTGCACCTCCGCTTCAACGGCAGCCTGCTCCAGCAGATCATCCTCGCACTGAGACAACACCACGTTCGATTCAGCCACGATCACTCTCCCGTATCGAGCCGCGATGTCCAGCGCCAACCGGCCCTGGAAGTCGAATTCGCCGCTCCACTCGGACTGGATATACCGCAATTCATCGTCACCGATCAACTGGAAGCCAACACGACGCTCCAGATCCAGCAACTCGTCGAGGATCTTTTGCCGAGTCGAAGGCAAAAACGGCCCCGGACCACTCAACCCGTTGCGCTTCACGTCGCTGCGCAGTTCAGGCTGCTCACGCAGCACCATCAGGTGATCACGGAAGTCCGCCAGCGGTTGCAGATGCTCCTCACCCGAGCGGATGAAGCCCTGCATCGACTTGTCTTGCTTGACCACGGTGCATGTCCAGCACCCGAATCGACTGCCGCCACACGACGGCGTACTCAGGTCAAAGACAATCGGACATTCCCCACCACTCGCCTGCCGGTACAGCCCGAACAGGAACGAGTGAGTCCCTCCCCAGGGACACGACCCGGTTCCCAGATACTCCCAGACATCGTCCGTTCCCCAGTCAGCGATCGGGGTAGCAACGAGCGCATTGGGAATCTCGTGATGCGGATTTAAGCCCCTGCTGTTGAGCGCACGAGCCTGCATCGACCGCCCCCGCAGCGAACTCTCGTCAATCCGCGTCCCCAGCAACAGGATGACGCTGCCGTGGGTGCGCGTGACCTCTTCCACCGCCCGACGCGACGGCTTGATCTTCATGTTGCTGGTACACCAGCGGAACCAGCGCGTTGGCGGCGGATACCCTTTGCCCAGGATTTTTCCCCAGTAACTCTCGTCCGGCCGTGGCCGCACCAGTTGTGTCACCAACGGCAACCCCTGCACTGCCGCCTGTTCATGGATGCGCTGCAGGGTTTCCTGCACAAACGCCGCAACATTCGGTGCCTCCACCTGCGTGTCAGACGACAGCACGATCACCGGCTTGGTCGCCTCGGCCCCCAGCTCCTGCAGCAGGCGAAACACCAGTTGCAGCACCACCGTCGAATCCTTGCCGCCAGAAAACGCCACCACCCACGGGCGCGAGTCCGCCCGGTACAGGGTACGCAGACGCTCCATCGCCGCCACCTCCAGAGAGAGTTCATCAACAGCGGGAACATCAAGGGGCAAGTGAGGTGCGTTCATGCGAGGGGACTGTAAAGGCGAATGCGCCGTGACAACGATCACGCCACCAGGGCGCGGCTCTTTTCTTCTATCGGATCGAGTCAGCGGCGATACGCATCAGGAATTCTCCAAAAGATTCAACGGATTCAACGAAGTTTCTGCGGCCTCGACTGCGGCACCCAAAGGTTGGAGCAGCCACGCGAGGTCGGATTCAGTCAGGGCCACGCCGCCTGCACCGGCCGCGCCGTGCAGGCCGGCCGCCAGCGCCGCCTTGCGCTCCTGCAGCGCGAGGATGCGCTCTTCCAGCGTGTCCTCGGCCACCAGCTTGTAGACGAACACGGTCTGGGTCTGGCCGAGGCGGTGGGCGCGGTCGGTGGCCTGGTTCTCGACCGCTGGGTTCCACCACGGGTCGTAGTGGATCACGGTGTCGGCCTGCGGCAGGTTCAGCCCCACCCCGCCCGCCTTCAGGCTGATGAGGAAGATCGGCACCGCACCGCTGGTGAACCGCTCGACCAGCGCATCCCGCTGGTGGCCCGGACTCTGGCCGGTGAGCTTGACCCAGCTCAGCCGGGCTGCCTTCAGCCGCTCCTCGATCAGTTCGAGCATCGAGGTGAACTGCGAGAACAGCAGGATGCGCCGACCCTCCTGCACCATCTCGGGCAGCGTCTGCATCAGCCAGTCGAGCTTGGCCGAGACCTTGACCTTGCGTGCCTGCGGGATGCTGACCAGCCGCGGGTCGCAGCAGACCTGCCGCAGCTTGAGCAGCGCGTCCAGCACCATGATGTGCGAACGCGCCAGCCCCTTCTCGGCCAGCGCATCCCGCACGGATTGCTCGGTGCTCAGGCGAATGGTCTCGTACAGATTGGCCTGTGGCGCCTCGAACTGCACCCGCACCACCGTCTCGACCTTGGGCGGCAGCTCGGTGGCGACCATGTCCTTGGTGCGGCGCAGCATGAACGGCGCTAACCGCCGGCGCAGCAGCGCGAGCCGCTGGGTGTCGCCCTGCTTCTCGATCGGGGTGCGGAACAGGGTCTTGAAGCGCGTCTCGCTGCTCAGGTAGCCCGGCAGCAGGAACTCGAACAGGCTCCAGATCTCGCCGAGGTGGTTCTCCATCGGCGTGCCGGACAGGCAGATCCGGTGCCGGGCCTGCAGCATCTGCACGACCTGCGCGGCCTGGGTCTTGGCGTTCTTGATCGTCTGCGCCTCGTCGAGCACGACGGCGTGCCACGGCTGCTGGATGAGGATCTCGGCGTCACGCGGCAGTAGCGGGTAGGTGGTCAGCACGACATCGTGGTGAGCGATGTCGTCGAAGCGTTCGCGCCGCTCCAGCCCGTGCAGCACCAGCAGGCGCAGCCCTGGGGCAAACCGGCTGCATTCACGTCGCCAGTTGCCCACCAGACTGGTCGGGGCGACGATCAGCGCTGGTCGATCCAGTGCGCCCCGCGCCTTCTCGGCGACGAGGTGGGCAATCGTCTGCAGCGTTTTGCCCAGGCCCATGTCGTCGGCCAGCACGCCGCCGAGCTGCTGCCGCGCCAGCGCCTGCAGCCACGCCAGCCCGGCGCGCTGGTACGGGCGCAGGTCGGCCACCACCCCGTCCGGCGTCGGATGTGTTTCGCCGTGGTGGCTGGCGTCGATGAGGTCGTGCAGTGCTCCGGCGCCGCGCTGGCCGGCCGGCAAGTCCACCTGCACCGCCTCCGCGCTCAGGCGCAGCATCTCGATGCGCGTGAGTTCGAGCGTCTCCTGGTTGAACGCCCCGGACGGACGGTCGGCGACCAGCTCCAGCAAGGCCGCCAGCCACGGTTGCAGCGCCGCGCCGGGCAAGCCCCACCAATGGCCCTGCTCGTCGTGGACCCACAGCCGCTCGGGCGCCTGCAGCACCTCGCCCGGTTTCGCATGGGCCTGCGCCACCAGTTGCGGCACCCACGGCAGCAGGTTGATGCGCCGGTCGCCGACCCGGAAACCGATCGACAGGTGCAGCCAGTCGCCGGCGGTCTCGGTCTGGGCGCCGGATTGCAGACCGTCGAAGGATTCCCCGGAACCCGCACCGCCCAGTGACACGTCCAGGTGGTCCACCGGGTTGACGCGGGCGCCCCAGCCTTCGCCGGTCTCGATGACGAATCCCGCCGTGCACCATGCCGCGAAATCCTCGGCCAGCCAGACACCAAAGCGTCGCTGGCGTTCACCGGTATCCGCCTCGACCAGCCGCCACTGGTCGGCCGGTGCCCCCAGCAACCGCCCCAACCCGCCATCCTCACAGGCTTGGATGGCCGCGGCTTCCAGGGCTTTGTCACGCACCAGCTCGACCAGCCCGTCCGGCGCATCGATGAACTGCTGCGCGGGGGCGCTGTCGGGCCAGAAATTGCGCTCGCCCGCGTAGTCGAAGCTCAGCGTGAAGCCCGGCTCGCGAGCGTCTCCCTCAAAATCGATGTGCAGCACCGGCTGCGGCACCTCGCCATGGATGCGGCGGACCACCGGGGTGGCCACCGTCTCCGGCAACGTGGGGAACAAGCGCCGCGCCTGGGGTTGCTGGGCCTGTTGGCGCAACCAGTCATCGGGCATCGGGGGCGCCTTGAGCAGGCGGGTCACCCGCTCGGGGGCCAGGCCGTCCAGGTCCAGCTCCCCCACCAGCCCGTTCACCTCGTCGAGGTACAGCGACACCACACCCGGCACCGGCAGCAGCCCCGCCGAGGTGAACGCCGCATGGATCTGCGCCAGCAACTGCCAGGTGCCGTCGGGCATCGAGGTCCAGTGCCAATGCAAGGTGCGTGTCCCGCCCCAGGCCCAGGGGCGGCCGGGTCGGTCATCGGCATCGACGGCCACCACGCGCCCGGTGGCCACGGCCCGCTCCAGCACCTCCAGCCCGAACCGGTCGTCGATCGGGGCGGCGGGCAGCTCTTCGTAGCCGTAGCCGCCATACCCGCTTGAACTGGCGCCCGACAGTGAACTGTGCAAATACAGCCAGCGGGCCACGTCCCGAAAGACGGGATCAGCGCCTTTCTGCGAGCCTTCCCAAGCACCCGTCCCGAGTGCGCGCAACTTGCCGAGCTTGCGCTCCGACTGTCCGGGCTTGGCCTTGAGCACCGTCACCCGGTGGGCACCCAGCACCACCTGTGTCGTGGTCGAATCCGCCGTGTTCCGGGTTTGATACGACGCTGGCTTCGTGCGGGTGCGAGAACCCAGCGTGAGCACCACGACCTCGTTGTCGGCAATGAACGACGAGGTTGGGTAGGGCTTCAATGCCCCCGGCTCGTCCGCCGCAGACCACCATTGGTCGAGGGCATTCGGCGCCTGGGGTTTGGCGGCCGGCACAGGTCGAACCGGAACCGAAGCCGGAATCGAAACCGGCACAGGAACCTCCTCGAACGCCGCCCGCAAACGCATGCCCATGGCCTTCAGGTCCATCGGCGCCGTCTTCACCGGAATGATGTCTGGCCGTGTCCGCGACAGATGCACCACCAGCGCAGCCTGGTGCTTGCACCGGTATCCGACCGGGCAGGAGCAGCGGCCCTGGAACCACCACTGCCCCTCCTCATCGCGGGCCAGGTCGATCCCGGTGTCATAGGGTTCGGCATCACTGCCCTGAACCTGGGCGTCGATCATCCAGCCGGGATGGGCGTTCTCGTCCTCCGCGACCTCGACCTGCCGCACACGGCGCCGATCCACATAGGGTCCACCCCGCGACCACGTCGTGGCACTGAACTCCGACCGAAGGATCGGCAGGCTCGGGCTGGCAATGGGGTGCAGTTCGTCCATGTCGGGAGTCGCGAAGGAGAGAATGCCGATGGCTCAATCGTTCAATAACGGTAGGTGTCGGGCTTGTACGGCCCTTGCTTCGACACGCCGATGTAGGCTGCTTGCTCGTCGGTCAGCTCGGTCAGCATCGCGCCCACCTTCTTCAGGTGCAGGCGGGCCACCTTCTCGTCGAGGTGCTTGGGCAGCACGTAGACCTGGCCGGACTGGTAGGCATCCGGGCGCGTGAACAGCTCGATCTGCGCGATCGTCTGGTTGGCGAAGCTCGACGACATCACGAAGCTCGGGTGGCCCGTGCCGCAGCCGAGGTTCACGAGGCGGCCCTTCGCCAGCAGGATGAGTC
>NZ_JAAFKF010000052.1 GCF_013299175.1 Sphaerotilus sp.
CTTCCACGGCCGCGGCGGCCTGCACCCCGGCTGCGAACACTGGACGCTCGACTTCTACCCGCCCGTCTGGGTGCTGACCAGCTTCCAGCCCGTGCCCGACGAGGAACTGGCCACCGTCGGCGCCGCGCTCGCCACCCGCTGGGAACAACTGGCGCCGGGCCAGCCGCTGAACTGGGTCTTCCAGTGCCGCAACGGCAGTCGGGCCGAGACGCGGCTGATGGCCGGCAGCGTGCCCGAACCGCACGCGGTGAGCGAGGACGGCACGCGCTACCTCGTCCACGTCCTGCGCGGCCAGAACCACGGCCTGTTCCTCGACATGGCCGAGGGCCGGCGCTGGGTGCGCGGACTGGCGCAGCGGCAGCCGCGGCTGAAGGTGCTGAACCTGTTCGCTTACACCTGCGCGTTCTCGGTGGTGGCGCTGCAGGCCGGCGCGCGCCAGGTGGTCAACGTGGACATGGGCCACGGCGCGCTCGCCATCGGCCAGCAGAACCACCGGCTCAACGGCGTGGCGACCGGCGCGAGTTTCCTGCCGCACGACATCTTCAGCTCCTGGGGCAAGATCCACCGCAGCGGACCTTACGACCTCGTCATCGTCGATCCGCCCAGCTACCAGAAGGGCAGCTTCGTGGCGGGCAAGGACTACGCGCGGGTGCTGCGCCGGCTGCCTGATCTGCTCGCGCCCAGTGGCCACGCGCTGCTCTGCCTGAATGCCCCCGAGCTGGGCACCGACTTCCTGACCACGCCGATGCAGACGCTGGCGCCCGAGCTGACGCGGGTGGAGCGGCTGGCCAATCCCCCCGCCTTCGCGGACGTGTCGGCGGAGCGGGCGTTGAAGGTGCTGGTCTACCGGGCGCCTGCGCTGGCGGGACAACCGTGACAGACAGGAGAACACCCCCATGCCTCTGAACTTGACCGTGAACGGCCAGCCCCACACCCTGGACCTCGAACCCGAGATGCCGCTGCTGTGGGTGCTGCGCGATGTGCTGCACCTGACCGGCACCAAGTTCGGCTGCGGCATGGCGCTGTGCGGCGCGTGTACGGTGCAGGTCGATGGCGTGCCGGTGCGGTCCTGCGTGACGCCGGTGGGCCGCGTGGCGGGCCGGGTGACGACGATCGAGGGGCTGGGCACGCCCGCGGCCTTGCACGCGGTGCAGGCGGCCTGGATCGCGCACCAGGTGGCGCAGTGCGGCTACTGCCAATCGGGCCAGATCATGGCGGCGGCGGCGTTGCTGCAACAGCACTCTGCACCGACCGACGCCGACATCGACACGGCCCTGTCCGGCCACCTCTGCCGCTGCGGCGCCTACCCGCGCATCCGCGCCGCCATCCACGACGCGGCCCGGCGCCTGCAGGGAGCCGCCGCATGAACCACGACAAGAGCCAGCTCGCCACGGTCGCCCGCCGCAGTTTCCTGATCGGCTCGGTGGCCGTGCTCGGCGGCGCGGCCTTCGGTGTCGTGCGCTACCGCCAGCCGCACCCGAACCCGCTGCTCGACGCCCTGCCCGACGGCAGCACGGCGCTCACCCCCTACGTGCGGATCGACGCCCAGGGCGTGACCGTCATCACCCCGCGCGCCGAGATGGGCCAGGGCATCCACACCACGCTGGCCGCACTGGTTGCCGAGGAGCTGGATGTCGCGTGGGACGACCTGCGCGTCGAACACGGCCCGCCCGGCGCGGCCTACTACAACCGGGCGATGCTGGCGGAGGCGGTGCCCTTCGGCGCGCTCGACCACGGCACCGCGGCCGAGGCGATGCGCGGCACGGTGGGCGTGCTGGCCAAGTTCATGGGGCTGCAGGGCACGGGCGGCTCCTCCAGCGTGCCGGACGCCTTCGACAAGATGCGCGTGGCGGGGGCGGCGGCGCGCTTTGCCCTGGTGGCGGCGGCGGCGCAGCGGCTGGGCGTGCCGGCGTCCACGCTGAAGACCGATGCCGGCGCCGTGGTCACGCCCGACGGCCGCCGCCTGCCCTACCCCGAACTCGCCACCGACGCGGCCAAGGTGGCGCTGCCGGACGATCCGCCGCTCAAGCCCCGCGACCAGTGGCGCTACCTGGGCCGGTCCATGCCGCGCGTGGACATGGTGGGCAAATGCACCGGCACGGCCACCTTCGGCATCGACGTGCGCCTGCCCGACATGGTGTTCGCCACCGTGCGCATGAACCCGGCGCTCGACGCCCCGCTGCAGTCCTTCGACGCCACTGCGGCCAGGGCGATGCGCGGCGTGCTGCAGGTGGTCGCGCTGCCCGGCGGCGTCGGGGTGATCGCCGACAACACCTGGCGGGCGTTCCAGGCGGTGCAGGCCGTCCGGTGCGACTGGGGCGCGCCGGTCTACCCGCCGACGACCGCGCTGCTGATGGACGCGGTGGCCGCGTCCTTCTCGCCCGCGCACCAGGACCGGCAGTGGCGCAATGACGGGGACGTGGACCACGCGCTGTCCACCGGAGCGGTGCTGGAGGCCGAGTACCGCGTGCCCTACCTCGCCCACGCCACGATGGAGCCGATGAACGCCGTGGCCTGGCTGCACGACGGCCAGCTCGACCTCTGGACCGGGACGCAGGTGCCCACCCTCGCCCGCGACCAGGCGGCGAAGGTGGCCGGTCTCGACGCGGCGCAGGTCCACGTCCACACCACGCTGATGGGCGGTGGCTTCGGGCGGCGGGCCGAGTCGGACTGCGTGCTGCAGGCGGTGCGGCTGGCGATGGCCATGCCGGGCAGGCCGGTCCAGCTCACCTGGCGCCGCGAGGAGGACATGGGCCACGACTTCTACCGCCCGCCCGCCATCGCCCGTGTCCATGGCCGCACGGCGAACGGCACGGTGCAGGCGCTGGACCTGCGCGTGGCGAGTCCCTCGGTGCTGGAGTCGCAGGGCGGGCGCATCGGGCTGGCGCTGCCCGGCCCGGACAAGCTGATCGCCGACGGCCTGCACGACCAGCCCTACGCCCTGCCGCACTGGCGCGCCACCACCTACCGCACGCCGGCAAGCGTCCCGGTCAGCTCGTGGCGCTCGGTGGGCAACTCGTTCAACGGCTTCTTCGTGGAGAGTTTCCTCGACGAGCTGGCGCACCAGGCCGGCGCGGACCCGGTGGCCTTGCGGCGCTCGCTGCTCCACCACGCGCCGTGCTGGACGCGGTGGCCAGACTCTCGGGCTGGGACACGCCGCTGGAGAAGGGCCGCGGTCGGGGCGTGGCCTTCCACCTGTCCTTCGGCGTGCCGGTGGCGGAGGTGGTCGAGGTCACGGCGACGGCAGACGGCATCCGCATCGACCAGCTCAGCATCGCCGCCGACGTGGGCACCGCGCTGGACCCGCGCAACGTCGAGGCGCAGTTGCAGTCGGGCGCGCTCTTCGGGCTGAGCGCGGCGGTGTTCGGCGAGATCACCTTCGCGGACGGCGCGGTCGAGCAGGGCAACTTCCACCAGTACGCCGCGCTGCGCATGGCCCAGGCGCCACGCATCCGCGTGCAGGTGCTGGAGAGTGGCGGCCCGATCCGCGGCATCGGCGAGCCGGGCACGCCGCCGGCCGCGCCCGCGCTGGCCAACGCCATCTTCCGCGCCACCGGGCAGCGCATCCGGGCGCTGCCGCTGCGCAAGCACATCGCGTTCGTGTAGCGGCACGGCGCGGTGCGGCGTGGTGCGCTAAGGTCACGGCCATGACCCTCCTGCGCATCCACCACGTCGCCCTCATCGCCGCCGACTACGCCCGCTCGCGGCAGTTCTACACCGAGCTGCTCGGCCTGCGCGTGCTGGCCGAGCACTACCGCGAGGCGCGCGACTCGTGGAAGCTCGACCTGGCCCTGCCCGACGGCGGGCAACTGGAGCTGTTCTCCTTCCCCGCCCCGCCGCCGCGGCCCTCGCGCCCGGAAGCCTGCGGGCTGCGGCACCTGGCGTTCTCGGTGGACGACGTGGCGGCATGGAAAACGAAACTGGAGGCGGCCGGCATCGCGGTGGAGGACATCCGCCTCGACGAGTTCACCGGCCACCGCTTCGTGTTCTTCGCCGATCCGGACGGGCTGCCGCTGGAGCTGTACGAGGTGCTGGCGACGGGCTGAGCCGCCCAGGGAGTGCGGGAGCGGGAACAGGGCAGCATTTCGCCGGTTTTTCCAGCTCAGGCCGTGCGCAGCGTTGGCGACAGTCGGTTGTTCACTACCGAACCCGCCATCCCAACCCGCTGTGCCGCCACTGGAGTCTCCATGCACCCGAACCCACATCCCACCCCCCAGCGTCCCGCCCGCCGCGCCCGCCTGGCCCTGGCCGGTCTGTCGGCACTGGCCGCGCTGGGTGCCGCACCGGCCGCCCACGCCTTGGAGCTGAACGGCGAGATCTACGTCAATGCCGGCCTGCCGGGCATCGGCCTGGGCTATGCCCGCCCGATCGACAGCCGCTTCAGCCTGCGGGGCGATTTCATGGCGCTGGGCAGCGGCGACCGCACCACCACCGAAAGCGGCATCACCTACCAGAGCCGCCACAAGCTCCAGCGCATGACCCTGTTCGGTGACTGGTTCCCCTTCGAGAACAGCTTCCGCCTGACCGGCGGTCTCAGCTCCACCCACTACAAGATGACACTGGATGCGTCCGGGGCCGGCGGCAGCCTGACCATCGGCGACCGCACTTACACCACCACCGCCGCCGATGGCCTGGAGGTGCAGATCAAGTTCCCCACCATCGCGCCCTATGTCGGCATCGGCTGGGGCCACCAGCTCAACACCGGCTGGCGGGTCTCGGCCGACCTCGGCGCCCTGATCGGCCGGGCCAAGGTCACGGCCACGCCCCGCGGGGCACTGGCCAGCGAAGCCGACCTCCAGGCCAATCTGGACAAGGAACTCTCCGAGCTGCGCGGCACCGTGGGCAAGTTCCGCGCCATTCCGCAGATCACGGTCAGCGTCGGCTACAGCTTCTGGATCTGATTCCCCCGCCCACCCGGCCCGGTCACGACCAGAGAAGTGCCTGAGGGATGCCTGAGAGGAACCGCTGACGTAATCTTCCAAGAATATTTGGTAGCAAATTTCATGCAATATTAGTGAATGGTGTGGATAACCACCTTGACTTTTTGCATAAATACCAATCTTGGAGGATTTCGTCCGGTGAACCTCTCAGTCTGGCATGGATGGGCACGCAATTGGCTGTGCGCGGGCTTACGCGGGCCAGGCGGCCCGTGGCTGACAGGTCTGCTGGCCGCGTGCGGCCTGTGGCTGACAGGCGCCGCACAAGCACTGGCACCGGTGCTCCCCGGCCCGAGCGTGGCGCTGCATTACGGTGCCACGCCGCCCTGGAGCGCACTGTCGGCCTTCGACTGGGTGGTGCTGGAACCCGGCCACCACGGCGACATGGCGGCCCGCGCCAAGGCCGCACCGCACACCCGCTTCATGGCCTACCTGTCGGTGGGCGAAGTCAGCCGCACCCATCCGCAGCACGCCAGCCTTCCCGCCGCCTGGCTGGTCGGTCGCAACCCCGCGTGGGACAGTGCGGTCATCGACCAGCGCGCACCCGAGTGGCCGGCGTGGTTCGTGCAGAACGTGGCCCGCCCGCAGTGGGAGCGCGGCTACCGCGGCTTCTTCCTCGACACGCTCGATTCCTACCAGCTCGTGGCAAAAACGCCCGAGGAGCGCGCGGCCCACGAGGCCGGTCTGGTGCGCGTGGTCAAGGCGCTCAAGGTGGCGTTTCCCGACGCCAAGCTGATCTTCAACCGCGGCTTCGAGATCCTGCCGCAGGTGGCGCAGGACGCCGACATGGTGGCCGCCGAGTCGCTCTACCGCGGCTGGGACAACGGCAATGCCCGCTACAAGGCCGTCAGCGACGCCGACCGCGCCTGGCTGATCGGCCAGCTCGACCGGGTGCGCGCCGAACACCGCCTGCCCGTGCTGGCCATCGACTACGTGGCGCCGAACGAGCGCGCCCTGGCCCGCGAGACCGCCCAGCGCATCCAGTCCCACGGCTTCATCCCCTGGGTCAGCACCCCGAGCCTGGACGCCATGGGCATCGGCGCGGTCGAGGTGCTGCCGCGGCGGCTGATCCTCCTGCACGACAGCCCCATCGGCACCGCCTCGGCCCAGCTCACCTACGCCGATGCGCTGCGCTTTACCGCCATGCCGGCCTACTACCTGGGCCTCGTGCCCGAGTTCGTCAACGTCGATGAGCAGCCGCTGCCCGGCGGCGTCCAGGCGGGCGAGGTGGCCGGCGTCGTCACCCAGTTCAGCAACGACCGCCCGCGTCCCGCCTTGGCCGCGTGGCTGCAGAAGGCGATGGCGGCGGGCGTGAAAGTCGTGAGCCTCGAACAACTGGGCGTGGGCGATGCCACGGTCCAGCGCGACACCTACGGGCTGCAGCGCCGCGGGACGACAGCACCCGTGCAAGCGCCGGTGACGTTCTCGAAACGCGATGCCAGCATCGGCTTCGAGATCACCCCCGTGCCCGGCAAGCTCGACTTCAACCCGCTGGGGGCGCCCGCCGGCTCCGATGTCCTGCTGCAGAGCCGGGACGCCCGCGGGGCCACGATGGACGCCGTGGCGATCACCCCCTGGGGCGGCTACGCGCTGGCCGGCTACAGCCTCGTGCGGCTGGCGGCCGGCGAGGACGAGTACCGCTGGGCTTTCGACCCGATCGCTTTCCTGCGCCGTGCGCTCGCCCTGCCCGCGATGCCGGTGCCGGACACCACGACCGAGAGCGGCCGGCGCCTGCTGATGGTCCACATCGACGGCGACGGTTTCGCCAACCGCAGCGACCTGCGCGGATCGCCGCTGGCCAGCGAGGTGCTGCTCACCGACGTGCTGGAGCGTTACCGGGTGCCCACCGCGATGTCGATCATCGAGGGTGAAACGGCGCCGCACGGCCTCTACCCGAAGCTGTCGGCGCAGATGGAGGGCATCGCCCGGCGCATGTTCGCCCTGCCCCATGTCGAGGTCGCCACCCACACCTTCTCGCACCCCTTCACCTGGAGCAAGGTCGAAGCGGGCGCCTTCGGCAAGGGCTACGCGCTGGACCTGCCGGGCTACCGCTTCGACGCCGAGCGCGAGATCCAGGGTTCGATCGCCTACATCCAGTCGCGGCTCGCCCCGCCGAACAAGCCGGTGGTGCTGGTGCAGTGGAGCGGCGACACCAACCCGAACGAGGCCACGCTGGCGACGCTGGAGAAGTCCGGCGTGCTGGCGATCAACGGCGGCGAAACCGTGGTCACCAAGGCCCAGCCGTCGCTGACCCACGTCGGGCCGCTGGGCATCCGCAAGGGCCGCTTCTTCCAGGTCTACGCGCCCAACCAGAACGAGAACGTCTACACCAACCACTTCACCGGCCCGCTCTACGGCTTCGAGCGCGTCATCGAGACCTTCGAGCTGACCGAGCGCCCCTACCGCCTCAAGCCGGTCAACATCTACTTCCACACCTACGCCGCCTCGCGCCGCGCCTCGCTCGAAGCCCTGCACCGCGCCTACCGCTGGGCGATGGCGCAACCGCTGCACCCGGTCTACCCGTCGGACTACGTGCGCAAGGCGATGAACTACGAGGACATCGTGATTGCCCGCGGCGACGGCGGCTTCCTCGTGCGCGGCGCGGGGGCCTTGCGCGAGCTGCGGGCACCGCGCTCGCTGGGCGTGCCGCAGATCCAGGGCAGCCGCGGCTTCGTCGGCCACAGCGAAGCCGAGCAAGGCCAGGAGCAGTACCTTCACCTCGGTGGCGGCGGTGATGCCTGGGTGCCGTTTGCACCGGCGCGCGACAACGCCGCCTACCTCGTCGAAGCCAACGCGCGCGTCCTCTCGGTGGAGCGCACCGACAGCGCCACCCGGCTGCAGTTGCAGGCCCATGTCCCGCTGCGCATGGCGATCCGCCATCCCGGCGGTTGTGCCGTCAGCCTGGGCGGACGGCGCCTGACCGCCGTGCGGACCACCGACGGCATCCACCACTACGCCAGCGACCAACATGGAACAGAAACGCTCACGATTGGTTGCCTCTGACGCAACCGGCTTGCGGGCGCGCATCCTGTCCACCGGCGGCCTGCTGGTGGTGGCCGCCATGGTGCTGGTGGTGCTGGTGATGCTCTACCCGCGCCAGCAGCTCCTCGACCGCCTGCGCGCCGAGCCCCGCAACGACGAACTCAGCGTCAGCTACCTCGCCAACCTGCTGTCCAGCGAGCCAGACAACGCCGACCTGCGCATGCTGCTGGCCGAGCGGCACTTCGCGCTCAAGCAGGCCGACCGCGCCGCGTCCGTGCTCCAGCCGCTGCTCGACCGCCCCAGCGGCAACGAGGAAGTGCGGCTGCGGGTGTCCAGACTCGCCTACAGCCTGCTGGAGCTGCGCGCCAACGCCGCCACGCCCGGCAGCCCCCAGGCCCTGGCCCTGCGCGCACAGCTCATCGCCGGCCTGAAAGAGCGGCTCACCCTGTCCTGGGCCACCCCCGACCTGCTGCTGTTCGCCCGCAAGGCCACCGCGCTGGAGCAGTTGCCGCTGGCGCAGCGGTTCCACAGCCTGATCCGCTTCGACGCGGAGGGCGACCGCGCTCCGTGGTTCGAGGAAGCCGTCCGCACCGCCGTCTGGGCGCAGGACTACGCCGGCGCGGCCACGCTGCACCAGCGCGCCATGGACCGTGCGCCCACGGCCGAGCGCAAGCGCGAACACCTGCGCGAGGCGCTGCGCATCCTGCAGTCCGGCAACCTGCTCGGCCAGGCGCTGGCCCTGGCGGAAGCCCGCGCCGACGTGGTGGGCAACGACCGCGCCCTGCTCGACTACCTGACCCGGCTCGCGCTGGCCGCCAACCAGCCGGCCGTGGCCGAGGGCTATGCCCGGCGCCTGCTGCAGATGCAGGCGCAAGCGCGAGGACAGGGACCGCAAGGACCGGTGAGTGCATGGCCTGCAGCGCCGCTGCGCTGGCTGGCCGCGGTGGTCGATCGGGTGGTGCCCGCGGCCCAGGCCGCCGAGCCGCTGCGTGCCAGACCGGCCGACCCGAAAGCCGCCGAACCTGCGCCCGGCGTGCGACCGCAGCCCGGCGATCCGCGGGCGCCGTTCGAGGAGTCGTCCTACCTGCTGGCCTACCAGACCTTTCTGGCCAACCGCAACCAGAACGACGCCTGGCGCGTGGCCGCCTCCGCCGTGCGCCAGGAGCCGGCCAACGCCGCGTGGCGCGAACGGCTGGCCCAGGTCTCCGAGTGGACCGGCAAGCCCGACGAGGCGCTGGTGCATTGGCGGGCGTTGTCGCAGATGCCCGGCGCCTCGCCGGCGATGGTCGATGGCGCGCTCAAGGCCATGCTGCGGCTGGCGCCGAGCTTCAACGACGACGAGCTGCTGCTGGGCACCTGGCGCCAGATCGCCGCCGCACGCCACCTGACGGTGGAGGAGACGCTGGGGGTGGTTGCCCTGACCGAGCGGATCGGCCGGCCCGAAGAAGGGATGCAGTGGCTGCAGGAGGCCGAGCGCCGCCAGCCGGCGCGGGCGCTGCGCGAGGCGCAGGTCGATCTGGCCGAGCGCATGGGCAACCAGCCCGCCACGATCGACGCCCTGCGCCGCCTCATCCAGCTCGACGGCGCCACCGTGCCGCGCGCCATGCGGCTGGCGACGGTCCACAGCCTGCGCGGCGAGCCGGCGCTGGCCTACGAGGCCCTGGCGCCGCTGGCCGCCACGGTGCCGGCCACCGACCTGGCGTACTGGCGCCTGGTCGCCAACCTGGCCTGGACGCTGCAGATCGAGTCGCAGGCCCTGCACGCGCTCGGCGTCACCACGGGCACGGGCGAATTCAACAGCATCGATGCCGACCGCCTGCTGACCCTGCTGCGCCCGCACGACCCCCGTGCGGCGGCGCGCTTCGCCGAGAAAGCCTGGGATGTGCTGCACCTGCCCAGCTATCTGGTCACGGCACTGGACCTGTGGTGGAACCAGCGTGATCTGCCGGCCATGGAGCGCCTGTTCACCTCGCTCGACGCCGCCAGCGAAAAGGCCGTTGGCGAGGACGCCTATTTCTGGACGCTGCGCTCGCAGTGGCGGCAGGCCCGCGGCGAGCTGCCGGCGGCTGTGGCGGACCTGCGCCGCGCGCTGGACATCGAGCCGGAGAACACCGGCACACGCATCGCCTTCCTGTTCCTGCTGATCGAGTCCGGCGGCAAGAGCGAGCTGCAGCAGCGGCTCCTCACCTGGCAAGACGCGGCCCGGCGTGACCACGCCTACGACGCGGCCTACGCCGCTGGCCACATGGAGCTGGACCAGCCGCGGCTGGCCCTGCCCTACTGGCGCCGCCAAGCTGCCGCGTTCCGCGACGATCCGCTGTGGAACGGCAGCTACGCCGACGTGCTCGATGCGGCGGGACAGCCCGAACAGGCCACCCGTGTGCGCGTCCTCGCACTGCAGTTGACCCGCGCGCGGCTGCAGACGCTGGCCGGGCGCAGCGATGGGTCGGTCGAAGAGCGGCAGGCCCTGCAACTGCAGCTCGCCCGGCTGACACTGGCGGACAGCCAGGGCGACAGCGGCCTGCGGGCCATGCGCGCCCTGCTCGCACCGGGCGGGCTGCTCGCGCCCGACACCCAGCGCACGGCACCGATCGACGATGGCGCCCAGAGTCTGGCGCTGGGCTGGCTGCTGTCGAACGAGCACCACGACCATGCGCGGCTGTGGCTGTGGCGCCGGCACGCACGGTCGCTGCCCACGCCGGTCTGGGCCGAGATGACGATGGCACTGCACGACGGCGACCTCGGCACCATCGGCCGACTGCTCGACAGCCCCGAGGGCGCGCGCCTGCCCGCCGCCCAGCGCATCGACGCCTTGCAGACGCTGGGCCACACGCGACGCGCCCAGGCGCTGCGCACCGCGGAGTTGCAGGACCGCGACGACGACAGCCTGCACGAGGCGTACACCGAAACCGCCTGGCAGAACGCACGCCGCGCCGAGTACAGCGCCGACAGCAGCCGCGACACGCTGCACGCCACCCAGCAGCGGCTGGCCCTGTGGCTGCCGCTGAGTGAAACCACCACCCTCCAAATCGCCGCACAGGACATCGCCCAGCGCCCCGGCACCCTCGCCGACGGCACGCCCGCCTTCGGCGCAGCCCTGCCGGCCCGCGACCGCACCGGCAGCGTCACGCTCAGACTCCAACCCGACCGCGCACTGCAGGTCGAGGGCACGCTGGGCATCCGCTCGGCCGAGCGCAGCTTCATGACCGGGGCGCTGGCGGCGAGTGCGCAACTGCTGGCGCGGCTGCAGTTGCGGGCCGACCTGGGCTTCAACGCCCGCGCCACCGACTCCGCGCCGCTCGCCGTGGCCGGTGTCCAGCACGAGGCCCGCCTGAGCGGCGACCTGCGCCTGTCGCTGACCAACCCGGTGCGGGTGTCGCTGCGGGCGGCACAGTTCGCGCTGCAAGGCGGTGGCACGCTGGGCCATGCGCTTGGCCTGGAGTGGGAGGCCACCCAGGTGCTGCGCGGTGCGGCACCCGACCTGAGCGTGCGTGTCTTCGGCAACTACACGCGCTACCGCCGCACAGACGACACGCTGCCCGCCTGGACCGCCGGACTGACCTCCGACGGCAGCCAGCCCGGCAGCGGCGTCTTCGTGCCCGACAGCTTCGCGCTGCACGGCGTCGGCCTGAGCGCAGGACTCGCCCAGCGTGACGCCTACAGCCGCGCCTGGCGCCCCTTCGCCGACCTGAGCCTGACGACGCACAGCCGGCTGGGCGCGGGCTACGCCGCCACCGTCGGCGTCGCCGGCCGGCTCGCCGGCAGCGACCAGTTGCTCCTCCAGTACAGCACCACCCGCGCTGGCTCCAGCGGCGATGCCCGCGCGCTGGGGCTGCGCTATGTGCTCCCGTTCTGAGCCCGGACTCACCGATTGACCCGGATTGACCTTCCAAGGAAACCCACCATGCGCCTCGACCGCCTCCTCAAGCCCTTCTTGCTGCTCGCGCTCGCGCTGGGTGCAGCGGGCTGCTCCGTCATGGACCGCAGCCGCAACACCGTGCCGCTCGATGCCGGCGCCAGCGCCAAGTGGGTCATCCTGCCGATGGCCAACCACACCGAGACGCCGCAGGCCGCCCTGCGCGCCGAGGTGATCCTGGAGGCGCTGATGCGCCAGCGCGGCGTGCAGACCCTGGTGCGCGCGCCGGCCGTGGCGTCCAGCGATCTGCTGGGCGACTCGCCCGACCGCAAGGTGCAGCAAGACGCGCAGCGTTGGGCCGCCGAGCAGGGCGTGCGCTACGCCATGACGGGCGCAGTGGACGAGTGGCGCTACAAGGTCGGCGTGGACGGCGAGCCGGCCGTCGGTCTGGTGCTGCAGGTGATCGACCTGAGCAACGGCAACGTCGTCTGGACCGCCACCGGCGCCCGCTCCGGCTGGAGCCGTGAAGCCCTGTCCGCCGTGGGCCAGAAGCTCATGCGCGACCTGCTCGGCGACTTGTCGCTGCGCTGAACGCCGAGGCCCGCCATGCTGGTGTCCAAGTTCACGGCCGACGCGACCGCCCAAGACGGGCTGCACGCCCTCGCCTCCGCACGCACCCGCATGGGCTGGGCCGCGCTCGAAGTGGTGGCGATGACGCTCGGGCTGATCGCGATCGGGTGCTGGGTCTCGCCCGCCGATCCGCTGTTCACCCAGGCGCCGATCCCGTGGACCTGGTTCGCGCCGATCCTGGTCGCGCTGCGCTACGGCGTGCTCGCCGGGCTGGGTTCGATGCTGGTGGTGCTGGTGGCGTGGCGGCTGCTGCAGGGAGCGGACCCGTCGGTGGCCTTCCCCGTGCTGTACTTCCTCGGCGGCCTGCTGCTGACCATGGTGTGCGGCGAGTTCAGCGGCCTGTGGCGCTCGCGCATCCGCCGGCTGGCGCAGGCCAACGCCTACCTCGAAGACCGCATCGAGCGCGTCACCAACCGCCTGTTCATGGTCCAGCGTTCGCACGACGTGCTCGAACAGGATCTGCTGCTGCAGCCTTCGACGCTGCGCCAGGCGCTCGGCGACATGCGGGCGCGCTCGCTGGCCGGCCAGCTCGACGCGCCGGCCGCGGCCAAGGCGTTTCTCGACTTCCTCGGCGTCCACTGCCAGATCGAGAGCGCGCAGGTGCTCACGCTCACCCCCGGCGCCGCCCACGGCACGACGCTGGCCAGCGTCGGCCAGCCCGTTCCCGTGCGGCTGACCGATCCGCTGGTGCAGTACGCGCTCGACCAGCGCCGCCTGGCGCATGTGCAGGCCGGGATGCCGGCCCACGAGGCCGCGACCGACCACCTCGTCGCCGCGCCGCTGGTGCTGGGCACGCACCGCGAGCAGGCGCTGCTGGTGGTGAGCCGGATGCCCTTCCTCGCGCTGCACGACGAGGCACTGGAGCTGATGGCCGTGCTGTGCTCGTCGTTCTCGGACGCGGCACTGGTCAGCGACGAGGTGCCGGGGCTGCTGGCACACCTGCCGCACTGCCCGGTCGAATTCGCGGAGGAAGCCAGCCGGCTCGACCGCATCGCCCGCGAGTTCAAGCTGCCCAGCCAGGTGGTGATGCTGACCTTCAGTGACACCGAACACGCCGCCGGCCAGCGCCGGCTGGCCGAGCAGCGCGCGCGCTCGCCGGATGTCGTCTGGCCCTACGCGATGGACGGCGACCGCGAGCGGCTGGTCACGCTGATGCCGCTGGTGGGTCGCACGGCGGTCGATGGCTACCTGCGCAGCCTCGCGGGCTATATCGCCGAGCGCCAGGGGCTGGCGCCGCACCAGGCCGATCTCGCCACGCTCGGCATCCAGCACCGCGTGGTGACGCTGGGCCAGGCGCCGTTGGCACCCACCCTCGTCGGCCTGCTCGCAGGCCCCGGCGCATGAACCCGCTGCAGTTCCTGTTCGCCCTGGCGCTGGAGTGTGGCGCGGCGCTGCTGCTGTGGAGCGGCGAGCGCGATGTCCTGCGGCTGGGCGCCTACGTCGGCACGCACGCGCTGGCCTGCGCCGTGCTGGCCGTGGCGCTGTATCCGCTGCTGCCGGGGCGGTTGCGCCAGCCGCCGCTGGCGGTGCTGGGGCTGCTGTTCAGCGTGGCGTTCTTCATTCCCTTCCTCGGGCTGGTGGCACTGCTGCTGGCGGTGGTGGTGATGCGGTTGATGCCGGTACACGCCACCGACACCCATTTCCGCCTGGCCGCCCCGCCGGAGTTCCTGCTGTCGGTGCGCGAGCCGGCGCGGCTGTTCCGCGGCCTGAGCATCCGGCAGTTGCTCACCGACATCCACGCCGCCGCCCCCTTGCGCACCCGCGCCCTCAACGCCATCGCCAGCAAGCCCGCGCGCATCGCCGGCGACCTGCTGCGCAAGCTGCTGAGCGATCCGGTGGAGGATCTGCGCCTGGTCGCCTACGGCCTGCTCGACTCGCAGGAAAAGGCGCTGCGCACCCGCATCACCCAGCAAGCGGCGCTGCTGGAGCAGCTCACCACCGAGCCGCACCGCCACAGCGCCAGCCGCATCGAGGTGCTGCGCCACCTGGCGGAGCTGAACTTCGAGCTGGTCTACCAGTCGCTGGTGCAGGGTGATGTGCGCGAACACACGCTGGCACGCGCCATCGAACACGCCGAGGCCGCCATCGCGCTCGACCCGGCCGACGGTGGCCTGCGCCAGTTGCTCGCCCGGATGCACCTGGAGCAGGGCGACATCGACCGCGCCTGCGACGACCTGGTCCGCGCCACCGAGGACGGTCTGCCCGACAACCGCGTGCTGCCCTACCTCGCCGAGATGGCCTACCGCCGCCACGACTGGGCCAGCGTGCGCACCCTGATGCAGCGCATCGACCCGCTGACCGTGACCCCGCGCATGGCCGCGCTGGTGCGCTACTGGCAAACCGCAGGAGAGCGGACTTGAACGACGCATTGCCACGGGCCGGATCGGCCGACATCGCGCTGCTGCTCGAAGGCACCTACCCCTACATCTCGGGTGGCGTGTCGAGCTGGGTCCACCAGATCATCACGGGCTTCCCCGACCTGACCTTCGCCGTCGTCTTCCTCGGTTCGCGGCCCGAGGACTACGGCCCGGTCCGCTACACGCTGCCGTCCAACCTCGTCCACGTCGAGGCGCACTACCTCTTCGACAGCGAAGACCGCCCCGCCCAGCGCACCCTGCGCACCGACCCCGCCGCCTTCGCCCACGTCAAGGCCCTGCACCGCCACTGGCAGGAACTCGACGAAGCCCCGGCCAGCACCAACGCGCAGGCCCTGTTCGGTGCCGTGGTCGATCGCTTCGACGACCAGCTCGGCGAGGCGCACTTCCTGCGCGGCGACCAATCGTGGGAGCACATCTGCGCGCAGTACGAGGAACGCTGCACCGACCCGTCCTTCGTCGATTACTTCTGGACCGTGCGCACCATGCACGCGCCGCTGTGGAAGCTCAAGCGCATTGCCGATGGCCTGATCCCGGTGAAAGCGTTCCACACCGTCTCGACCGGCTACGCCGGCCTGCTGGGCGCCATGTGCAAGCGCAGGCACGGCCGCTCGCTGGTGCTGTCCGAACACGGCATCTACACCAAGGAGCGCAAGATCGACCTGTTCGGCGCCCGCTGGATCGCCGACAACCGCTCGGTGCTGCAGCGCGACCTGACCGAGCTGAGCTACTTCCGCGACCTGTGGATCCGCTTCTTCCAGGGCATCGGGCGGTCCTGCTACGACGCCAGCGACCAGATCATCGCGCTCTACGAGGCCAACCGCCGCCGCCAGGTCGCCGACGGTGCCGCTGGCGAGCGCACCAGCACCATCCCCAACGGCATCGACATTGCCCGCTTCGCTCCGCTGCGCGCGCTGCGGCAGGTCGCGGTCCCGCCGGTGCTGTGCCTGATCGGGCGCGTGGTGCCGATCAAGGACGTGAAAACCTACATCCGCGCCCTGCGCAGCGTCGTCAACCAGATGCCCGAGGCCGAGGGCTGGATCGCCGGACCCGAGAACGAAGACCCGGCCTACGCCGAGGAGTGCCACCTGCTGATCGCCAGCCTGGGGCTGCAGGACAAGGTGCGCTTCCTCGGTTTCCAGCAGCTCACCGAGCTGCTGCCCAAGGTGGGGCTGGTGGTGCTGTCGTCGATCAGCGAGGCGCTGCCGCTGGTGCTGCTCGAAGGCTTCGCCGCGGGCGTGCCGGCGGTGAGCACCGATGTGGGATCGTGCCGCCAGCTCATCGAGGGGCTGGACGACGACGACCGCGCACTCGGCCCGTCCGGACGCGTGGTCGGGCTGGCCGATCCGAAGGCGCTGGCCGACGCGGCGGTCGAGCTGCTGTCGGACGCCGACGCCTGGCAGCGCGCCAGCGACGCGGGCGTGGAGCGGGTCCACCGCTACTACTCGCTCGAACGCATGCTCGGTCGTTACCGCACGGTCTATGAAAGGGCCTTGACATGGCAGGCATCGGTTTCGAGCTGAGAAAGCTCCTGCGGCGGGACAGCTTCGCCGGGCTGTTCCAGGCGTATGCCTACGCCGGCATCATCAGCTCCGGCCCGTGGGTGCTGTCCATCCTGGGCATCCTGGTGATCGGTCTGGTGTCGGCGGTGACGGTGCAGGACCGGCAGATCACGCAGTTCCAGGTGTCCGTGACCTACCTCATCATGCTGTCGCTGGTGCTCACGGGACCGATCCAGCTCTCGTTCACGCGCTGGGTGGCCGACCGGCTGTTCGAGAAGCGCGCGGCGGTGATTGCGCCGAACTTCCTCGGGGCACTGCTGATCGTCATCGTCGGCTCCGGCCTGCTCGGGCTGCTTGCGGTCGCCACGCTGTTTCCGGGCCAGACCAACCTGTTCCGCGTCACCTTCGCCAGCGGGCTGGTGGTGATGAGCAGCATCTGGCTGGCGACGATCTTCCTGTCGGGCATGAAGCAGTACAAGGCCATCGTGGCGCTGTTCGGTCTCGGCTACGGCGTGAGCGTGACGGGCGCGCTGCTGCTGCGCGGGCTGGGCATGGAGGGGCTGCTGCTGGGTTTCGTGGTGGGGCAGTTCGTGCTGCTGGCGGGCATGCTGGTGATGGTGCTGCGCACGCTGCCGGCCGAGCGGCTGATCGCGTTCGACTTCCTCCAGCGCGGGGCGATGTTCACCTCGCTGGTCTGGGTCGGGCTGCTCTATAACCTGGGCGTGTGGGCGGACAAGCTGGTGTTCTGGGCTGCGCCGGAAGTCAGCCAGGCCATCATTGGTCCTCTTCGTGCGTCGATCATCTACGACATGCCGGCCTTCCTCGCCTATCTGGCGATCATCCCCGGCATGGCGGTGTTCCTGGTGCGCATCGAGACCGACTTCGTCGAATACTACGAACGCTTCTACGACGCCGTGCGCGAAGGCGGCTCGCTGGGCAACATCCAGCGCCTGCGCGACGAGATGGTCTTCACCATCCGGCAAGGGCTGTACGAGATCCTGAAGATCCAGGGCATCACCGTGCTGCTGGTGATCCTGGCGGCGCCGCGGGTGCTGGACTGGCTGGGCATCTCGCACCTGTACCTGCCGCTGCTCTACCTGGATGTGGTGGCAGCGAGCCTGCAGGTGGTGTTGCTGGGGCTGCTGAACATCTTCTTCTACCTCGACCGGCGCCGGGTCGTGTTCACGCTGACCGCGCTGCTGCTGGTGCTCAACGTCGGGCTGTCGCTGCTCACGCTCAAGCTCGGCGCGTCGTTCTACGGCTACGGCGTGGCGCTGGCGATGATGGTCACGGTGTTCGCAGCGATGCTGGCGCTGGAGAGCAAGCTGCACCGGCTGGAGTACGAGACCTTCATGCTGCAGTGACCGCCGCCGGCTGCAGCCCCGCCCGTTCCTCCAGCCGCTGCAAACGCTCCAGCAACATCGGCAGCAGCGCCGCCGCCTCCCCGTGGCGCTGTCCGTGGGCGAGCACCAGCATCTGCCGCGCGAGCCGCTCCAGCGCGATGGCCGAGCAATTGCCGCTCGCGCCCGCCAACTGGTGGGCGGCAGAGGTCAGGGCTTCGCTGTCACGGTCGCGGATCGCCGTGGCCATCTCCGCCAGCCGCAGCCGCCCGTCTTCGACCAGCACCGCCACCAGCTCGTCGATGAGCGACACCTCCCCGCCCAGGCGTTCGAGCAGCGCCGCACGGTCCAGATCCGGCGCATCGGTGGTCTGCGCCAGCGGGGCAGGCCGCGGCCGGGTGGACGCGCTGCCCTCCGATGTACGGGCCAGCGCCACGCGGTGCAGCGCCTGTTGCAGTTGGACCAGGTCGATCGGCTTGCTCAGATAGCCATCCATCCCGGCCGCCAGACACCGCTCGCGGTCGCCCTGCATGGCGTTGGCCGTCAGCGCGATGATCGGCACCCGCCGCACCGCCCCGGCCGACCCGGTCGCCTCGGTCGCACGGATGGCGTGCGTGGCGGCCAGCCCGTCGAGCACCGGCATCTGCATGTCCATGAGGATGGCGTCGAACGGGTCGTTCGTGTGCAGCGCAACCGCCTCGGCACCGTTGTCGGCCACACAGACCGCGTGCCCGAGCCGGGTCAGCAGAAGCACGGCCAGACGCTGGTTGACCAGGTTGTCCTCGGCCAGCAGCAGCCTGAGCGGCACGGCCTCCCCCGGTGCCCGGGCCTGCGCAGCGTCGCCGGGCCGCAGCATGTCCACCGTGGACACAGGCGCGGCGCCGAGGTCATCGTCCTGCACCTGGAGGCTGACGTGGAAGGTGCTGCCCTGGTCGGGCGCACTCTCCACCCGGATGCTGCCGCCCATCAGCTCGGCCAGCCGGGCACAGATCGCCAGCCCCAATCCGGTGCCGCCGTAGCGCCGGGTGGTCGAGGCATCGGCCTGCGAGAACGACTCGAAGATGCGCTGCTGCTGGTCTGGCGCGATGCCGATGCCGGTGTCCCGCACCGCGAGGTGGAGCCAGGGCTGGCCGTGGACATCGCGGGTGCAGTGCGCCTGCAGGCAGACCTCCCCCCGCTCGGTGAACTTGAGCGCGTTGCCCACCAGGTTGAGCACGATCTGGCGCAGCCGCCCCGGATCGCTGCGCAGCGAGTCCGGCACGTTGGCGGCCATCTCCAGCCGCAGCACCAGGCCCCGCTCGGCCGCCCGCAGGGCCATCGGCTTGAGGGTGTCCGCCAGCAAGGGCCGCAGCGCCACCGGCACCGCCTCGATCACCAGCTTGTCCGCCTCGATCTTCGAGTAGTCGAGGATGTCGTTGATGACCACCAGCAGCGCGTCGGCCGACGACTTCACCAGCCCGAGGTACTCGCGCTGGTCGGGGGTCAGCGTGGTGTCGAGCGCCAGTTCGGTCATGCCGAGGATGCCGTTCATCGGGGTGCGGATCTCGTGGCTCATGTTCGCCAGGAACCGGGTCTTGGCGTCGGAGGCCGCCTCGGCGCGCCGGGCCTCGCGGGTGCGGGCCTCGACGAGCTGCTCCCGTTGCTCGCCCGCCTGCGCCAGCGCCAGCCCGCGGGACTGGATCTCCTCCAGCATGCTGTTGAACGCCGAGACCGCCTGCCCCACCTCGTCCCCGCCGGCCTTGGCCAGCCGCCGGTCGTAGGCGTGGTCCTGCGTGATGGCGCTGGCCGTGGACGACAGGTCGAGCAAGGGCTGCACGAGGCGCCGGGCCAGCCCCTGCGAGAGGACATAGGACAACAGCAGCGCCAGCAGCCCGGCCAGCACCACCGTGGCGCCCTGCAGCACCAGGTTGTCCCGCTGCGCGCGCAGGTCGATGCGCACCGTCACACGCCCGAGCAACTCGCCGCTGGGGCCGAAGATCGGCGCGCCCAGCGTCATGTGACCCGCCAGCAAGCCACCACCATCGGGTTCGCGCGGCACTGCGGCGCCGGATACCCCCCAGGACGCCAGCCGGGCACCGTCGGCGCTGGACTCCACCCACGCGGCGCTGACTTGCTGGCGCACCTTGAGCACCTCCAGCGTGTCGGTCAACCCGCGCTGGTCCTCGAAACTGACTGGCGCTTGCAGTGAATAGGCCAGCGAGCGCACCACCTCCTGCGCATCTTCGCGCGCATGGCTGGAGGCGAACACCCAGCCCGCGACCAGCATCGCCACGCTGCCCATCACCGCCGTCAACCCCGCGCACAGTCCCAGCAGCCACGCCAGCTTCACGCGCACCGGCCAGTTGGCCGTGCGGCGCCCGAGGTGGTCGAGCAGGCGGTCGCCGATCATTCGCGCACCTGCCGGGCCAGCCGCAGCACCTGGCTGGACAGGGTGAGCTGCGCGGCCCGCAGCGCCTTGAGGTGGATGTCGAAGCGGATCGCGTCGTTGACGAGCATCAGCTCGACCATGCCGCCGCGGTTCAGGAAGCCCTCCGCATCGCCCACCGTCAGCGTGGCCGACCGACCCGCCTGGGCGAGCAGATCGGCAGCGTGATCGGCCGAACTGTGGAGGTAGAGGACGTGGCAAGGCGTGGACTCCGCCCCCGACGCCGGCTGCACATGGAGGGTGCGTCCGGCGATCACTTGCCCGTTCAGCGCCGAGAAGGCGCCAATCGCCTCGCTCTGGCGGGCGGCCACGCACAGCCGCAACACGCCCGCATCGGCCCCGTCACCCGACGCCGGCCACTGGACGAAGCGCGCCAGACTCAGCACCATGCGCGCCTTCACCGCCGACTCGCTGGGCACCTGCGGGCATGCCTGCGTGGCGAGTCCCCACAGCGAGGCCCCGATCCCCCAGACCAGAGAGCGGCTCCACCACCGCCGAGCAGGCACCGGGCCAGCATGCATCTCAGAAAGG
Organism: Sphaerotilus sp.; assembly: GCF_013299175.1. Lineage (GTDB taxonomy): Bacteria > Pseudomonadota > Gammaproteobacteria > Burkholderiales > Burkholderiaceae_C > Sphaerotilus. Next base: position 20,579 of record NZ_JAAFKF010000052.1, read on the forward strand.
GACCGCCAGCTTGACCGCCATGCTGCGGCCCGGCACCGGCAAGCTGTCCTGCAGCGACTCCGGCCCGGCCGGGTCTTCCCGCCGCGCCTGGCCCAGGTTGTAGACCGTGGCCGACAAGCTCCAGGGCCGACCGGGCGGGTCGTACTGCGCGGTCAGGTTGGTCAGGACGTGCGCGGGCAGGGTCTGGCCGGCCAGGGTCTGGCGCGTTCCCATGCCCTGGAGTTCCAGCCCGAGCCGCAGGGGCCAGCCCGGTATGGCACGGGTGGCATGCAGCTTGGCGAGCTGGCCCGGGGCGTTGCTGACGTGGTCGCTGCCGTTGACGCGCACCTGCTGCCCCGCCCAACTGCCGCGCACACGCCAGCCGCCTTCGCCGACCACCTCCAGCTCGATTTCGGCGCCGCGCGCACGTCCGCTGCCCACGTTGCGGTAATCCAGATCGCCGTTGTCCAGCACCTGCTGCTCGATCAACCCGGCAATGCGGTTGCTGTAGAGCGAGGCCGACAGCCGCCACTGCGCGTTGGGCCGCCAGTCCAGCGCCAGCTCGGTCGAGCGCACCGACTCGGATTGCAGTCCGCGGTTGACCCGCGCCGCTGTCTCGGCCGGGTTGCGCTCGAAGAAGTTCGGCTCCCGGTAGGCGGCGCCGAGCAGCACCTTGAGGAACAGGCCGTCCACCGGCTCCCAGATCAGGGACGTGCGCGGCGTGGCGTGGAGGGTGGCATCGGACTGCCGGTCCAGCCGCGCGCCCAGCCCCAGACGCAGCCGCGGCGCCACCGTGTACTCGTCGTTGACGAACACGCCGGCGCGGGTATTGCGTGTGGACAAGGCATAGTCGGGCACGGCACCGGACCCGGCCAGCGTCAGGATCTGCACCGACTGGCGCAAGTTGTGCTGCACCTCGGCGCCGACCACCAGCCGGTGCCCCGCCCAGCCGGTGGTCGTCCAGCGGCTTTCCAGGCTCAGCCAGCGGCCATCGTTGCGGTAGCTCTGCAGCGTATCGGTAGCGGCGTAGCGGGCCAGGTCGGTGTAGTAGTAGCGGGCCAGGCCGGCGTGGAAAAACACGGCGTGGTCTGCATCCAGGCGGTGGTCCCAGCGGGCATCGACCATGGCCACCCGGTCATGCCAGATGGCCGAGGAGTCGCCGAAGACGTAGCCATAGGGCGCCGTCGGAATCTGCTTGGCGCGGCGGGAGACCAACCCGGTCACGGTCCAGTCGCGGGCGGTGTAGCGGGCGAACGCCTTGGCGTCGTGCTCGGCGTCGAGGTGTTCGGCGACGCCGCCGTGGGTGTCCGGGTGGTCGAACGCCGGGTAGTACCAGTCCTGGCCCGGCCGGTATTCGGCGCTCGCGGCCAGCAGCAGATTGCCGGTGGCGAGTTCGCGGCCAGAGGTGAACTGCAGCTTGCGGTCCCGGTCGCTGGTGGTGGTGAGGGTGAGCCGCTGTCCCAGCAGCGCGGTCGTGCTGCGGGTGATGACGTTGACGACCGCGAAGACGGCGTTCGAGCCATAGAGGGCGGAGCCGGGACCGGCGATGTACTCGACCCGGTCGATCAGGCCGACATCCAGCGCGAACTCGCGCCCGAGCAGGGCGGAGTCGTAGATGTTCTCGTTGCTGCGCACGCCGTCGATCAGCAGCAGCACCCGCGAGCTGTAGTCGCCGGGGCGGCTGAGTCCGCGCACGCCCACGTAGTCGTAGCCCCGGTCGTTGCGGAAATGCACGCCCCGCACGCCGTTGAGCACCTCGGCCAGCGTGCGCCAGCCGAAGCTGGCGATGTCGCCCGAGGTCAGCACCGTCACCGAGGCCGGTGCCTCGGCGGTGGTCTGGGCATACTTGGAAGCGCCATAGACCGGCAGGGTCAGCAGCCCCTCCAGCTCATTCAAGCCGGCATCGGTGTTGACGCCGACACTGGTGTTGACCGTGGTGGCCGCCCCTTCCGCCTGCGCAAGATCCGCCCAGCAGGCCAGCCCCACCACCACCAGCCCCAGCCCCTCAGACCAGGTCCGCATGCGGGCCTCCCGCTTCGTCACGGAACTCGGCATGGATGGCCAGCACCTCGGGCCAGCTCTCGACCACCGCCTCGACACAGGCGGGGTCGAACTGCGTGCCGGACTGTTCCCGCAGCAGCGCCAGCGCGGCCTCGAACGTCCACGCCTCCTTGTACGGTCGCCGCGAGGTCAGGGCATCCAGCACGTCGGCCACCGCCACGATGCGCCCGACCAGCGGAATGGCCGTCCCCGCCAGCCCGAGCGGATAGCCGCTGCCGTCGAACTTCTCGTGGTGGCTGTGGGCGATGACGGCGGCCATCTGCAGCAGCGGCGAGGGGCTGTCGCGCAGGATCTGGTAGCCGATGGCCGAGTGCTCGCGCATCGTCGCCCACTCGGCGGCGTCGAGCTTGCCGGGCTTGAGCAGGATCGCGTCGGGAATGCCCACCTTGCCGATGTCGTGCATCGGGGCGGCGCGCAGCAGCGTCTGCTGCTGCTCGGCGTCCATGCCGAGGTTGCGGCCGATCAGTTGCGCGTAGCGGGCCATGCGCGCCAGGTGCATCCCCGTCTCCGGGTCGCGGTATTCGGCCGCGCGCGACAGGCGCAGGATGGTGTCGTACTCGCGCTCGACGATCACCCGCGTGGCCTTGTCCACCTCCGCGGCCAGCCAGGCGGCCCGGTCGGCCAGTGCTTGCTGGCTCTGGCGCAGCGCCAGCATGTTGCGCGAGCGGGCCAGGAACTCGATGCGGTCGATCGGCTTGGTCAGGAAGTCGTTGGCCCCTCGGCGCAGTGCCTCGTAGCGGACCTCCGTCTCGTGGCTCGCCGTGACCATCAGCACCGGCACGGACGCCTTGTCGGGCCGGGCGCGCAGTTGCGCGAGGAAACTCAGCCCGTCCAGGCCGGGCATCATGTAATCCAGCAGCAGCAGGTCGAACGGATGCGATTCGCACCACGCGAGTGCGGCCACGGCATCGGTGAACTCCATGGCCGGCTGGTCGGTCAACTGGCGTGCCAGCACCTTGAGCAGCGCCACGTTGACCCGGTTGTCATCGACGATGACGATCTGCATTCCATCCTCCAGCGGGTGGACTGGCGCCACCACCTCTGTCGGACATCGGCCCCCGAGGCGGGGACTTGAGCGGCCGGCCTGCAGCCCTGTCTGCCTCAGCGCGGCTCGCTGCGGTTCGACCCCGCCACCAGATCGAACCGGAACAGCCGGCACTCGATCGGCCCGTTCCACATCGGCACGCGGCGCGACTCCTTCAAGCGCATCGCCTGCGGCAGCTTGGCGTCCGGGCTGAGCACCCAGGCGGTCCAGCCGGCGTACTGGCGTTTCCAGTGCGTGGCCAGCGCGGCGAAGAAGGCTTGCGAGGTGCCGCCGCCGTCGAAGGTTTCGCGCGAATCGCGGTAGCCGCCGGGGGCGGAGCCGGTGCCCTTGGCGTCGATGCGCTCGCCGTAGGGCGGGTTCAGCATCAGCACGCCGCGTTCGGTCGGGGCGTTGCGCTGCAGCGCGTCCACCGTCTTGAAGTCGATGACATGGGCCACGCCGGCACGCTCGGCGTTGCGGGTGGCGAAGTCGGTCATGCGGAACGACACGTCGCCCGCGTAGATCCGCACCGCTGGCGCGTGGATGCGCGACCGCGCCTCGGCCTTCATCGACTGCCACGCCACCACCTCGGCGCGGAAGGGCGCGAGCTTCTCGAAGGCGAAGCTGCGCTGCAGGCCCGGCGCCATGCCGCAGGCGATCTGCGCGGCCTCGATGGCGATGGTGCCAGCGCCGCAGCAGGGGTCGAGCAGGTCGCCGTCTTGCGCCCGGCCGTGCCAGCCGGCGGCGGCCAGCATCGCGGCGGCCAGCGTTTCCTTCAGCGGCGCTTCGCCCTGCACCTCGCGCCAGCCGCGCTTGAACAAGGCTTCACCGCTCAGGTCCACGTACACCTGGGCGTAGTCCTCGCCGACATGCAACTGGATCGACAGATCGGCGAAGCGCGGATCGACGTCCGGGCGCTCGCCGGTCTGCTCGCGCATCACGTCGCAGATGGCGTCCTTGATGCGCAGCGAGGCGAAGTGCAGGCTCTGCAGCGGCGAGCGCACCGCCGAGGTATCGACCCGCAGCGTCTGGCGCCCCGTGATCCACTCGGTCCACGGCACCGTGCGGGCGATGTCGTACAGATCCTCCTCGTCGCGGTAGCGGCCTTCGGCGACCTGCCACAGCACGCGGGGCGCCAGCCGGCTCTCCAGGTTCAGGCGCATGGCGGTGTGGACGCTGCCGATCAGCGAGATGCCGCCACGGCCAAGCTTCACCGACTTGGCCGCTTGCGGCGCACCGGCTGCGGTCAGGATGGCGCGCACTTCGTCGGCCAGCAGAGGCTCGACGCCAGCGGCGCAGGGCAGGAACAGGGGGGTCGGGTTCAAGGCAGTGGTCCGTCGTCTTCGTGATCAGAGGTCAGCCGTGATTGTCGCCCCGGATGCCCTGCCGATACCGCCGCACACGCACAGGGACCAATCGACACCGCCGCCACGTCATCGACACGGTGTTTTCAACCGTTCAACACCTGCGGGCACTGTCTTAATGGATGGTGCATTTTCCGATGCACCGAGCAGACTAGGCTCGGTACACCCCCACCTACGGAGCTTTCCCAACATGATGCAATTCACCCCTTCCCGTCCCCTGGTTCTGGTCCTCGCGTCCGCTGCGCTGCTGCTCGGTGGCTGCGCCGACATGAGCGCCCGCCAGAAGGGCACGGCGACCGGGGCTGCGGCGGGTGCCGCGGTCGGCGCGGTGCTGAGCAAGGTCACGGGTGGCAAGGCCGGCTCGGGCGCGGTCATCGGCGGCGCAGTCGGTGCGGTCGCCGGCAACCTGTGGTCCAAGAAGATGGAAGACAAGCAGCGCGCGATGGAGCAGGCCACCCAGGGCACCGGCATCGACGTGACCCGCACCAGCGACAACCAGCTCAAGGTGAACGTGCCGAGCGACCTGTCCTTCGACTCGGGCCGCTCGAACATCCGCCCCGCGCTGGCGCCGATCCTGGCCAAGTTCGCGCACGGTCTGGACGGGACGATGCACGTCCAGGTCACGGGCCACACCGACAGCCAGGGCAGCGACGCGGTCAACAACCCGCTGTCGGTTGACCGTGCGGCCTCGGTGCGCGACTACCTGGTGACGCAGGGCGTCTCGGCCACCCGCATCTCGATCGACGGCAAGGGCGAACGCCTGCCGGTGGCCGACAACACCACCGCCGACGGCCGTGCCAAGAACCGCCGCGTCGAGATCTTCCTGCGCGAGCCGGAAAAAGCCGGCTCCTGAAGCCGCTACAGCGGTGGAAGCGGCGGCGCCTCCCGCCGCTTCAATCCCACTGCAGCAACTCGGCCAGCCGCCGCGTCACCCACACCGCCTCGTCCGGCGCAAACCCGGACTCGGGCGTCTGCAAGCCCGCTTCCATCCGCATCAGCACTTCGTCCTCGGACACCCCGAGGTCGAAGTGGATGTGCTGCGCCTGCGCGACGAGCTGCTGGGCGAGGTCTTCGCAGGCTTCGTAGCGGACACGCACCTCGGCGATCGGCGTGCGCAGGCGGCTGCGGCTGCGGTCGCGGTGCAGGTCGAGGAAGGACTCGGGGACGAGGATCTGGTTCTCGTGGCCGTGG
>NZ_JAAFKF010000053.1 GCF_013299175.1 Sphaerotilus sp.
AATCGCCATCCTGAGCGCCAACTACATCGCCGCCCGGCTGGCCGACCACTACGACATCCACTTCAGCGGCGGCATCGACGGCGTGAAGGGCGGCGGCGTGGCGCACGAGTGCATCCTCGACCTGCGCCCGCTGAAGGACTCGTCAGGCATCAGCGCCGAGGACGTCGCCAAGCGGCTGATCGACTACGGCTTCCACGCGCCGACGCTGAGCTTCCCCGTCGCGGGCACGCTGATGGTGGAGCCGACCGAGAGCGAGCCGCTGGCCGAGCTGGACCGCTTCTGCGACGCGATGATCGCCATCCGCGGCGAGATCGCGCAGGTCGAATCCGGCGCCTGGCCCCGCGAGGACAACCCGCTCAAGCACGCCCCGCACACGGCGGCCAGCCTGCTCGCCAACGACTGGACCCACGCCTACGCCCGCGAAACCGCCGCCTACCCGGTGGCCAGCCTGCGCCGGGGCAAATACTGGGCGCCGGTCGGGCGGGTGGACAACGTCTACGGAGACCGGAACCTGTTCTGCTCGTGCCTGCCGGTGGGTGACTACGCGGGCGACTGAACGACTGGGCCTGTGTCAGGGTCGAGCGGTGTGCCAGACGCTGTTGACGCCGTCGCCGGTGGTGTCGCCGGCCTTCATGTCCTTGACCCAGGTGTAGAGCGGCTGGCCCTTGTAGGCCCACTGGCGCGTGCCGTCGTCGCGGGTGACGACGCTGTAGTCGCCGCGGGGTTTCGCATCGGCCGGGGCCATCAGCGGCGGCCAGTTCTTGGCGCAGGGGCCGTTGCAGACGCTGCGGCCGGCGGTGTCACGGTCGAAGGTATAGAGCGTCATGCCGGCCGCATCGGTCAGCATGCCGCCGGCGGTCATGGCCGGTGGCGGCGGTGCCACCATGGCGCAGGCACCGAGCACCAGCGCAGCCGAGACGGTGAGCACGAGGCGGACACGGCGGACAGAGGAAGGCGTGGAAGTCATGGCATGGTCTCCTGGACAAGCCCTCAGGATGCACCCGTTTCAATTCCTGGATAGCCACATGGTTCGCCCCGCGAACAGCGCGACAATCTCCGCCCATGAGTTCCCCGTACCCTGACCCCGCCGCCGCGGCCACGCCCGCACGCCAGCATTTCGCCAGCGACAACTACGCCGGCATGTGCCCGAACGCCGCGCGCTGGTTCATGGAAGCCCAGACCAGCGGCCACGAGCCGGCTTACGGCGACGACCGCTGGACGCAGGAGGTCTCGGAGCGGCTGCGTGACCTGTTCCAGACCGACTGCGATGTCTACTTCGTCTTCAACGGCACGGCGGCGAACTCGCTCGCGCTGGCCTCGCTGTGCCAGAGCTACCACTCGGTGATCTGCACCCCGGTCGCGCACATCGAGACGGACGAATGCGGCGGGCCGGAGTTCTTCTCCAACGGCTCCAAGCTGCTGACCGCCGAAGGGGAAAGTGCTGCCGCGAAGCTGGGCAAGCTCACGCCCGACGCCGTGGAAGCCCTCGTCACCAAGCGCAACGACCTGCACTACCCCAAGCCCAAGGTGGTGAGCCTGACGCAGGCGACCGAACTCGGCACCGTCTACAGCGTCGAGGAGGTCCGTGCCATCGCCGCGATCGCCAAGCGGCGCCACCTGAAGGTCCACATGGACGGCGCCCGCTTCGCCAACGCGGTGGCCACGCTGGGCTGCCACCCGAGCGACATCACCTGGCGCGCCGGGGTCGATGTGCTGTGCTTCGGCGGGACCAAGAACGGGCTGCCGATCGGCGAGGCGGTGGTGTTCTTCGACCGGGCGCTGTCGGAAGATTTCGCCTACCGCGTCAAGCAGGCAGGGCAGCTCGCGTCCAAGATGCGCTTCATCTCGGCGCCGTGGCTCGGTCTGCTGGAAAACGACACCTGGCTGGCCAATGCCCGCCACGCCAACGCGATGGCGCTGCGGCTGTACGGCGCGCTGGCGGATGTACACGGTGTCGAACGCCTGCATGCGCCCCAGGCCAACGCCGTCTTCGCTCGCCTCGCGCCCGCGGCCGTCCAGCGCCTGCACGCGCTGGGCTGGCGCTTCTACCAGTTCATCGCGGGGGGTGGCTGCCGCTTCATGTGCGCGTGGGACACGACGCCCGAGTCGGTCGATGCCTTCGCGGCCGACATCGTGCGGGTCTGCGCCGCGACCTGACCGCTCGACAGGTCGATCCGCCTTGATCTCTCCCACTCTCCAAGGACCACCATGACTGCTCGCCTGATCCAGAGCCTGCCGGACACCGGCGCACCCGCCCAACTCTTCATCCTGCTGCACGGTGTCGGTGCATCCGCCGACGATCTCGTGCCACTGGCCAAGGCGCTGCGGGCGTCTTTCCCGCAGGCGGCCTTGCTGCTGCCAGACGGTTTCGATGCCTTCGACGCCGCGCCCACCGCCCAGGGCAGACAGTGGTTCTCTGTCGTCGGCGTCACCGAGGAGAACCGCATCGAGCGCGTGCAGGCGGTCGTGCCAACCTTGATCGACTGGGTGCGCGGCCACCAGACGCGCCTCGGCGTGGGGGCGGCGGCGACGGCGCTGGTCGGCTTCTCGCAAGGCAGCATCGTGTCGCTCGAAGCAGCGGTGGCGGCGCCGGATCTGGTCGGGCGGGTGCTGGCGTTTTCGGGCCGCTTTGCACGGCTGCCCGACGTGGCGCCGCCGCTGACCACCTTCCACTTCTTCCATGGCGGACAGGACACGGTCATCCCGGCGCAGCAGTCCACGGCCGCGTTCGAGCATGTGGCGGCGCTGGACAACGGCGACGCCACGCTCGACATCGCCGACGAGGTGGGCCATGCACTGCATCCGGCGCTGCTGGAACGGGCCATCTTTCGCCTGACGCACCACGTGCCGCCGCGGCTGTGGCGCGAGGCGATGAGCCTGGCGGGCGCGCCGACCGGATCCGCGTGAACACGGCGATCCGGGACGAACTGCGCGCCAATCGGCGCTGAATTTCGGGGATTGCGCACCGGGGAGTGCCGCGACAGTGCAGGCAATGCCCTCCACTTCGTCCGCCCTCCCCATGCCGCTGCCCCCCCAGTCCGACTGCGATTGCGCTCCACCCCAAGACGCCCGTGCGGACCCGGACACCCCCGCACTGGCCGACGGGCCGCGCATGATGGTGGCCGAGGTGGTGCCGGTGTGGCAGCGCCATGTGGAAGCGTCACGGGTGGCCGTGGAAAGCGGCATCGGTGATCTGCTGGAGTCCTTCTCGCGCTTGTGCGATGGCCTGCTGGCGGCGAGTCGGCGCAGCCTGGATACCGGCACCAGCACGGGCACCGACACCACCCCTTGCGCCGCATTGGTGGCCATGGGCGAAGGCCAGCACCGTGTCCTGACCCGCCTGCTCGACGCGCTGGACACCACCCACCAGCGCCGCGAGCAGCTCCTGGCGCAGCTCGCCGAGTCGCTGGTGCAGCTCGACGCCGTCGAAACCGACCTGCGCACCCACCTGCCCGACGCCACCACGCCGCTGCAGCGGCTGGACGACCGCCGCGCGGCGCTGGCCCTGCTGTCGCAGCAAGTGGCCGCCGATACCCGCAGCGACCACGCCCGCCAGGACCAGGCGCTCGCGCAGGCCCGGCAGTCGCTGGCCGCGCTGGCGGTGGCGCATGCCGAGCCGGAGGCCGCCGCCTGCGCTGCGCTGCAGTCGTGGAGCACGCGCATCGAGAAGGATCTGGAGCGCGTGCTGCTGGGAATGCAGTTCCAGGACCGGCTCAGCCAGACCTTGAACAACGTCGCCCGCGACATGCAGCGGTTCACCGCATGGATGCGCGACAACGAACACGCCAGCCACGCCGACGCCATGCGCTGGCTGGCCGAACTGGAGCGTTCCTACACGATGCAGGAGCAGCGCGCCCGCCACCACGGCCAGTCCGATGCCCCGTCGCAAGCCGGCAGCGTCGAGTTTTTCTGACCCGTACCCAGGCACGCCACCCCATGACCACCTCCACGCCCACGCTCCTCGCCACCGGCAAGACCATCCTCGTGATCGACGATTCGAGCAGTTTCCGCACCGTCGTCAAGCTCGCCCTGCAGAAGGCCGGCTACACGGTGGTGGAGGCTGTGGATGGCGAGGACGCCGTGGCCCGGCTCGACACGCATCCCCCGGCGCTGATCGTCTGCGATGTCAACATGCCGCGCATGGACGGGCTGAGCTTCGCGCGCCACGTCAAGACGACCGCCGACCACCGCTTCACGCCCATCCTCATGCTGACCACCGAGTCGCAGGACGCCAAGAAAGCGGAAGGCCGCGCCGCAGGGGTGCGGGCCTGGATCACCAAGCCCTTCCAGCCGTCGCAGCTCGTGGATGCGGTGGCGCGGCTGTGTCCGTGATCGACGGTGATCTGACCATCCGCCACGCCGCCCGGCGCCGCACGCAGTTGCTCGACTGGCTGGCGCAGGCCGGGCCGGACGAGGCGCTGGACGTGGCGCAGGTGTCGGCCTGCGACACGGCGGGACTGCAACTGCTGCTGGCCTTGCGCCGCAGCCGGGCCGCGCAAGGCCACGGTCTGCACCTGCGCAATGCCACGCCTGCGCTGGTGGGCGTGCTGCAGCGCACCGGACTGGTCGCGCTGCTGGCGGACCCACCGGCCGACGCGCACGGCTGACCGCGGTGGGCCAGTACCTGCGCTTCGCACTCGGGCCGGGCCGCTACGCCGTCGGGCTGGACCGGGTGCAGGAAATCCTCGAAGTCGGTGCGCTCACGCCCGTGCCGTTGATGCCGGACTGCGTGCGCGGGGTGATGAACCTGCGCGGCGCGGTGGTGCCGGTGATCGACCTCGGCCGCCGTCTTGGGCTGGAGTTGACCCGGATCGGGCGGCGGACGTGCATCGTGGTGGTGGACCTGGGTGGGGCCACCAGCGACAGCGCATCCCCCATGGGCATGCTGGTCGATGCCGTGGACGAGGTGTTCGCGGCCAGCGACATGGAGCACGAGGCGGTGCCGCCGCTGGGCACCGCCGTGGAGCCGCGCTATCTGCGCAGCCTCGTGCGGGTGCGGGGCGAAGCGACGCCGGAGCTGGACCTGCCCGCGGTGCTCGATCCGGCGGCGCTGGTCGGTCGCTAGGCGCCGGGCCGCGCTCAGTCCGCTGCCGGCACGGCGCCCGGCAGCGGTTCGATCGGCAGCTCCACATCCCCGCACTGCGCCCGGTGCCGCAGCACATGGTCCATCACCACCAGCGCCAGCATCGCCTCGGCGATCGGCGTGGCGCGGATGCCGACGCAAGGATCGTGGCGCCCGAAGGTTTCCACCGTGGTCGGCTCGCCCGCGCGGTTGACCGACTCGCGCGGGGTGCGGATCGAGCTGGTCGGCTTGATGGCGATCGACACCACCAGATCCTGCCCGGTCGAGATCCCGCCGAGCACGCCACCGGCGTTGTTGCTGCGAAAACCCGACGGGGTCATCTCGTCGCCGTGCTCGGTGCCACGCTGGGCGACCGAGGCGAAGCCGGCACCGATCTCGACCCCCTTGACCGCGTTGATGCCCATCATGGCGTAGGCCACGTCGGCATCGAGCTTGTCGAACAGCGGATCGCCCAGCCCGACCGGCATGCCGCGGGCCACGACCTGGATGCGTGCGCCGCAGGAGTCGCCGGCGCGGCGCAGGTCGTCCATGTAGGTTTCCAGCGCCGCGAGCTGCGAGGTGCCGGGAGCGAAGAAGGGGTTCGACGGGATCTGTGTCTCGTCCTCGAAGGGGATCTCGATCGGGCCGAGCTGGCCCATCCAGCCGAGGAAGGTGGTGCCGTACTGCGCCTTCAGCCACTTCTTGGCCACGGCACCGGCCGCCACCATCGGCGCCGTCAGCCGCGCCGAAGACCGGCCACCGCCGCGCGGGTCACGCAGGCCGTACTTGCGCCAGTAGGTGTAGTCGGCGTGGCCAGGACGGAAGGTGTCGAGGATGTTGCCGTAGTCCTTGCTGCGCTGGTCGGTGTTGCGGATCAGCAGGCAGATCGGCGTGCCGGTGGTCTGCCCCTCGTAGACACCGGACAGGATCTCGACCTGGTCCGGCTCGTTGCGCTGGGTGACGTGGCGGCTGGTGCCGGGGCGGCGGCGGTCGAGATCGGGCTGGATGTCGGACTCGGACAGCGCCAGCCCCGGGGGGCAGCCGTCGATGACGCAGCCGATGGCCGGGCCGTGGCTTTCGCCGAAATTGGTGACGCGAAACAGGAGACCGAAGGTGCTGCCGGACATGGTGCGGGGTGGGTGGGTGCGCTGAGGGGATCGCGTGATTGTAGGCGGGGAGTTTTGGCGGGGAACTGGGGGGTCTATGCCCCTTTGCTCCAGTCCTCTGGGCGACAGCACCCCTTGAGAATCAACGCCAACGCACCGCAAGGACCACGATGAGCACGGCCCTGAAGCACCCGACCACCCCGCGGCCCTCGACCGGCAGTGGCGTGTCCTCGACCCAGCGCAACGGCGATGGCCCCAGCGACACCCGCCACCTGCGCGGCGAGTACCTGACCTTTCGCCTCGGCCACGAGGAGTACGGCATCGACATCCTCAAGGTGCAGGAAATCCGCTCCTACGAGGCACCGACGCGCATCGCCAACGCCGCTGCGTGCTTCAAGGGCGTGGTGAACCTGCGCGGCGTGATCGTGCCGATCGTGGATCTGCGCATCAAGTTCGGTTGCGAGCACGCCGACTACAACGGTTTCACGGTGGTGATCGTGCTGAACATCCGCGGTCGGGTGGTCGGCGCGGTGGTGGATTCGGTGTCGGATGTGCTGGAGCTGCCCGGCGAAGCAGTGCGCCCTGCCCCGGACATGGACAGCCACCAGGACATCCGCTTCATCACCGGCATCGCCAGTCTGCAGGAGCGCATGTTGATCCTGCTCGACATCGAACGCCTCATGGGCAGCCACGACCTGGGCCTGACGTCCACCACGTCTGCAGCGCCCGGCATGTGAGCGCCATGTCTCCAGTTCCAGCCGCGAGTCTTCCAAGACTCGTTTCGGGCACGGTGCGTTAAGGGCACCGTGCCTTTTTTATGGCATGGTGCAGCTATAACAATTGGTTACGTTCATGCACTTGCACGGCACAGGAAGCAACACGCCATGGTTGACCGCTTACGACACGCCTCCCTCCGGACCCGACTGGCCCTGGGCACGCTGGTGCCCCTGGGGCTGACCACCGTGGCCTTCGGGACGGTGTGGCTACCGGCCGTCACCGGCTCGGCCCATGCAGGCCGCTTCGCGCTGCTGTCGGCGGCCTTGCTGATGGCTGCGGTGGGAGTGGCCATGGTGATGCTGCAGATGAACACCCGCGCAGTCCTGCGCCCCCTGGAGGATGCCCATCGGATGACGAAGGCGCTGGGGCGGGGACAGTACGGCGTCCGTGTCCGCGTCGAGCGGCTGGACGAGGCGGGCCGCCTGCTGGTGGCGCTGGAGCAATTGGGGGACTATCTGGCCGTGGTGTTGCCGGAAGAAGACGCTGCAGCCACTGCCAAGACCGTGGTCAGGAGCACCCAGCCAAGCACGTCCACCTCCACATCCGGCGACTCTCTGGAGCGCATCGCCGAGCGGCTGCGCGGTGGCGGCGAGGCCCAGGACAGCGGACTCGGGCCGCACGCAGCGGCCGACCTGCCGCAAGCGCACACCGCCGCACGGACGACGGCACGCCTGCGGCTGGTGAACACTCAGCCCTGACCGCTGGTCGGCTCGGTGGCATCGGCTGGCCAGTCGCGGATGTACGCCTTGAGCATCCGGTTCTCGAAATCCTGGCTATCGACCACCGCCTTGGCCACGTCGTAGAACGAGATCACGCCCATCAGCATGTGGCCGCTCATCACGGGCATGTAGCGGGCATGGCGCTCCAGCATCATGCGGCGCACCTCGTCGATCTCGGTCTCTGGGGTACAGACCAGCGGCTGGGCGTCCATCACGCCGCGCACCTGCAGCGAACCCAGCGAGCCGCCATTGCGCACGACCGCCTGGATCACCTCGCGGAACGTGAGCATCCCGACGAGATGCCCCTGCGACATCACCACCAGCGAGCCGATGTCGCGCTCGGCCATGAGGTTGACGGCGTCGGCCAGCGCGTGGTCCGGGGTGGCGGTGTAGAGCGTGTTTCCCTTGACACGCAGGATGTCGCTGACTTGCATGGTGGCCTCTCGAATGCTGGAACTACAGGAGCTGTTGCGCCAATATAGCCCACAATGCGCGCAAATATCACCCTGAGGAGCCCCCGATGGCCGGAACCTCCGCCCCCGGATTCGACACCCTCGCCCTGCACGCCGGCAGCGCCCCCGACCCGAGCACCGGTGCCCGCGCCGTCCCGCTGCACCTGAGCACCTCCTTCGTCTTCGACTCCTGCGAACACGCGGCCTCGCTGTTCAACCTGGAGCGCGCCGGTCATGTCTACAGCCGGCTGTCCAACCCGACCACCGCCGTGCTGGAGGAGCGCATCGCCGCCCTCGACGGCGGCGTCGGCGGCCTGGCCACCGCCAGTGGCCAGGCGGCGCTGGTGCTGGCGATCACGACGCTGGCCGGTACGGGAGACCACATCGTCGCCAGCAGCTCGCTCTATGGCGGTTCGCACAACCTGCTGCACTACACGCTGCCACGCCTGGGCATCCGCACCACCTTCGTGCGCCCCGGTGACCACGATGCCTGGCGCGCCGCGATCCGGCCAGAAACGAAGCTGCTGTTCGGCGAGACGCTGGGCAATCCAGGGCTGGACGTGCTGGACATCCCCACGCTGGCGCAGCTCGGCCGCGACCACGGGCTGCCGCTGCTGGTGGACGCCACGCTGACGACACCGTGGCTGCAGCGCCCGCTGGACCTCGGGGCCGCGCTGGTGCTGCACTCGGCCACCAAGTTCCTCTGCGGCCACGGCACGGTCGTGGGCGGGCTGCTGGTGGACGGTGGCCACTTCGACTGGGACGCCGCCCACGCGCAGCACGGCCGCAGCGCCACGCTGTGCGAACCCTACGACGGCTTCCACGGCATGGTGTTCACCGAAGAAAGCTCCGTCGGTGCCTTCGGTCTGCGGGCGCGGCGCGAGGGCTTGCGGGACCTGGGCGCCTGCATGAGTCCGCACACCGCCTGGCTCGTCCTGCAGGGCATCGAGACGCTGCCGCTGCGCATGGCCCGCCACGTCGAGAACACCCAGCGCATCGTCGAATTCCTCGCCACCCAGCCGCTGGTCGGCAAGATCCGCCACCCGTCCCGGTCCGACCACCTGGACCACGCCCTCGCGCAACGGCTGCTGCCGAAGGGCTGCGGCGCGGTGTTCAGCTTCGACCTGCAAGGCACGCGGGCACAGGGGCGGGCCTTCATCGAGGCGCTGGAACTGTTCTCGCACCTGGCCAATGTGGGCGATGCGCGCTCGCTGGTGATCCACCCGGCCTCGACCACGCATTTCCGCATGGACGACGCCGCGCTGGCCGCCGCCGGCATCGGACCCGGCACGGTCCGGCTGTCGGTCGGACTCGAAGATCCCGCGGACCTGATCGACGACCTCCAGCGCGCGCTCAAGGTGGCGCAGAAAGCCGCGTGATGCCCATGACTTCCACGTCCACGGTCCCCGCCGCACCGAGCCTCTACGCCTACACGGGCGGCCGACCGTTCGATCCCGCCCTGCCCTGTGTCGTCTTCGTCCACGGCGCGCTCAACGACCACAGTGTCTGGACGCTGGCGGCACGCTGGTTCGCCCACCATGGCCACGGCGTGCTCGCCGTCGATCTGCCGGGGCATGGCCGCAGCCCAGGCCCCGCGTTGCCGGATGTCGAGGCGATGGCCGACGCCGTGCTGGCGTTGCTGGCTGCGCGCGGTGTGCCGCGGGTGGCGCTGGTCGGCCACAGCATGGGGTCGCTGATCGCGCTGGAAGCCACCAGCCGCGCCGCGCCGGGCACCATCAGCCACCTCGTCCTGGTCGGCACCGCCTACCCGATGCGCGTCTCACCGGCGCTGCTCGCCACCGCCGCACGGCAGCCAGGCGCTGGAGTTGCTCGATGATGGGATCGACCTGCAAGGGATCGAGGTGCAGCCGCTCGCACAGCTCCACCAGCGCCACGCCACGCGCCGGACTGGCCTGTGCCTGTGCCAGCGCGCGCAGCACCGTCAGTGCCAGCATGAAGCGCCAGCCAGGCGCGACGGCGTGGCGCACCACGCGCATCTGCAGACTCGGCGCATAGGCCGCGATCACGGCCCCCAGCAGCACGATCACCCAGCCCAGGTAGATCCAGCTCAGCAGGATGGGCAGCGTCGCGAAGGCACCGTAGATGGTGGTGTAGGTGGGAGCCAGACCCAGATACCAGGCCAGCCCGCGCTTGGCCAGCTCGAACCCGACCGCCACGAACACGCCGCCGAGTCCCGCATGGCTCCAGCGCACCTGGGTGTTGGGCACGAACTTGAACAGCGCGGACATGCCGGCCGCCATCACGCCAAGCTCCACGACGCCGAGCAGCAGCGACACACCGCCCGGCAGCGACTCCACCACCCCGCTGGACGCCGACACCGCATACGAGGTCACGGACAGGCTCACGCCCAGCACCAGCGGCGCCAGCGTGGCCGTGGCCCAGTACACGAGCACGCGCTGCGCCAGCGGCCGGGTCTGCCGGACGCGCCAGATGGCGTTGAGCGAGCGGTCGATGGTCAGCAGCAGCGCGATCGCCGTGAACACCAGCACCACCAGACCCACCGCGCCGACCTGGCTCGCCTTGCTGGCGAACAGCGTCAACTGCTTGAGCACGGGGCGGGCAATCGCATCCGGCACCAGGTTCTGCAGGAAATACACCTCCAGCGCCTTGCGGAAGCTCGCGAACATCGGGAACGCCGTGAACAGCGCAAAGGTCACGGTCGCCAGCGGCACCAGCGAGATCATGGTGGTGAAGGTGAGGCTGCCGGCGGTGATGCCGAGGCGGTCTTCGCGGAAACGCTGGCGCAGGGTGCGCAGCGTGTCGAGCCAGGGCCAACGCTGAAAGGCGGCCCAGCGACGGCTGAGTGGGTTCATGTGGCTATCATGCCAAAGCCGAAATGACAACGCTGAACCGCCAGCACGACGATGACCGATCCCAACGCCACTGCCACTGCCACTGCCCCCATCTCGGCGCCTGTCCCGACCCTCTCCGTGCAGCGCAGCCGCTGGCTGGCCTTTTGCACCTGCGTGGCACTCGCCGTGCTGGGTCTGCTCTGGGAGCTGTCGCTGGCCCGCACCGGCACCGGCACGCTGGCCATCAAGGTGATCCCGCTGCTGCTGGCCCTGCCCGGACTGTGGCGCATGAAGCTCTACACCTACCGCTGGCTGAGCCTGGCGGTGTGGCTGTACGCGGCCGAGGGTGCCGTGCGCGTCAACAGCGCGCCGGGGCGGGAGGTGCTGTTGGCAGGTGTCGAAACCCTGCTGGCGGTACTCCTGTTCACGGCCTGTGCCTGGCATGTCCGTGCGCGGCTTGCAGCGGGGCGCCAGACCTCCGCCACGGTGGCCCCCGCCGCGGCCTGAAAACGGAGCGTGTCCATGTCCTCCCCGTCGCCCGCCCCTGTCCCGTTTCCTTCCACGCTCCTGACCGATTTGCGCTCCGCGGTCGGTGAGTCCCATGTGCTCCAGGGCGGAGACCTCGGCGCCTATGAGCGCGACTGGCGCAAACGCTGGCACGGCCGCGCGCTGGCCGTGGTGCGGCCCGGCAGCACGGCCGAGGTGGCGGCGGTGCTGCGCGCGTGTGCCCGGCACGGCACAGCGGTCGTGCCCCAAGGCGGCAACACCGGGCTGGTGGGTGGCTCGGTGCCGGACGACTCGGGCACGCAGATCCTGCTCAACCTGGGGCGGCTGAACCGGGTGCGCGCCATCGACGCGGCCAACCTGACCATGACGGTCGAGGCCGGCTGCGTGCTGCAGGCGGCGCAGGCGGCAGCCGAGACAGCGGGGTTGCTGCTGCCGCTGAGTCTGGCAGCGGAAGGCAGTTGCACCCTCGGCGGCAATCTCTCGACCAATGCCGGCGGCACCCAGGTGCTGCGCTATGGCAACGCGCGCGAACTCTGCCTCGGGCTGGAGGTGGTGACACCGGACGGCGAGGTCTGGGACGGTCTGAGCGGGCTGCGCAAGGACAACACCGGCTACGACCTGCGCCACCTCTACATCGGCAGCGAAGGCACGCTCGGCGTGATCACCGCGGCCGTGATGCGCCTGTATCCGCAGCCGGCTGCCTCGATGACGGCGCTGGCGGCCTGTGATTCGGTGGCGCAGTGCGTGGCGCTGCTGCAATTGGCACAAGGGCGGGCAGCGGCTTCACTGACCGGCTTCGAGGTGGTCAGCGACTGCGCCCTGTCGCTGGTGCGCAAGCACTTCCCGCAGATCCCGCAGCCACTGCCGCCAGCGCCGTGGACCGTGCTGCTCGAAGTCTCCGACGCCGAAAGCGCCGAACACGCCCGGACCGTGTTCGAGGGCCTGCTGGAGGCGGCGCTGGAGTCCGGGGTGATCACCGACGCGGCGGTGGCCACGTCCGTGGCGCAGTCGCGGGCGATGTGGCACCTGCGCGAATCGATCTCCATGGCACAGGCCGAGGAAGGTCTCAACATCAAGCACGACATCGCCTTGCCCGTCTCGCGCATTCCCGCGTTCGTGGCCAGCACGGATGCGGCACTGGCGCGGGCGTTTCCGGGCGTGCGGCTCGTCAACTTCGGCCACCTCGGCGATGGCAACCTGCACTACAACGTGCAGGCGCCGCTGGGGGCCTCGGCGCCAGCGTTTCTGGCGCAGCAGGAGCACGCGGTCAACACGCTGGTCTACGACGCGGTGCAGGCGCACGGCGGTTCCATCTCGGCCGAGCACGGCATCGGGGCACTGAAGCGGGAAGAGCTGGCGCAGCGCAAGTCGCCGGTGGCGCTGTCGCTGATGCGGGCGATCAAGCAGGCGCTCGACCCGGACCAGCGCATGAATCCAGGCCGGATGCTCTGAGGCCCCGCCCCGTCAGGGGTCAGTCGTGAGCCCAGGCGTCTGCCGGCTTCCAGGTCAAGGCCCAGCGTCCGGCACGCCACTGCTGCAGCCACAGCAGGCCGACCATGGTCTTGGCGTCGGTGACACGGCCATCGGCGATCCAGTCCGCCAGCTCAGCCTCGGTGGCGGCGAACACGTCGAGGAATTCACCCGCATCGAGCTGCCGCTCGCCGGCCACCAGTCCGCGGGCGAACCAGACCTCGATGCGCTCGCTGGAGTAGGCGATGGCGTTGTGCAGCTCGCCAGCGCAGGCCCACTCGGCCGCCCGGAAGCCGGTTTCCTCGAACAGCTCGCGCACGCCGCAGACGATGCCCGGTTCACCGGCTTCGAGCTTGCCGGCCGGGAATTCGAGGTACGCGCGGTGCATCGGGTAGCGGTATTGCCGCTCCATCACCAGCCGACCGTCGTCCAGCAGCGGCACGACCATCACCGCACCGGGGTGGACGATGTATTCACGGTTGGCCGTGTTGCCATCGGGCAACAGCACGTCGTCCTGGCGCACCTGGAGGAAATGTCCTCGGTACGCCTCGCGCGACTGCGCACAGACCTCGCGCAGGTGGGCGTCGTCGGCAGGCAATGCGTTCAGTGGCGGCAAGGACATGGGATCGGAGTCCATGGTCAGTGTGATCGGCGCAGATGTCGCCACACGAAGCCGGGGAAGGCCAGCGTCAGCATCACGCAGGCCAGCACGGCATAGAACTGCCAGCCCTGCTCGGCCGTCTGGCTGTTGCGGCCTTCCAGCCAGCGCCCGAGACCGATCGTCACCGCCGTGCAGAGCATCAGCTCCAGCAGGCGCACCGCCACACCCTTGCCCGGCCGCCGGGGACCGACCGCCAGCAGCCGGTCATTGAAGAACGGCAGATTGGCCAGCAGCACCGCCAGCAGCAACACCAGCCAGACCGATGCGGCCGACGACATCAGGTTGCCAGCGCCTTGACGATGGCCTGGGCACACATGGCCATCAGACCACCCGGCAGGATGCCCAGGAGCAGCACGGCCGCCCCGTTGAGCGACAGCACCGCACGCGCGTCGGCAGGCATGGCGATCGCAGAGGTGTCGGTCGGCTCTTCGAAGTACATGACCTTGACGATGCGCAGGTAGTAGAAGGCACCGATCAGCGACATCACGACCGCGAAGACCGCCAGTTGCAGGTGCAGGGTGTCATTGGTCGAGATCAGCGACTGCAGCACGGCCAGCTTGGCGTAGAAACCGACCATCGGCGGCACACCCGCCAGCGAGAACATGAAGATGCCCATCACGGCGGCCAGCACCGGGCTGCGGCGGTGGAGGCCGGACAGGTCGGCAATCTCTTCTGCCTCGAAGCCCGCACGGGCCATCAGCATGATCAGGCCGAAGGTGCCCAGCGTCGTCACCACGTAGGTGATGATGTAGAACATGGCAGAGCTGTAGGCGTTGGCGGCCGACAGCGTGTTGCCGTTGACCACGCCCGCCAGCAGGCCGAGCAGCAGGAAGCCCATCTGCGCGATGGTGGAGTAGGCCAGCATGCGCTTGAGGTTGGTCTGCGCGATGGCGGCCAGGTTGCCCACCAGCAGCGAGCACACTGCCAGCACCATGAACATCTGCTGCCAGTCCACGGCAAGACCGAGCATGCCGTCCACCAGCAGGCGGATCGTCATGCCGAAGGCCGCGATCTTCGGCGCACCGGCGATCAGCAGCGTGGCCGCTGTCGGCGCACCCTGGTACACGTCGGGCAGCCACATGTGGAAAGGCACGGCGCCCAGCTTGAACGCCAGACCGGAGACGATGAACACGAGGCCGAACACCAGCACCTGGCGGTTGACCTCGCCCTTGCCGATGGCGTCGAAGATCTTGCCGAGGTCGAGCGAGCCGGTCGCGCCGTACATCATCGACATGCCGTAGAGCAGGAAGCCCGAGGCCAGCGCGCCCAGCACGAAGTACTTCATCGCCGCTTCGGTGGACTGCGCATGGTCACGGCGCAGGGCCACCAGCGAGTACAGCGACAGGCTCATCACTTCGAGGCCGAGGTACAGGGTCAGCAGGTTGTTGCCCGACACCATGATCGAGATGCCCAGCAGCGAGAACAGGCTGAGCGTGTACAGCTCGCCCTTGAGCATCTCGCGGCTCTCGGCATAGGGGCGTGCGTACACCAGGGTCACGGCCACGGCGATGGTCGCGAACAGGGCCAGCAGGTGGCCCATCGGGTCCATCACCACCATGCGGTTCATCGCGTAGTAGGTTTGCCCTTCGTTGAAGGACACCCAGTGCATGCCCGCCAGCGCCACCAGCGTCAGCAGGCTCAGCACATGCGTGGGCGTGCGCTTCGGGTCGGTCACGAACAGGTCGGCCAGCGCGACGACGCAGGCCATCACCAGCAGGAAGATCTCGGGATACACCGCGAGCCAATTCATTGCAGTCATGGGGTGCAGTGCTCCAGGATCACAGTTTCGACACGCCGACGTGGCGGATCAGCTCCGTCACCGACACATGCATCACGTCGGTGAAGGGCTTCGGGTACAGGCCCATCGCCAGCGTGCAGGTCGCCAGCACGGCCAGCAGCAGGAATTCGCGGGCGTTGATGTCGGTGAGGTCGCGCACATGGTCGTTGGCGATCTCGCCGAAGTAGACCCGCTTGACCATCCACAGCGTGTAGGCTGCGCCGAAGATCAGCGCGCTCGCCGCCAGCATGCCGATCCAGAAGTTGTACTGCACGGCACCGAGGATCACCATCCACTCGCCGATGAAGCCCGCCGTGCCCGGCAAGCCGGCGTTGGCCATGCCGAAAAATACCGCGAACGCCGCGAACTTGGGCATGGTGTTGGCGACGCCACCATAGGAGGCGATTTCACGCGAATGCACGCGGTCGTACAGGACGCCGATCGACAGGAACATCGCGCCCGACACGAAGCCGTGGGAAATCATCTGCACCAGACCGCCGGAAATGCCCAGTTCGCTGAAGTAGAAGAAGCCCAGGGTGACGAAGCCCATGTGCGCGATCGACGAGTACGCCACCAGCTTCTTCATG
Source organism: Sphaerotilus sp. (assembly GCF_013299175.1). Taxonomy (GTDB): domain Bacteria; phylum Pseudomonadota; class Gammaproteobacteria; order Burkholderiales; family Burkholderiaceae_C; genus Sphaerotilus. The sequence continues at coordinate 15,932 of NZ_JAAFKF010000053.1, forward strand.
TCGGTCTGCACCATGGCGACCAGACCGATGTAGACCACCGCGATCAGCGACAGCGTGACCAGCAGACCCGACCACTCGTGCGAGGCGTCCGGGGCGATCGGCAGCGAGAACCGCAGGAACCCGTAGGCGCCGAGCTTCAGCATGATCGCGGCCAGCACGATGGAGCCACCCGTGGGGGCTTCGACGTGGGCGTCCGGCAACCAGGTATGAACCGGCCACATCGGCACCTTCACCGCGAACGCCGCGAGGAAGGCGAAGAACAGCATCGTCTGCGCACCGATCGGCAGCGGGAGCTTGTGCCACGTCAGGATGTCGAAACTGCCACCCGACTTGTAGTACAGGAAGATCAGTGCCAGCAGCAGCAGCAGCGAGCCGGCCAGCGTGTACAGGAAGAACTTGATCGCGGCGTAGACCCGGCGCGGGCCGCCCCAGAGGCCGATGATGATGTACATCGGGATCAGGGTCGCTTCGAAGAACACGTAGAACAGCATGCCGTCGGCGGCCGAGAACACGCCGACCGTCAGGCCCGACATGATCAGGAAAGCGCCGATGTACTGGTGTGCCCGGTCGGTGATGACTTCCCAGCCGGCCAGCACGACGATGATCGAGATGAACGCTGTCAGCAGGACGAACCACACCGAGATACCGTCCACGCCGAGGTGGTAGCGGATATTGAAGCGCGGGATCCAGGCGAGGTTTTCCTGGAACTGCAGCGCGGCAGTGGTGGTGTCGAAGCCGGAGACCAGCGGCAGCGTGACCGCAAAGCCGATCAGCGCACCGATCAGGCCGATCCAGCGGGCGGCCTTGGGTTGGTCGTCACGCCCGATCGCCAGCAGCAGCACGCCGAAAGCAATGGGAATCCAGATCGCAAGAGAGAGGTATGCCATGGTGTCGTCCCTCCGCTCAGCGATGCAGCCACACGAACCACGTCATCAGCGCGAAGACGCCGACAAGCATGACCAGTGCGTAGTGGTAGATGTAGCCGGTCTGGAACAGCCGCACGAGCGAGCCGATCCAGCCCACCAGACGGGCAGAACCGTTGACCACCAGGCCATCGATGATCGCCACGTCGCCGATCTTCCACAGGCCGCGCCCCAGCAGGCGGGCGCCTGCAGCGAGGATGTTCTCGTTGATCCAGTCCATGTAGTACTTGTTTTCCATCACCGTCACCAGCGGCGCCAGCGCACGGGCGAAGAACGCCGGGACGGCCGGAACCAGCATGTAGAACACGTAGGCCGTCACGACACCACCCAGAGCCAGCAGGAAAGGCAGCGTGCCGAACGCATGCATCGCCATGGCCGCCGCACCATGGAACTCCTGCGCCAGCTCTTCCATCGCCGGGTGCGCGTGCAGGTTCACGGAGATCGCATCCTTCAGGAAATCGCCGTAGAGCATGGGCTGGATCGTCAGGTAGCCGATGACCACCGACGGGATCGCCAGCAGCAGCAGCGGGACCGTCACCACCCACGGCGACTCGTGCGGCGTGTGGGCGTGGGCACCGTGGCCGTGGTCGTCCTCGTCGTGGTGGTCGTGTTCACCCGGGAACGGCTTGTGGTGGAAGTGTTCCTTGCCGTGGAAGACGAGGAAGTACATCCGGAACGAGTAGAACGCGGTCACGAACACGCCGATGATGGCCGCCGCGTAGGCGATCGGCGCGGCAGGCAGCGTGCTGGCGTGCAGGGCCTCGATGATCGAGTCCTTCGAGTAGAAGCCCGAGAAGAACGGCGTGCCGATCAGTGCGAGCGAACCCAGCAGCGACGTGATCCAGGTGATGGGCATGTACTTGCGCAGGCCGCCCATGTTGCGGATGTCCTGGTCGTGGTGCATGCCCATGATGACCGAGCCGGCACCCAGGAACAGCAGCGCCTTGAAGAAAGCGTGCGTCATCAGGTGGAACACGGCGACCGAGTAGGCCGACGCGCCGAGCGCCATCGTCATGTAACCCAGTTGCGACAGCGTCGAGTACGCGACCACGCGCTTGATGTCGTTCTGGATGATGCCCAGGAAGCCCATGAACAGCGCCGTGATCGAACCGATGACCAGGATGAAGTTCAGCGCGGTGTCCGACAGCTCGAACAGCGGCGACATGCGCGCCACCATGAAAATGCCCGCCGTCACCATGGTCGCGGCGTGGATCAGCGCGGAGATCGGGGTCGGGCCTTCCATCGAGTCCGGCAGCCAGACGTGCAGCGGGAACTGCGCCGACTTGCCCATCGCGCCGATGAACAGGCAGATGCAGATCACCGTGATCAGCATCCAGTCACCGCCCCAGGTGTCATACGGGAAGACGATCTTTGACAGCTCCCCCGCCTTGGCGAAGGTCTCGGTGTAGTTCAGGGTGCCGGCGTAGGCACAGACCAGACCGATGCCGAGGATGAAGCCGAAGTCCCCGACCCGGTTCACCAGGAACGCCTTCATGTTGGCGAACACCGCCGTCGGCTTCTTGAACCAGAAACCGATCAGCAGGTAGGACACCAGACCCACGGCTTCCCAGCCGAAGAACAGTTGCAGGAAGTTGTTGCTCATGACGAGCATCAGCATCGAGAACGTGAACAGCGAGATGTAGGAGAAGAAGCGTTGGTAGCCTGGATCTTCTTCCATGTAGCCGATGGTGTAGAGGTGGACCATCAGCGACACGAAGGTGACGACGCACATCATCATCGCGGTCAGGCCGTCGATCATGAAGCCGACTTCCATCTTCAGGCCACCGAGCACCATCCATTCGTAGACGGTCTGGTTGAAGCGGGCGCCATCCAGCGCGACCGCCTTGAGCGTCATGGCCGACAGGATGAAGGCGATGAGCACGCCCAAAATGGTGGCGACGTGCGAGCCGGCACGGCCGACCGACTTGCCGAAGAAGCCGGCGATCACCGCGCCCGCCAGAGGGGCAAGCGGCACGGCCAGCAGCATCGATTGCGAGAGCTGAGTCATTTTTCTGGTGCTTCCCTTGGCGTCAGCCCTTCAGCGAATCGAGTTCGTCCACGTTGATCGTGGCGCGATTGCGGAACAGCACGACCAGGATGGCCAGGCCGATCGCGGATTCGGCCGCTGCCACCGTCAGGATGAAGAACACGAACACCTGACCGGCCATGTCACCCAGGTAGTGGGAGAAGGCAATGAAGTTCAGGTTGACCGACAGCAGCATCAGCTCGATGGCCATCAGCAGCACGATCAGGTTCTTGCGGTTCAGGAAGATGCCGACCACGGAGATCGCGAACAGGATCGCGCCCAGCGTCAGGTAATGTCCGAGCGAGATCATGCGGTTCCTTTCGGGACGGCGTCGGTGGCGGGTGCAGCAGCGGGCACGGAGGCCAGTTCACGTACCGGCGCCATCTTCACGATGCGCAGGCGATCGGCCTTCTTCGCCTTGACCTGCTCCGACGGGTTCTGGCCGCGCACGTCCTTGCGGCGGCGCAGGGTCAGTGCGATGGCGGCAATGATCGCCACCAGCAGCAGCACGGCCGCGATTTCCAGCGGATAGAGGTAGCGGGTATAGATCTCGACACCCAGCAGCTTGGTGTTGGGCATGCCGGCGATGCCGGCCATCGGCTTGACCACCGAGGTGTTGAAGCCGCGCTGCAGCACCCAGGCCATCTCCAGCGCGATCACCACGCCCACGGCAGCGGCCACCGGAAAGTGGGTCCAGAACCCCTGCTTCAACTGCGCGATGTTGATGTCCAGCATCATCACCACGAACAGGAACAGCACCATGACGGCGCCGACGTACACCAGCACCAGCGAGATCGCGAGGAACTCGGCATGCAGCATCATCCAGATGCACGAGGCGCTGAAGAAGGACAGCACGAGGAACAACGCGGAGTGGACCGGGCTGTTGGCCGTGATGACGCGGAACGCCGAAAGCAGCAGCACGGCGGAGAAAACGTAGAAGAGCGCGGAGGTGGTGTCCATGGTTCAGCGGTACTTGGCGTCCGCCTCCTTGTTGGCTGCAATCTCTTGTTCGTAGCGGTCGCCGACGGCCAGCAGCATGTCCTTCGTGAAGTACAGGTCGCCGCGCTTTTCACCGTGGTATTCGAAGATGTGCGTCTCGACGATCGAATCGACCGGGCAGCTCTCTTCGCAGAAGCCGCAGAAGATGCACTTGGTGAGGTCGATGTCGTAGCGCGTGGTGCGGCGGCTGCCGTCGGCGCGCACGTCCGATTCGATGGTGATCGCCATCGCGGGGCACACGGCCTCGCACAGCTTGCAGGCGATGCAGCGTTCCTCGCCGTTCTCGTAGCGGCGCAGGGCATGCAGGCCACGGAAACGCGGCGACATCGGCGTCTTCTCTTCCGGAAACTGCACAGTCACACTGCGCTGGAAGAAGTGACGCCCCGTCAGCTTCATGCCCTTGAGCAACTCAAGCAGCATGAAACTGGAGACAAAATCCTTGACACTGGCCACGGCGGACATGGTTGTTTTCCTCTCGCGGGCTCGGGTTATTGCCAGATGTTCCAGGGCGACTGGATCCACAGACCCACCACCACCAGCCACACCAGGGTGATCGGGATGAAGATCTTCCAGCCCAGGCGCATGATCTGGTCATAGCGGTAGCGCGGGAAGGTCGCACGCACCCACAGGAACATGGTCGCGACGCAGAAGGTCTTGATGCCCAGCCAGATCCATCCGGGGAGGAACGACAGGAAGGACACCGGTGCATCCCAGCCGCCCAGGAACATCAGCACGGCCAGCATCGACACCAGGATCATGTTGGCGTATTCGGCCAGGAAGAACATGGCGAACGACATGCCCGAGTACTCGATCATGTGACCGGCCACGATTTCCGCTTCGCCTTCGACCACGTCGAAGGGGTGGCGGTTGGTCTCGGCCAGACCGGAGATGAAGTAAACGATGAAAATCGGGAACAGCGGCAGCCAGTTCCACGACAGGAAGTTCAGGCCCATGTCGGCGAAGCGGCCCTTGGTCTGGCTCATGACGATGTCGGTCATGTTCAGGCTGCCGGCGACCATCAGCACGACCACGAAGCAGAAGCCCATCGCGATTTCGTAGCTGACCATTTGTGCCGACGCCCGCATCGCACCCAGGAAGGCGTACTTCGAGTTCGATGCCCAGCCGGCGATGATCACGCCGTAGACCTCCATCGAGGTGATCGCCATCAGGAACAGCAGACCGGCGTTGACGTTGGCCAGCGCGACTTCGGGACCGAACGGCACGACCGCCCATGCGGCCAGCGCCGGCATGATGGTCATGATCGGGCCGAGGAAGAACAGGCCCTTGTTCGCGGCGGTCGGGGCGATGATCTCCTTGAAGATCAGCTTCACGGCGTCGGCGATCGGGGTCAGCAGGCCCCATGGACCCACGCGGTTCGGGCCGGGGCGGATCTGGGTCCAGCCGATGGCCTTGCGTTCCCACAGGGTCAGGTAGGCGACGCAGCCCATCAGCGGCAGCAGCAACGCGACGATCTTCAGCAGTGTCCAGACCACAGGCCATGCACCTCCCAGGGTCGCGGCGCCGACGGTTTGCAGGGTGTCCAGCATCATTCGGTCCTTCTGCGGCTCAGGCGCGTTCGACGCTCAGGGCACCGAACACGGCTCCCAGGGCGGCGGTGGAGGGATGACCGGCGCTCACGCGGACGGTGTTGGGCGCCAGCGTGGCATCCAGTGCGGCCGGCAGCACGACACTGCCCCCGCCCTGCTGCACACGCACCTTGGCGCCATCCTGCAAGCCCAGTTGCGCCCAGAGTGCGGCGTTCAGGGCCACCAGCGGAGCCTTGGCGTCCGCTGTCTGTTGCAGCGACGGAGCACGGCGCACAACTGCATCGGTGGCGTAGACCGGCACGTTGGCGATGCGCTGCAGGCCGGCCGGCGCGGTGACGGGTTGCGGTGCGGTGTTGCTGCGGTTGGACAGACGGGACACGACCTTGGCGGCCTCCGTCAATCCCGCCGTGGCGCGCACGTCCTCGACCGACTCCTGCGTGAAGCCGTTCAAACCCAGCAGGTTGCCCAGCACGCGCAGCACTTTCCAGCCCGGACGCGTGTCGCCGAGCGGACGCACGACACCATGAAAGCTTTGCACGCGGCCATCGGCGTTGACGAAGCTGCCACCGGTTTCCGTGAACGGCGCGATCGGCAGCAGCACGTCGGCGAACTCGACATTCGCCTGGAACGGGCTGAACGCGACGACCATTTCGGCGGCCTGCAGCGACTTGGCGGCCAGCGCAGCGTTGGCAGCGTCCAGCACCGGCTCGGTGTTGAACAGCAGGTACGCCTTGAGCGACTTGGCCAGCATCTGACCCGCATCCAGACCGCCCTGCCCCGGCTGCGCACCCACCAGTTGGGCACCGACGCTGTTGCCCGCGTCCCCCAGGTAGCCACAGCGGGCACCGGTCTGCTCGGCGATCCAGTTGGCAATCGACAGCAGCTCGGCGGCCTGCGGATGGGCGGCGGCGGCGTTGCCCAGCAGCACCGCCTTGCGCTCGCCCGACAGCAGTGCGTTGGCGATGGCTTGCGCTTGCTCGCCCGGCGTCACCGACAGCGGTGCAGTCACGCCCTTGGCGGTGGCCACCGCGGCAGCGACCTCGATCAGCACCGACAGCCAGTCCGACGGCGCCGCGACGATCTCGCCCGCCACGCTCATCGCCCAGTCGTCCGACAGCGCGCCGACACGCATCACCTTGGCACCGCGGCGGGTGGCCTGGCGCAGGCGTTGTGCGAACAGCGGATGGTCCTTGCGCAGGAAGGAGCCGATCACCAGCACGCGGTCCAGCGTGGACAGCTCGGCGATCGGCAGACCCAGCCAGCGCACGGCCCCGGCTTCGGTGCGGAAATCGCTGTGGCGCAGGCGGTGGTCGATGTTCTGACTGCCCAGACCCCGCACCAGCTCGGCCAGCAGGAACAGCTCTTCGTTCGTGCTCATGGCCGAGGCCAGCGCACCCACCGAAGCGGCACCGTGCTGGGCGGCGATGTTCTTCAGGCCATTGGCGACATATTCGAGCGCGGTCGTCCAGTCCACCGGCTTCCACTGACCACCCTGCTTGAGCATGGGCTGCGTCAGGCGAGCGTCGCTGTTGAGCGCCTCGTAGCTGAAGCGGTCGCGGTCGGCGATCCAGCATTCGTTGACGGCGTCGTTTTCCAGCGGCACCGCGCGCAGCACCTTGTGGTTCTTCACCTGGACGATCAGGTTGGCACCCGTCGAATCGTGCGGGCTGACGCTCTTGCGGCGCGAGAGTTCCCAGGTGCGGGCCGAGTAGCGGAAGGGCTTGCTCGTCAGCGCACCGACCGGGCAGATGTCGATCATGTTGCCCGACAGCTCGGAGTCGATCGTCTGGCCGACAAACGTGGTGATCTCGGCGTGCTCGCCGCGCTGCAGCATGCCGAGTTCCATCTGGCCAGCGATTTCCTGGCCAAAACGGACGCAGCGGGTGCAGTGGATGCAACGGCTCATCTCTTCCATCGAGATCAGCGGACCGACCTCCTTGTGGAAGACGACGCGCTTTTCTTCTTCATAGCGCGAAGCCGATTTGCCGTAGCCCACCGCCAGATCCTGCAACTGGCACTCGCCGCCCTGGTCGCAGATGGGGCAGTCCAGCGGATGGTTGATGAGGAGGAACTCCATCACCGACTGCTGGGCTTTCAGTGCCTTGTCGCTCTTGGTGCGCACGATCATGCCCTGCGTCACCGGCGTGGCGCAGGCGGGCATGGGCTTCGGCGCCTTTTCCACGTCCACGAGGCACATGCGGCAGTTCGCGGCGATCGAGAGCTTCTTGTGGTAGCAGAAGTGCGGGATGTAGGTGCCCGCGGCTTCAGCGGCATGCATCACCATGCTGCCTTCGAGCACGGACACTTTCTTGCCGTCGAGTTCGATTTCAACCATGTTGGTTCGTCCCGGCCATGCAGGTCTTGTGTTCGATGTGGTGGACAAATTCGTGGCGGAAATGCTTGAGCATCCCGCGCACCGGCATCGCTGCCGCGTCCCCCAGCGCACAGATGGTGCGGCCCATGATGTTCTCGGCCACGTTGTCGAGCAGCGCCAGATCGTCAGGGCGGCCGTGGCCGGTCTCGATGCGGTCCACCATCTTCGACAGCCAGCCCGTGCCTTCGCGGCAGGGGGTGCATTGGCCGCAGGATTCGTGCGCGTAGAAGTAGGACAGGCGCTGCAGACTCTTGACCATGCAGCGGGTGTCGTCCATCACGATGACCGCGCCCGACCCGAGCATGGAGCCGGCCTTGCTGATGGAGTCGTAGTCCATCGTGCAGTTCATCATCACGTCGGCGGGCAGCACGGGTGACGACGAGCCACCCGGGATCACCGCCTTGAGCTTCTTGCCACCCTTGACACCACCGGCCAGCTCCAGCAGCTTGGCGAACGGCGTGCCCATCGGGATCTCGTAGTTGCCGGGACGCTCCACGTCACCGACCATCGAGAAGATCTTGGTGCCGCCGTTGTTCGGCTTGCCGCACTCCAGGTACGCCTGACCACCGTTGCGGATGATCCAGGGCACGGCCGCAAACGTCTCGGTGTTGTTGATCGTCGTCGGACGGCCATACAGACCGAAGCTCGCGGGAAACGGCGGCTTGAAGCGCGGCTGGCCCTTCTTGCCTTCGAGCGACTCCAGCAGCGCGGTTTCTTCACCGCAGATGTAGGCGCCGAAGCCGTGGAAGGCGTGCAACTGGAAGCTGTGCTTGCTGCCGAGGATGCTGGCACCCAGATAGCCGGCGGCGCGAGCCTCTTCCAGCGCCTCCTCGAAGCGGTCGTACGCGTCGAAGATTTCACCGTGGATGTAGTTGTAGCCAACCGAGATGCCCATCGCGTAGGCGGCGATGACCATGCCTTCGATGACGATGTGCGGGTTGAAGCGCAGGATGTCGCGGTCCTTGCATGTCCCCGGCTCGCCTTCGTCCGAGTTGCAGACCAGGTACTTCTGCACCGGCAACGCGCGCGGCATGAAGCTCCACTTCAGACCCGTCGGGAAGCCTGCGCCCCCACGGCCGCGCAGCCCGGACGCCTTCACGTCGGCGATCACCTGATCGGCGGTCATGCCCGCACCCTCACCTTGGGCGAGGATCTTGCGCAGCGCCTGGTAGCCACCACGGGCTTCGTAGTCCTTCAGGCGCCAGTTGCTGCCATCCAGCCCGGCGTAGATCTGCGGGTTGATGTGCCGGTCATGGAAACAGGTCTCGACACCCGTTGCCTGGAATTTGGAGAGGTCCAGAGTCATGTGCTTGTCCGCCCTGGTTCAGTTGACCGCAGCCTTGGCGTGCGCCTGGAGCGTGGCGACCAGTTCGTCGAGGCGGCTGTTGCTCATGTAGCTGACCATCTGGCGGTCGTTGACCAGCATCACCGGAGCATCTGCACAAGCGCCCAGGCACTCGCACTTCTGCACCGTGAACAAGCCGTCCGCCGTCGTGCCACCGTCTTCGACCCCCAGCTTCTCGCACAGGTAGTCCATCGCCTGCTGCCCCTTGCGCAACTGGCACGGCAGGTTGGTGCAGACGTTCAGCTTGAACTGTCCGACCGGGCGCTGGTTGTACATGTTGTAGAAGGTCGTGACCTCGCGCACCGCGATGGGGGCCATGCCGAGCACGTTGGCAATGGCCGCCTCCGCTTCGGCCGAGACCCAGCCCAGTTCCTGCTGGGCAATCGACAGACAGGCCATCACCGCCGACTGCTTCTGGTCGGCGGGGTACTTGGCAACTTCGCGCGCAAAACGCGCCAGGGTGGCTTCACTGAACATGGGGTTCGTCGCTTCCGGAATAGCAGCGGTCGGTCAGCGGTCGATCTCGCCGAACACGATGTCCATCGTGCCGATGATGGCCACGGCGTCGGCGATCATGTGGCCGCGCGACATCTCGTCGAGGGCAGCCAGATGCACATAACCGGGCGGGCGGATCTTCATGCGGTAGGGCTTGTTGGCACCGTCGCTGATCAGGTAGATGCCGAATTCGCCCTTCGGATGCTCGACGGCGGCATACGCCTCGCCTTCGGGCACATGGAAGCCTTCGGTGAAAAGCTTGAAATGGTGGATCAGCTCTTCCATCGAGGTCTTCATCTCGACGCGGGACGGCGGCGCGACCTTGTGGTTGCTGGTGATGACGGGGCCGGGGTTCTTGCGCAGCCAGTCCACGCACTGCTGGATGATGCGGTT
>NZ_JAAFKF010000054.1 GCF_013299175.1 Sphaerotilus sp.
CCAGGAACATCGCCGCGCGCGGACATGCGCGTCTCGCAGGAGGAATCCCCGTCCTTTAGGGCGGGGAGGATGTCAACGGACCGTGGTTCAGAACGTGTAGCCCGTCTGGACCTCGACGTTCTCCAGCGCCTCCAGCAGCCGCGACAGCGGGCGCAGCACCGAGTAGCGCGATGCCACGCGGTAGGCGTTGCGCCAGACCAGCGGGATGTCCTTGAGGTAGCCGTCCTTGCCGTCGCGGTGGTGGAGCCGCGAGAAGATGCCCAGCACCTTCAGGTGGCGCTGCAGCCCCATCCACTCGTAGTCGCGCCAGAAGGTGCCGAAGTCGTCGGCGACCGGCAGACCCGCCTTGCGCGCCCGCTCCCAGTAGCGCACGGCCCAGTCGATCTGGATGGATTCGTCCCACTCGATGTAGGCGTCCCGCAGCAGCGAGACCACGTCATACGTCACCGGACCCCACACCGCGTCCTGGAAATCGAGCACGCCGGGCGTGGCCGGATCGGCGCCGACCATCAGGTTGCGGCTGTGAAAATCGCGGTGGACCAGCACGCTGGGCTGCGCTTCGCACACGCGGACGATGGTCTGCAGCGCCTCTTCGAGCATCTGCTGCTGCGTGCTGTCGAGGGTGAACTGGCGGTGGCGGGCGATGTACCACGCGGGGAAGAGGTCGAGTTCGCGGCGCAGCAGCGCGGCGTCGTAGGCGGGTACCTGTCCCTGTGCCGGGATCGTCTGCAAGCGGATCAGCGCGTCGAGCGCGCCCTGGTAGTGCGCGTCGGCAATCTTCAGGCCGGCGGTGGTGCGGAAATCCTGCGCCTGCAGTTCGGCCAGCAGGGTGCGCTCGCCCAGATCAGACAACAGCAGGAAGCCCTGTGCCTCGTCCCACGCCAGCACCTCGGGCGCGTTCAATCCACCCTGGCGCAGCAGGCCGGCGATCTGGACGAACGGCTGGCTGTCCTCGCGGTCAGGCGGCGCGTCCATGACGATGCGCGCGGACCCGCCGCGGGTGCTGTCGATGCGGAAGTAGCGCCGGAAGCTCGCGTCGGCGCTGGCCGGGCGCAGGCTGTCGGGGCGCAGTCCGTGGGCATCGGCCTGCGCGGCCAGCCAGAGGTCGAAGGCGGCGCGGCGCTGGTCGTCGGGCCAGTGGATGGAGGTCGGGGCGTCAGCAGGGGTCACGGGGGCCATCTCGGAGCATGAAATAATCGATCGATTCTAGCGAGCTGCCCCCCGCGGGCACCCCACCGCCTTCCGTGCCGAACCGCCCTGTCCCTGCCGACATCCACCGCTCCCGGTCGCGCCGAGCCTGCCCGCTGACGCCGAGGCTGGTGCCCCTGCTGTTGTGGACGGCCGCACTGGCACTGGCGCCGACCGCTGCCGCCGCCCAGTCCTGCCCGGCCAAGGCGCCCGAGTGGGCCACGCAGGGTCTGCGGCTGCCGGTGGTCGAGGGGGAAGCCGGCGGACCCGACGACGACCGCATCCACCTGGAAGCCGACCACCTCAGCGGCCAGACCGGCGAGTCGCTGATCGCTGACGGCCGCGCCCAGTTGCGCCGCGGGCTGCTGACCCTGCAGGCCGAACACCTCGAATACCGCCAGCGCGACGACCGCGTCAAGGCGTCCGGGCAGGTGCTGCTGGTGCGCGGCGAGGACCGCTACCAGGGTAGCGAACTGACGCTGAATACCGAGCACCAGGAAGGGTATTTTCTGGAGCCGCGCTTCTTTCTGGGCCGCAACCAGGCGGGCGGCCGGGCCGAGCGGGTGGACTTCATCGGCAAGAACCGCATGGTGGTGCGCGGCGCGGCCTACAGCAGTTGCGAGCTGGTCGATGGCGAGACGACGCCGTGGGTGTTGACGACCCGGCGCGTGCGGCTGGATTTCGACGCCAACGAGGGTGTGGCCGAAGGGGCGGTGCTGCGCTTCTACGGCGTGCCGATCCTGGCGGCGCCGGTGCTGAGCTTCCCGGTGACGGATGCGCGCAAGTCGGGCTGGCTGCCGCCGCTGATCACCACGTCGAGCAACACCGGCTTCGGGCTGTCGGTCCCGTACTACTGGAACATCGCGCCGGACCTGGACGCCACTGTCACCCCCACGCTGCTGACCAAGCGCGGCGCGGGCGTGGAGGGCGAACTCCGCTACCTGCGCGAACGCTGGCGCGGCGAGGTCAACGGGGTCTGGCTGCCCCGCGATCTGGCCGCCGACCGCAGCCGCTGGGCCACACGGTGGACGCAGCAAGGCGATCTGCCCAGCGGCGTGCGCTACGACTGGCACGCGCTGCGCGTGTCGGACGACAACTACTGGAAGGACGGCTTGCGCGGCGCCGAGTCGCTCACGCCGCGGCTGCTGTCGAGCACCGCCCAGACCCGGCAGCGCCGCCTGCTTGCCGTGCAGGGGCTGGGCGAGGTGGAGCAGCAACTCTATGCGCGGCTGCAACAGTGGCAGGTGCTGCAGGACACGGGCACGGGCAACCAGATCGATGCCCCCTACCAGCGCACCCCGCAGCTCGGCGCCCTGTGGAACAACCGGGGAGGGCCATTGCAGTGGTCGCTGCAGACCGAGTTCAACCACTTCACCCATACCGACGCCAGCCGCCTGACCGGCAGCCGCCTGCACGCGCTCGGCCAGGTGGCCTGGCCGCTGGGCGACGAAGGCTGGCGCCTCACGCCGCGCGCCAGCTTCAACGCCGCCGGCTACGCGGTGGACCACCCGCTGACCGACGGCCGCACGCGCGCCGGGCGGATCATCCCGAGCTTCAGCCTGGACAGCGCCTGGTCGCTCGACCGCGAGACCCGCGGCTTCGACCGTGCCCTGACCCAGACGCTGGAGCCGCGGCTGCTCTACGCCTACACGCCGTGGCGCGACCAGTCGGCATTGCCCAACTTCGACAGCGCAGCATTGGATTTCAACGCGACCACGGTGTTCTCGGACAACGTGTTCTCGGGCGTGGACCGCGTCTCCGATGCCCACCAGATCACGGGCGGCCTGACCACCCGCTATCTGGATCAGCGCAGCGGCGCCGAGCTGGCGCGGCTCGGTGTCGCCCAACGCTACCGGCTCGGCGACCAGCGCCTCACCGCCGACGGCGAAGCGGCCACGAGCCGCTTCTCGGACGTGCTGGTGCAAGGCTCGCTGACGGCCATTCCACGCTGGACGCTGGACAGCTCGCTGCAGTTCAACACCGACGCCGACCGGGTGGTCCGCACCATCACCAGCGTGCGCTACTCCCCCGGCCCGCTGCGCACGCTCTACGCCAGCCACCGCCTCAAGCGCGGCGTCAGCGAGCAGCTTGCGCTGGGTTGGCAGTGGCCGATCGACGGCCTGCTGGCGCCGGTCCAACGCCTCTTCGACCGTGACACGCCCACCGCAGGCCCGGTGGCGGCACAGCGCAGTGCCTCGTCCTGCGACGGCCGGCTCTACGGCGTCGGCGCACTCGACTACAGCCTCAGGGACCGGCGCATCAGCGGCGCCATCGTCGGCTTCGAATACGATGCAGGCTGCTGGATCGGCCGTGTGGTGGCCCGGCGCCAGTCCACCAGCCTGCAAGCGGCCTCGACCCAGTTGATGCTGCAACTGGAGCTGGTGGGACTGTCCCGGCTGGGCACCAACCCGCTGGCGGTCTTGAAGGACAATATCCCTGGCTATCAGTTGCTGCGCGACCCACGGGCCGCGGCCGTCCACCCAACCGCCTCCGGCGGCGACACAGACACCCCATGACCGAGCTGCTGACCCTGCCCCTTGGCGCGCTTGCACCGCGCGCCGCTTCCACCCCCGCGCCGCGCCGCCGTCCGTCGCTGGCCACGCTGCTGTGGTCGCTGCTGGCGGCCAGCCTGCTGTGCGGCCCGCTCGGCGCCTCGGCGCAGGCGGCCCGGCGCAGCGGCGATTACATCGTTGCCGTGGTCAACCAGGAACTCGTCACCAACAGCGAAGTGCAGCAGCGCCTGCAACGCGCCGAGCAGGAAGCCGCCAGCAACAACACCCGGCTGCCCGACCGTGACACGCTGATGCGCGAGTTGCTCGACCAGTTGATCGACGAACGCGCCCAGCTCGGCGCCGCCCGTGACAGCGGCGTGCGCGTGGACGAGGCCGAGATCGACCGGGCCGTCACCAACGTCGCCGCGCAGAACAAGATCACCGTGGTGCAACTGCGCGAGCGCCTGCGCACCGAGGGCATGGAGTTCGCCCGCTTCCGCAACAGCCTGCGCGACCAGATCCTGCTGGAGCGCATCCGCGAGCGCGAAGTGCAGGGCCGCATCCGCATCAACGACGCCGACATCGAAGCCTGGCTGGCCGAGCAGCGCCAGAAGAACGGCGCGGCCACCGAATACAACATTGCCCAGATCCTGCTGTCGGTGCCGGAGAACGCCACGCCTGCGGTGGTCACCCAGCGCCGCCAGCAAGGGGTGGCCTTGCTGCAGCGGCTGCGTGGGGGCGAGGATTTCGCCACGCTGGTGCGCGAGGCGTCCGACGCGGGCAAGGACCGTGGCGGTGAACTCGGCCTGCGCCGTGCCGACAAGCTGCCCGACCTGTTCATCGAGGCGGTCGGTCCGCTGCGGGTGGGCGAGGTGGCGCCGCAGGTGCTGCGCTCGGGTGCAGGCTTCCATGTGCTCAAGCTGGTCGAGCGCCGTGAAGCCGCGCTGACGGTGTCGCAGCAGCATGGACGCCACATCCTGCTGCGCCCCGGCCCGAAGCTGACGCAGGACGCGGCCATCCGCCGTCTGGCCGGCTACAAGCGCCAGATCGAGGCCGGCACTGCCAAGTTCGAAGACCTCGCCCGCCAGCACTCGGAAGACGGCAGCGCGGCCAATGGTGGCGACCTCGGCTGGGCGTCTCCCGGCCAGTTCGTCCCGGAGTTCGAGCAGGCGATGCTGGCGCTGCGGCCGGGATCGGTGGCCGATCCGCTGGTGTCGCGCTTCGGTGTCCACCTGATCCAGTTGCTGGAGCGCCGCGACCAGCGTCTGGAGCCACGCGAGCAGCGCGACATGGCCCGCACCGCCCTGCGCGAGCAGAAGGCCGAAGATGCCTACACGGAATGGGCCCGCGAGCTGCGCGCCCGCGCCTATGTCGAGCTGCGCGATCCGCCCGGCCAGTGATCTCCCCGTTTTCACGCGCGTTTGCGTTTCCACGAGTCCTCCCCCTTTGAAACACATTCCCCGCAAGCGTTTCGGCCAGCATTTCCTCACCGACGGCGCCGTGCTCTCGGCCATCGTGCGGGCCATCGATCCACGACCCGGCGAGGCGGTGGTCGAGATCGGCCCCGGCATGGGCGCGATGACCGATCCGATCGTCGAATGCTGCGAACACCTGACGGTGGTCGAACTCGACCGCGATCTGGCCGCCCGGCTGCGCAAGCGGCCCGAGCTGACGGTGATCGAGTCCGACGTGCTGAAGGTCGATTTCCGCGAAGTCGCCCGCCTCGCCCGCGCCACCTACGGCGAAGCGCACAAGCTGCGCGTGGTCGGCAACCTGCCGTACAACATCTCCAGCCCGATCCTGTTCCACCTGCTCGACTTCGTCGATGTGGTGGAGGACCAGCACTTCATGCTGCAGAAGGAGGTCGTCGAGCGCATGGCCGCTTCGCCGGGCAAGAAGGACTTCGGCCGGCTGTCGGTGATGCTGCAGTGGCGCTATGACATCGAGTCGCTGATCGATGTGCCGCCAGAGTGCTTCGATCCGCCGCCGCGCGTGGATTCGGCCGTCGTGCGGATGACGCCGCTGCAGCACCCGCCGGCGGTGGACGTGGCGCTGCTGAGCGAGCTGGTGGCGGTGGCGTTCTCGCAGCGCCGCAAGATGCTGCGCAACACGCTCGGCCACTGGCTGAACGAGCGTTGCGGCGAGGATGTGCCGGTGTTCGATCTGCAGCGGCGGGCCGAGGAGGTGCCG
Source organism: Sphaerotilus sp. (assembly GCF_013299175.1). GTDB lineage: Bacteria > Pseudomonadota > Gammaproteobacteria > Burkholderiales > Burkholderiaceae_C > Sphaerotilus. Next base: position 5,871 of record NZ_JAAFKF010000054.1, read on the forward strand.
GTGGCAGACTACGTGGCGCTGGTGACGGCCGTCGGCCTGCGTGACGCCGCGAAGAAGACGGCACCATGAAACAAGCCCGCACAGGGCGGGCTTGTCGTGGTTGTCAGGGACGCTGTGGCGTGCGGCTGTCGGCGTCTGTCTTCATGCCGCGGCCGCGAGGGCCGAGGTGTCGAAGGCACTGCTCATCAGTGGCATGTGCGGCGCGAAGGCCGGTGCAGCGTTCTTGCTCGGTTTCGGTGGCGGCTTCACAGGTTCCGCCGGGGCTCCATCAGCCCGCTCCCATTGCCCTTGGTCCTGGGAGCGGGCTACTGAAAAGAATAGAAACATCGGAAGGGGATCTTCCGTTCTCCCCAGTAGTCGGCGGCATCGCGGAACACGTCCAGCAGTTGCTCGCGCGCCTCGCGGTCGAACTTGGCGTTGTCCGGCAACTGCTCCAGCACCACGACGAAACCCGCCTGCGCACCCGACTTGTTGACCAGATCGGTCATGCAGTCGTGGAGCGCGTCGAGGTTCTTGCCGAAGTGGCCCGGGAACAGGAACGCCTTGGCAATCGACTCCAGCACTTCCGGTTTGGAAGACGCTTCGGCCAGATTGGCGTAGAGAAAGTGGTGGCCCAGGTCTTGGGCCGCCGACATGAGGTCGTCCACTCGGAAGGCGCGGATGGCCTGCACGATGTTCGGACGCACGGTCTGCATAAGCATGGTGGATGGTCCCTTAGGGCTCTCGATCCTCGTCGAAGTCACGGTGCGATGCGGCGAAAGCTCGCGTAGTGGTCTTGCGTGTAAAAACAAACGTCCGGGGTCGTCGGCTCGCGCCCGCCGCAGATGATGCGCCGCGCTCCCCGGTCCCGCGATCCTGCCGTCGGGACGGTATATTCTCTGTAGTATCCTCGGCGCTCCCGCGGCAGCAGCCGCTCCCGGTTGCCGAACACCGTGCCGTCCTTGTCCGGGTACCGGAACGGGCCTCCGGTCAGGATTCGCCTATGGGTGTCGGCGGCTTCTGGTGGAAGTTCGGAGAGTCGGGCCACCGTGTCGAGGTCGCCCCGTGCGAACACGGACTGCGGCATCCCCAGCCCAGCGCCCAGAAAAACGGCGACCAGTACCGCCAGTGCCATCCTTTTGACCAGATTTAACACGGGTTTTCCTGAATTCTGAAGGGGGCGATGGTACCGAATCAGGGCGCCAAGCTCAAGCGTTTGCCTCAATTTTCAGCAGAACATCAGGGCCATCCGCGCAAGTAAGCGGGTACGAACTCCCGGTGGAGGCCCTGCAGTGCCGACTCGGGCCGGCACTGGGGGCATTTTCAGCGCACCGCGTTGGCGTCGGCCACGGTCAGCGCCGTCATGTTGACGATGCGCCGCACCGTCGCCGACGGGGTCAGCACATGCACCGGCTTGGCCGCGCCCAGCAGCACGGGCCCGATGGCGATGCCACCCCCGGCGGTCGTCTTCAGCAGGTTGTAGCTGATGTTGGCCGCGTCGATGTTGGGCAGCACCAGCAGGTTGGCCTCGCCCGTGAGCGTGCTGCGCGGCATCATTTCGGCGCGGTAGTGGGGGTCCAGCGCGGTGTCGCCATGCATCTCGCCGTCCACCTCCAGCCACGGCGCCTGTTCGCGCAGCAGCGCCAGCGTGTTGCGCATCTTCACCGCCGACGGCTCGTTGCTTGACCCGAAGTTCGAGTGCGAGAGCAGTGCCGCCTTGGGCTTCAGGCCAAAGCGGCGCATCTCCTCGGCCGCCAGGATCGTGATCTCGCAGAGCTGCTCGGCAGTCGGGTCGTAGTTGACGTGGGTATCGACCAGGAAGATCTGGCGGCCCGGCAGCACCAGCCCGTTCATGCAGGCGTAGGTGTTGACGCCCTTGCGCCGGCCGATGACCTGGTCGATGTACTTCAGGTGGTACGAGGTCGAACTCCAGGTGCCGCAGATCATGCCGTCCACCTCGCCGGTGTGCAGCAGCATCGACGCGATCAGCGTCAGGCGCCGGCGCATCTCGATCTTGGCGAGCTGCTCGGTCACGCCCTGGCGGTCCGTCATCGCGTGGTACAGCTCCCAGTAGTGGCGGTAGCGGGCGTCGTCGTCGATGTTGACGATCGCGTAGTCGCGGCCTTCTTCCAGACGCAGCCCCAGCTTGACGATGCGGGTGCGGATGACGTTGCCACGCCCGACCAGCACGGGATAGGCCAGACCTTCATCCACCACGACCTGCACGGCCCGCAGCACACGGCGGTCTTCGCCCTCGGCATAGGCGACACGCCGCGCCTTGGCGCGCTTGGCCACGGCGTAGATCGGCTTCATCACCGTGCCGGCCGCGTAGACGAACGCGCGCAGCTTCTCGACATAGGCGTCCATGTCGGCGATCGGGCGGGCTGCCACGCCGCACTCGGCTGCCGCACGGGCCACCGCCGGCGCGATCTGCATCATCAGGCGCGGATCGAAAGGCTTCGGGATCAGGTACTCCGGCCCGAACGACAGCGTCGCACCCCCGTAAGCCGCTGCGACCACGTCGTTCTGCTCCGCCTGCGCCAGCTCGGCGATGGCGCGCACCGCGGCGATCTCCATCTCGTCGGTGATCGTGGTCGCGCCACAGTCCAGCGCGCCGCGGAAGATGTAGGGAAAACACAGGACGTTGTTGACCTGGTTCGGGTAGTCGGTGCGGCCGGTGGCCATGATCGCATCGTCGCGCACCGCCTTGACCTCCTCCGGCATGATCTCCGGCGTCGGGTTGGCCAGCGCGAAGATCAGCGGATTCGCCGCCATCGTCGCCACCATGTCGGCCTTGAGCACGCCGCCCGCCGACAGCCCGAGGAAGATGTCCGCGCCGGCGATGGCCTCGCGCAGTGTGCGCTGCTCGGTGACTTGGGCGAACTCGGCCTTGTCCGGGTCCATCAGCTCGGTGCGGCCCTGGTAGACGACGCCGACCAGGTCCGTCACCCAGATGTTCTCCCGCGGCAGGCCCATCTTGACCAGCAGGTTCAGGCAGGCCAGCGCCGCCGCCCCCGCGCCCGACGAGACCAGCTTGACCCGCTTCATGTCCTTGCCGATGACCTTCAGTCCATTGAGCAACGCTGCGCCGACAACGATGGCCGTGCCGTGCTGGTCGTCGTGGAACACGGGGATCTTCATGCGCTCGCGCAGCTTGCGCTCGACGTAGAAGCAGTCCGGCGCCTTGATGTCTTCGAGGTTGATGCCGCCGAAGGTCGGCTCCAGCGACGCGATGATGTCCACCAGCTTGTCCACGTCGTTCTCGGCGATCTCCAGGTCGAACACGTCGATGCCGGCGAACTTCTTGAACAGCACCGCCTTGCCCTCCATCACCGGCTTGGATGCCAGCGGGCCGATGTTGCCCAGGCCCAGCACCGCGGTGCCATTGGTGACCACCGCGACGAGGTTGCCGCGCGAGGTGTAGCGGAAGGCGTTCGCCGGGTCATCGACGATCTCCTCACAGGCCGCGGCCACCCCCGGCGAGTACGCCAGCGCCAAGTCACGCTGGTTGACGAGCTGCTTGGTCGGCGCGATGGCGATCTTGCCGGGCGTCGGGAACTCGTGGTATTCGAGTGCGGCGCGGCGCAGTTCGGCTTGCTTCTGTTCAGAGGTGGTCATGGGCGTGGGCGTGGGCGTGGACGGGTCGGATCGTCAGAATGGCGAAAGGAAGGCGGAAGGGCTGGCGATTGTAGGAAGGGGACAGTCCCTGTGCGCACGGGTGGCTACCCTATCGCGGCATGGAGCCATGCGTGTCCGGCATGGGTGGACATGGTCGGCGTGAACCCGGCCCCTGTCATGCGCGAAACTGCGTAGCGCCCGGTGGGCCCGGCGCTCGATACTGCCGCCATGTCTGCCGTCCCGCCGCCGCCCCCCTCGTCGCCCACCGCCCTGTCCGCGCTGCTGGCCAACGTCTCGCGGCGCTGGCAGGGCGCGCCGCTGTGGGCCGCGCTGGTTGCCCTGGTGGTCACGGTCCAGGCGGCCCTGCTCTGGCTCACCTGGCAGCAGGAACAGAGCAAGCGCCAGGAAGACACCGAAACCGCGGCCCTGGCGATCGCGGCCGACGTGCGCCAGCGCCTGCTCGACGACGCACAGGCCCTGCAGCGGCTGCTCTGGGAGCAGGGCCGGCCAACCGCCTGGCGCCCGCAGGCGGAGCAACTCCTGCGCGAGCGGCCCGAACTGCTGCGCATCGAGCGGCGCGGCCTGGGGTTTTCCGTGGACGAAGTGGTCGCCTCGGCCGCCTACCCGGCGCAGTTCCAGACCATCCCGCGCGAGGGCATGTCGGTCGATGCCGAAATCGCCTGCGCCACCGCCCGCCGTTTTGCCTCGCCAGCCTACTCGCGCACCTACTTCCTGCCCAACCCGAACGGTCTGGGGCTGGAGGTGGTCGATCTGTGCCTCCCGCTGGTCCAGACGGCGGGCGCCACCGACGCCGTGGTGGTGACGCTGGCGCTGTCGGACCTGCTGCAGGTGGCGATTCCGGCGGAGGTGGTGCGCCGCCACGAGGTGTTGCTGGTCGAGGCCGACGGCACGCGGCTGGCCCGGCTGGGTGCGCGGCGCGGCGCTGGCGTGTACATCGCCGACCGGTTGATCGACGTGTCGGGCTTCACCGCGGTGCTGCGGCTGGACAGCTTGCAGGGCGTGCCGCGGCTGATCCCGAACCTGAGCGCGGCGCTGGTGGTGCTGCTGTCGGTGGCGCTGGGCGTCGTGATCCTGCTGCTGGTGCATGACGTGCGGCGGCGCTCGGTGGCCGAACAGGCGCTGGCCGAGGCGCTGACCTTCCGCAAGGCGATGGAAGATTCGCTCGTCACCGGCCTGCGTGCCCGCACCACGGATGGCCGCATCACCTACGTCAACCCCGCCTTCTGCAAAATGGTCGGCCACGACGCCGACACGCTGCTGCAGGCCGAGACCCCCCCCTACTGGCCGCCCGAGATGGCCGCGCTCTACACCGAGCGCCAGCACGAACGCAACGCCGGCAACGCCCCGCCCCGCGAGGGCCACGAAACCGTGTTCATGCGCCGCAACGGCGAACGCTTCCCGGTGCTGATTTTCGAGGCACCGCTGGTCGATGCCCGCGGCCGGCCCGGCGGCTGGATGAGCACCGTGCTCGACATCAGCGCCCAGCGCCGCATGGAAGAACTCTCGCGCCAGCAGCAGGACAAGCTCCAGGCCGCGGCCCGGCTGGCGACGATGGGCGAGATGGCCACGCTGCTCAGCCATGAACTCAACCAGCCGCTGGCCGCCATCGCCAGCTACGCCACCGGCAGCCTCAACCTCATGCCCGAGACCCCGGACGACCCACCCGCCGACCTTGGCACCCAGTTGATGATCCGCCAGGCCGTCGCCCGCATCGCCGAACAGGCCGAACGCGCCGGTCGCGTGATCCGCAGCGTCCACCAGTTCGTGCGCCGGCGCGAGCGGCTGCGCGAGAACGTGCGTGCCGGGGAGCTGATCGAGGCCGTGCTGCCGCTGGTGCGCCTGACCGCGCGGCGCAGCCACACCCGGATCGAACTCGACATCCCCGAGCCGCCGCCGCGGGTGTCCTGCGACCGGACGATGGTGGAGCAGGTGCTGCTGAACCTCGCCCGCAACGGCATCCAGGCCATGGAAGCGGACGAGGCCCTGCCGCTGAACCAGCGCACGCTGCGGCTGGAGGTGGTCCAGACCAGCGAACGCTGGGTCACGTTCCGGCTGATCGACCACGGCCCCGGCATCCCCGAGGCGGTGGCGCGCCAGCTCTTCACGCCGTTTTTCAGCACCAAGCCCGAAGGCATGGGCATCGGGCTGGCGATGTGCCGCACCGTGATCGAGCAGCACGGCGGCGCGCTCGACTTCAGCCCCGGACCCGCTGGCCGCGGCACGGCATTCCGGTTTACGCTCCCGTCTTCGTCCCAGCCCTCCACGAGTTCCGCACCATGAGTTCCGCCCCATGATCGAGCAGCACGGCGGCGCGCTCGACTTCAGCCCCGGACCCGCTGGCCGCGGCACGGCATTCCGGTTTACGCTCCCGTCTTCGTCCCAGCCCTCCACGAGTTCCGCACCATGAGTTCCGCCCCATGAGTTCCGCCCCATGACCGCACGCGTCCAGGCCCAGCACGGCACCGTCTTTGTCATCGATGACGAGGAAGTCCTGCGCGACGCGCTGTCGTGGCTGCTGCGCTCGCGCCGGCTGCTGCCGCGCGCCTATGCGTCGGCCGACGACTTCTGGGCCGCCATCGAACAGCACGATGTGCGCCCGGACTCGCCCGCCTGCGTGCTGCTGGACATGCGGATGCCCGGCATGAACGGCATGGCGCTGTTCGAGCGGCTCATCGAGCGCGGCTGGCTCGACCTGCTGCCGGTGATTTTCCTGACCGGGCACGCCGACGTGGCCACGGCGGTGATGGCGGTCAAGCGCGGCGCCTTCGATTTTGTGGAGAAACCGTTCTCGGACAATGCGCTGGTGGACCGCGTGGTCGAAGCCCTGGGCCGCAGCGCCGACGCCATCGCCCGGTTGCAGGAGCGCGACGGCCTGCGCCGGCACCTGGCCGAGCTGACCGAGCGCGAGCTGGAGGTGATGCGCCTGGTGATCGCCGGGCGCGCCAACAAGCAGATCGCCGACACGCTCGACATCAGCGTGCGCACCGTGGAGGTCCACCGCGCACGGGTGTTCGACAAGATGGACGTGAAATCGGCGGTCGAGCTGGCCAATGTGCTGCGCGGCGCCGGACTGGAATGACACAACGCCCCGCCGCCCCCATGTCCCTCGGAGAATTCGACCTCATCGCCCGCCACTTCACGCGCCCCGCCCGGCGCAACCCGCTCGGCGTCGGCGACGACTGCGCGCTGATCGCCCCCGCCCCCGGGATGCAGCTCGCGGTGTCGAGCGACATGCTGGTGGAGGGCCGGCACTTCCTGTCCACCGTCGCGCCCGAGCGGCTCGGCCACAAGGCGCTGGCGGTGAACCTGTCGGATCTGGCCGCGTGTGGCGCGAAGCCGCTGGCCTACACGCTGGCGCTGGCCTTGCCGCGGGCCGATGACACCTTCCTGGCCGGACTGGCGCGGGGTCTGCACGCGCTGGCGGATCGGCACGACCTCGACCTCGTCGGCGGCGACACCACCGCCGGGCCGCTGAACCTGTGCCTCACCATCTTCGGCGAGGTGCCGCCCGGTGCCGCCTTGCTGCGCAGCGGAGCGCGGGCAGGCGACGAACTCTGGGTCAGCCACCCGCTGGGCGAGGACGAACCGGGCTGGCTCGGCGACGCAAGGTTGGCACTGGAGGTGTTCCGCGGCACGGTGGGGTTGCGCGTGCCGGGCGAGGCGTTCGACCGCCTGCGGCTGGCGATGGAATGCCCCGAGCCGCGCGTGGCCCTCGGGCTGGCGCTGCGCGGCGTGGCGACGAGCGCGATCGACGTGTCGGACGGGCTGCTCGGTGACTTGCAGCATGTGCTGCGCCGCTCGGGTGCCCAGTGCCAGCCACACGGCCAGCCGCTGGGCGTGGTGATCGACGCCGACACCCTGCCGCGCAGCCCGCTGATGTCCACGCAGACCGAGGCCGTGCAGCACGAATGCCTGCTCGCGGGTGGCGATGACTACGAACTGCTGTTCACCGCCGCGCCCGCCGACCACGACCGCGTGCGCGAGGCCGGCCAGCGCAGCGGCACCGGCGTGCGCCGCATCGGCCGCCTCACCGCCAGCGGTGGCACGGTGGTGGTCGGCCGCGACGGTCAGCGGCTGGCGACGCCGTGGGCTTCCTTTGACCACTTTGCTGCCTGAACACCCTGAACACGCCCATGCCCGTCAACCTCGACAAAGCAGAGCGCCTGGAGATTCAGGTCCGGCTTGATGCGCAGAAAACCCAGGCCGACCGCAACAAGCTCGGTCAGTTCGCCACGCCGACCCCACTGGCCCGCGACATCCTGGCGCACGGCCTGTCGCTGTTGCCAGAGCACACGGCCGTGCGCTTCCTGGATCCCGCCATCGGCACGGGCGCCTTCTTTGCGGCGCTGCAGTCCATGGGGTCGGCACGGGTGATGGCCTCGGCCACTGGCGTTGAAATCGACCCGCACTACGGCGTGCCCGCCAAGGCGCTGTGGTCCGGCACGGCACTCGACTACCAGATCGCCGACTTCACTCGTCTGACACCCCCTGCCGACCGCCACCAGCGAGCGAACCTCCTGATCTGCAATCCCCCCTATGTTCGCCACCATCACCTGGAAACTACGGAAAAAAACCGCTTGCGAGCACGCGCCAAGGAAATCGCTCGCATCGATCTGAGCGGGCTGGCGGGTCTGTATTGCCATTTCATGGCACTCGCACATCCCTGGATGGACGACGGCGCCATCGCCGGCTGGCTCATTCCGAGCGAGTTCATGGATGTCAATTACGGGAGCGCGTTGAAGGACTATCTGCTGCGCGAAGTCACGCTGCTGCACATCCATCGCTTCGACCCCGACAACGTTCAATTCGAGGACGCGCTGGTGTCTTCGGCCGTGGTCTGGTTCCGCAAGGAAACACCGCCGACGGGCCACCATGTCCGGTTTTCGTATGGGGGTTCGCTGACAGCACCGGTGCTGGTGAAGTCGATCGCCGCCACGGACCTGCAGGCAGCGCCCAAGTGGACGCGCTTTCCGTCGCGTGACCCGGCAGCCGAGCACAGCGGCTGGCGGCTGGCGGACCTCTTTGCCATTCGGCGCGGCATTGCCACGGGCGGCAATCACTTCTTCATCCTGCCCGAAGCGCACGCCAGGGCGCTCGGCCTGCCTGCCCGCTTCCTGCGCCCTGTATTGCCCGGCACCAAGCACATCCCCGGCGATGAAATCCTCGCGGATGCCTCGGGCATGCCACTGCTGTCGAAGCGGCTGTATCTGCTGGACTGCCCCCTGCCCGAAGAGGACATCCGACGTGATTACCCGCGCTTGTGGACGTACCTGCAAACCGGGGCCGACACCGTGGCAAAAGCCTACCTCTGCCAGCACCGGAAACATTGGTATGCGCAGGAGCAGCGCCCCCCGGCCCCCATCGTCTGCACCTACCTCGGCCGCAGCGACACGGGTCGGCCGTTCCGCTTCCTGCTCAATCACTCGCAAGCGACCGCGACCAACGTGTTCCTGATGCTGTACCCGCACCCCGTGCTGGCCCGACAGATGGCCTTGGACCCATCGGTCATGCGCCGTGTGTGGGGCGCGCTCAATGCCATCCGGCCCGAGACGCTGACAGGCGAGGGGCGGGTGTACGGTGGCGGGCTGCACAAGCTGGAGCCGAAGGAGCTGGCCAACGTGCCTGCCGATGACCTGGCCGCCCTGGTCGGCCTGCCCCGCAAAACAGCGCCAGCCGGCCAACCCTCGCACCAGCTTTCGCTCCTCCAAGACCAAGAGGATTTCACATGGGCCTGACCACGACCCGCATCGGCTGGCGCTTCCTGCTGCGCCACCCCGCCCATTTCATCGCCCTCGGGGGCGGCAGCGGCCTGAGTCCGATCGCGCCGGGCACGGCCGGCACGCTGTGGGCCTGGGTGGCGTTCGCGGTGCTGAACGTCTGGCTGGACAGCGCAGGCTGGGCCTGGGTGCTGCTGGGCGGTTTCTTCGTCGGGTGGTGGGCCTGCACGGTGGCGGCCGACCACGCCGGCATCGCCGATCCGGGCTTCATCGTCTGGGACGAGGTGCTGGCGTTCTGGCTCATCCTGTGGGTGCTGACGCCGGCGAGCCTGACGCTGCAGGTGATCGCCTTCGCGCTATTCCGCTACTTCGACGCCGCCAAGCCGGGGCCGGTGCGCTGGGCGGACCAGCATTTCAAGGGCGGCGGCTGGCGCGGGGGATTCGGGATCTTGTTCGATGACCTCGTGGCGGCAGGGTTGACGCTGTTCACCCTCGCCGTCGGTGTGGCACTGCTGCGTTTTGTCCAGGGAGTCACCTGATGTCCACTGTCCATGCACTCGCCGATCTGCTGCGTCCCCTCGGCTGGCACCTGGCCACCGCCGAGAGCTGCACTGGCGGCATGATCGCCGCCGCCTGCACCGATCTGGCCGGATCGAGCGACTGGTTCGACCGCGGTTTCGTCACCTACAGCAACGAAGCCAAGTCCGAGATGCTCGGCGTGGACTCGGCGCTGATCACCAGCGACGGCGCGGTGAGCGAATCAGTCGCTCGGGCGATGGCCGCGGGGGCGCAGCGCGAGGCGGGGGTCGAAGCCGCTGTGGCCGTCACCGGGATCGCCGGGCCGGGTGGGGGCAGTGCGGTCAAACCGGTCGGCACCGTCTGGTTCGCCTGGGCACTGCCGGGCTGGGTCTGGGCCGAATGCCGGCACTTCGAGGGCGACCGCGCCGCCGTGCGCAGCCAGACCCGCGACCATGCGCTGGCGGTGCTGGTGTCGGCGCTGCAGGCGATGCCGGGCACGGGGTAGGTCCGGCCCCGGCCGGTTCAGCGCCCCTCAGAGCATCTGCGCGAAATCGGTATCGACGTGCAGTGCCTCGTGGCCCGGTGCCCGCCAGTGGCGCAGCCAGCCGAGGAACTCGTCGGCCGGCATCGGGCGGCCGATGCCGTAGCCCTGGCCCTCGTCGCAACCCAGCCGCGCCAGCAGCGCCCACGCCTTGTCGGTCTCCACCCCTTCCGCCACCACCGTCAACCCCAGGTTGTGCGCCAGCCCGATGGTGGACTGCACGATGCGTGCGTCGTCCAGGTCGCGGGCCATGTTGGTGACGAAGCTGCGGTCGATCTTCAGCTCGTCCACTGGCAGCCGCTTCAGGTAGGCCAGCGACGAGTAGCCGGTCCCGAAGTCGTCGATCGACAGGTGGACACCCAGCGCGTGCAGCTTCTGCAGCGTCTGCAACGCCCGTGCCGGGTCGTCCATGATCGCGCTCTCGGTGATCTCCAGGCACAGGCGCGCCGCCGAGACACGGTGCCCGTCGAGCAGCGCGCGCACACGGGTCGTCAGCTCGGGATCGAGCAGGTCGCGGGTCGAGAGGTTGATGCTGAGTTTCATCACCTGGCCCGCCTCCTGCCACTGCTGCAGCACCTGCACGCCCGCATCGAGCATCCAGGCGGTGATCTGGCGGATGAAGCCGGTCTGCTCGGCAAACGGGATGAACTCCATCGGCGGCACCAGCCCGCGCTGTGGATGCTGCCAGCGCACCAGGGCCTCACCGCCCAGCACACGGCCGGTCTTCAGATCGACCTTGGGCTGGACATACAACCGCAGCTCATCCCGTTCGATCGCCTGGCGCAGCTCGCTCAGCAGCGACAGCGAGGTGCTGCTGCGCGTGTCCATCGACGTGTCGTAGACCAGTACACCCAACTGGCGGCGCTTGGCCGCGTACATCGCCACCTCGACCAGCCCCAGCAGTGTCTCCGGTGCATCGGCATGGTCGGGTGCGAACGCGATGCCCACGCTCGCACTGAGGTCGATGGTGTGGTCATCCAGCCGCAGGGGCGCATCGAGCAGTCCCAGCAGCCTGCGTGCCACCTCGCGGGCCTGTTCGACGCCCTGGCCATGCAGCACCAGGCCAAACTCGTCGCCACCCAGTCGGGCCAGCACCATGCCCGCGCCGCTGCAGCAAACGACCAGCCGCTGCGCCACCTCGCACAGCAGCCGGTCGCCGAGCGGGTGGCCGAGCGCGTCGTTGACATGCTTGAAGCGGTCCAGGTCGAGCATCATCACTGTCAGGGGCGCCACCACGCCGGCCGCATCGGGCTGCAGCCGTGTACGCAGCACATCGACGAACTGGGCGCGGTTGGGCAGCTCCGTCAGCGCATCCCAGTAAGCCAGCCGTCCGACGGCATGGGCGCGTTGCTGCACGGCTTGGCGGGCCGATTCGAACGTCCGCGCCAGTTGCACCAGTTCCGCGCCCACCACCCGTCCATCGGGGATGCGCACCGGCGTGTCGTCATCGGTGCGGCCCAGCCGCTCCGCCGCGCGTTGCAGCCCGCGGATCGGTTGGCCCAGGCACCGCGCCAGCACCACCGCGCCCACCCCGAACACCAGGAGGCCGACCGCCGCGAGCCACCGCAGTGCAGACTGCAGCCGCTCGAACGGCGCGACAACCTCCTCCACCGACCGCGCCAGCACCAGCCGCAGCGGCGGTGCCACGCTGCCATCGGACACCCCCGTATCGAGCACGAACTCGCCACTGCGCCAGCCCTCGTCCGACTCGTGCAGCGCACCCGCACCCACCTGCGTGAAGGTGGACAGCAATGGGCGTGCAGGCGATGCGTTGAACACCACGGCCCCGCGCAGCGCGGTGAGGGCGGTGAGCTGCTGCAGCACCGAGCGGTCCAGCTCGGTGCCCACCAGCACCCAGCCCACCGTGCGCGGTGCCTTCACCGGCACGGCCACGAGCTGGTAGGGGAGGCCGTCGATCAGCGTCAGGCGCGGACTGGGTGCCGCCGGGACATGGCCGGTGCCGACCACCGTCGCCAGGCGCGCCATCGGCAGCAGTGCCGCCACCCGGTCCACTGGCAGTCCGGCCGATGCCACCGGACGCCAGGCCGCATCGGTGTAGACGACCAGCGTGGCGCCGATGCGCCGACCGTGGCTCTCCAGCGCACTGCCCAGCGTGGCCAGGTCGCGGCTGTTCAAGGCGGTGCGCAATCCCGTGTCGGCCGCGAGCAGCGCCGCTGCTTCGGTCAGACGCTCGGCGCGCTGCTCCAGCAGCCGGGTGAACACGCGCTGACCGGCCTGCAGCTCGCGGTCGATCGCGTGCGCGGCGTTCTGGTCCACCGTGCCGTGGACCAGCACCAGGCCGATCCCCTGGACCAGCGCCAGCACCAGCACGAAGGGCCACACCATGCGCCGCTCCAGCCCGCTCAGGCTGAGCCTCCACGGCACCCGGCCACCGAGGCGGCGCACGGCTCGGAACATGTTCATCCTCGCTCTCCAGACCGATCCACCCGCCGGTCTGTGGCGGCGGGAACGTGGCGGAAGGATGGCGTGGGCGTCAGGTCGCCGAAGAGCGGAAAACTGCCCCAAACGCGCCCTAGCTGTGCGGGGCCCGTGGATGGACGGTGGTTCTCAGCCGGTCAGCGCCAGCCGCGGCCCCTTGCGCTGCACGGCCTGCACCGTCAGCAGCACCAGCCGCCGCAGCGCCGCCCACGGCTCGGCCGGCCACAGCGGATCGGGCACGCCCTTGACGATGCCGTCCACCGTGTGCGCGGCAGCGATCAGCGTGGTGAGCGTTGCGGCATCGAGCTGCGGCACCACGCGCTCGAACAGCTTTTCCTTCACGCCCCAGACCCGCGCGTCCCGCAGCGCCAGCGGCAGCGGCTTGCCTTGCAGCGTGGCCGCGTGGACGCGCTGCAGCCCGCGCAGGTCGTCGGCCAGGGTCCAGTGGACCAGCACCGCCGCCTCGCCCTCGGCCTCCAGCCCGTCGAGCATGCGCAGCGCCCGCGCCACCTGCCCCGACAGCACCGCCTCGCCCAGCTTGAACACGTCGTAGCGCGCCACGTTCAGCACAGCGGACTCGATCTGTACCTGCGTCAGCACGGTCGGTGCGCCACGCGGGTCGGCCGGCGCGTGCAGCAGTGCGAGCTTGCTGATCTCCTGGTGCGCGGCGAGCAGGTTGCCCTCGATGCGGTCGGCGAAGAAAGCCAGCGCGTGCTGCCCCGCCTCGCCGTCCTCGATGCGCAGCCCCTGCGCCGCCAGACGCTGCGCGATCCACTGCGGCAGGGCGCGGCGTTCCACGGGGTCGATGCGCAGGCTCAGGCCGGCGCCGTCGAGCGCCGTGAACCACGCGCTGGTCTGCTGCGTGCGGTCGAGCCTGGGCAGCAGGATGAGGGTCAGGTTGTCGCCGGACAGCGTCTGCACATAGCGTTGCAGCGCCTCCGAGCCATCCTTGCCCGGCTTGCCCGAGGGGATGCGGATCTCGATCACGCGGCGGTCGGCGAACAGGCTCAGGGCGCTGGCCTCGCCCAGCAGGCCGGACCAGTCGAAGTGGGCACCGGCGACAGTGTGGACGCTGCGCTCGCTGTAGCCTGCGGCGCGGGCGGCGGCGCGGATCGCGTCAGCCGCCTCCTGCGCCAGCAGCGGCTCGTCACCGTGGACCACGTAGAGCGGGCGCAGACCCTTGGCTAGGGCGGCGGGGAGTTGGTCGGCGCGGAGTTGCATGGCGGCGCGAGTGTAGCAACGGGGGGCGTGGGGGTCTCAGTTTGTCCAATGCGAAACGATCACCGCCACCCCCAGAGACTGCGCCCCCGCCGCCGGCCGAGCCTGCAACAACTGCCAGCGTGCAGGCGCATCCGACCCCGGCACTTCCTGCCGATTCAGTGCCTCCAGATACGCAAACAGTGCCTCTTTCTCCTTGAAATCCACCTGCACTTGCACCTTGCCCGTGCGGGTATCGAGTTCCACGAACGAGGGCGTCGCTCCGGGCACCATGATCCGCTCCATCTGGGTCAGCGCCTCGGCGGTCGCAAACTCGCCTTCCAGCAGCGCACGACGGGCCTCAGCGTCATAGGGCGGAAGCACCCACGGCGCGGAGGCTTGCGGTGCGGGTGCCGGCGCCGCTTCCCATGCCCGTGCCTGGGTTTGCAGGGTGACCACCTCGGCTTTCAGTGCCCGAAGTGCCTGCAACTTCAACCCCAGCATGACCAGTGCCGCCAGCAAACCCAGCCCCACCGCCCCCAACGATTGCCAAGCCCACCTGCTGTGCCGGCAGGTCGAGCAGGAGACGACGGATGCGTCATGCAGTCTTGGCTTTGCGGCGGGGCTGCCAGCGCGTGCCATCGTGCGGGAGCAGAAGTGGACCTACAACGCGTTCGGTCAGATCCTCACGCACGACGGTCCCCGCACCGATGTGGCCGACATCACCACGTACACCTACTACAGCGACACCGTCGCCGACCACACCCTGGGCGACCTCAAGAGCGTCACCAATGCGGCGGGCAAGGTGGTCAACTACACCCAGTACAACAAGCACGGACAGGTGCTGAGCATGACTGATGCGAACGGGGTGGTGACGGCGTACACCTACGACCTGCGGCAGCGGCTTAAATCCGTGGCCGTCGGGGGGCAGCTCACCCAGTACGACTACGACCTGGCCGGGCAGCTCAAGAAGGTGACGCAGCCCGATGGCAGCACGGTCGGGTATGACTACGACGACGCGCATCGGCTGACGGCGGTGTACGACAACCTGGGCAACCGGATCGACTACGTGCTGGACAACGCGGGCAATCGCAAGGAGGAGAAGGTCACGGACCCCGGGGGCATGCTCAAGCGCAAGCTGGCGCGGGTGATCGACGCGCTGGGCCGGGTGCAGCAGACGACGAGCGGGGAGTGACGTGATGAGCACGAAGAGATGGATCAGTGCGGGGTTGGTGGGTGGTGTGCTGCTTTCGGCGGGGCTGGCTGGGGCGCAAGGCTTGCCGGCGGTGCCGAAGTCCCCGGCGGCGGCGGTGAAGCACGAGTACGACGCGGAGGGCAATGTCACGCGCACGGTGGTGGCCCCGGGGGTGGCGGGGTTCGACCTGGCGACCGGGTACACCTACGACGCGCTGCAGCGGCGGGTGCTGAGCACGGACGCCAAGTCCGGCGTGACCTCGCTGCAGTACAACGGGCAGGACCAGCTCACCCGGGTGATCGATCCCCGCACGCTGGTGACCACCACCCCTCGCAACGGGCTGGGCGACGTGACGCAGGTGGGGAGTCCGGACACGGGCACCGCCTCGCAGAGCTACGACGCCGCAGGCAACGTGACGCGCCGGGTGGACAGCCGCGGGGTGATCGCGACGCCGGTCTACGACGCGCTGAACCGGCTGACGCAGGTGGTGTACAGCCAGACGGGCAAGCCCAGCGAGGCGATGGGCTGGATGTATGACCAGACGGGCGCGGGCTTCGCCTACGGGGTGGGGAGGCTGACGACGGCCACGCACTCGGCCGGGTCGAGCACCTACCAGTACGACGCGCAGGGCCGCCTGACGGTGGAGTCCCAGAGCCTGAACGCGCAGGCCGGGGCCAATGCGGCGGTGGTGACCAAGACGGCGAGCTACGGCTACGACGCGGCGGGACACCTGATCAGCATCATGTACCCATCGAACCGCCGGGTGGACTTCACCTACACCGGCGGCGTGCTCAGCGCCATCGGGTTTCCTGCCACACCGCGGGTAGCGGCCGTTGTGCTGCTGACGAACGTGCAGTGGGAGCCGTTCGGCGCGGCCCGGAGCTGGCAGTGGGTGCTGGCCGGCGGGGCGCTGCAGCCCCACGAGCGGGTCTTCGACAGCGCAGGGCGGCTCGTGCGCTACCGGCTCGGCCCGGTCGTGCGTGACCTGAGCTACGACGCGGCAGACCGCATCAAGGCGTTCGACCACTACGATACGGCCAGCGGGACACCCATGCCGAGCCTGCGCCAGGGCTTCGACCACGACGGGCTCGGCCGGCTCACCCAGGTCTCCGCCAACGCCACCACCTGGAGCTTCAGCTACGACGCCAACGGCAACCGCACGGGGGTGCTGATCAACGGGGTGGCCCAGGGCTACGCGGTCGATCCCGCCAGCAACCGGCTCGCGGGCCTGAGCAACCCCGCCTCCACGCTGACCCCGGACGCCATGGGCAACACGCTGGCCGACTCGGGCAAGGGCTACACCGCCACCTTCAACCTCGCCGGGCGCATGAGCACGCTCACCCGGGCCGGCCTCTCCACCAGCTACACCTACGACGGGCAGGGCCGGCGGCTGCGGAAGGCTTCCTCCTCAGGGACCGTGATCTTCGTCCATGACCCGGCCGGGCACCTGCTGGGCGAGTACGACGGGACGGGTGCGGCCCTGCGCGAGTACGTCTGGATGGGCGACACCCCGGTGGCAATGTTCACCCCCGGGGCCACGGCCACGGCGCCGCCGCTGGTGTACTACCTGCACAGCGACCACCTGGACACGCCCCGGGTGGCCGTGGACACGAGTGGGAAACTGCGTTGGCGGTGGATGGCCGAGCCGTTTGGCAACACGGCCCCGGAGACCAACCCCGCCGGGCTGGGCGCCTTCACCCAGAACCTCCGGTTCCCGGGGCAGTATGCCGACGCAGAATCGGGCTTGTTCTACAACGGCTTCCGCGACTACGATCCCGCCACCGGGCGATACACGCAGTCCGATCCCATCGGGCTTCAAGGGGGCATCAATACCTACTCCTACGTCTCGGGAAATCCGCTGCGATATGCAGATCCAGCAGGACTATGCCCAATGTGTCTTATCCTCCCATTTGTGGGGGGAGGCGTCACACTCGCAGATATTGGAGTTGGCATAGGTATCGGTGGTTCCTTAATTGGCTTGGACAAGATATTCAATAAGCCAGGAAAAACACCTAATAGTGGGGAGCCAGATTCTTGCCACGTTAATCCTGGTAGTGGGCAGGAGCGCAAGTACGGGAAAGATAGCAAGCCCGAATATGATATTGACTGGGATCATGATCATGGCCAAGGTAGTCCTCATGGACACAATTGGGATGGAGGCAAGCGGGATCATGGATGGCCAATATCGTCTTGGCCTCGCGGCAGAACTCCGTGGAGAAACCCATGACTTTTGTTGAGCATCAATCTGTAGCGGCAATTTTTGATATTCATGCACAAGATAAATTCATGGAATTAGCTGCGGTCATGCCAGTGTGGGCTATTGAAAGTCCGGATAATTCGCGGGCAATTGCGGACGCAAGACAACTGCATCAACTTCAACTGACAATTTTTTTTGTGCAGCCGGGTGAGCTACTGATTGATATGTGCTCCCGGATTCTGCTTAACATAGACGAGCATCATCATTGCGATAAATTTTATTTATATGGAATTTCTGAGAATGATGTTGATCCATTTATTTTAACCGAGCTGCAAGTCCGAGAAGTAAAGCGGACAGAGTACGGCTGTCAATTAATCCGGTCTGTTTGTACATCTTCGGAGTCAGGTGAGTCATAAAATAATCTAAAAGAAATCAAAAAATGCATAAAGCGCAAGCTGGCGCGGGTGATCGACGCGCTGGGCCGGGTGCAGCAGACGACGAGCGGGGAGTGACGTGATGAGCACGAAGAGATGGATCAGTGCGGGGTTGGTGGGTGGTGTGCTGCTTTCGGCGGGGCTGGCTGGGGCGCAAGGCTTGCCGGCGGTGCCGAAGTCCCCGGCGGCGGCGGTGAAGCACGAGTACGACGCGGAGGGCAATGTCACGCGCACGGTGGTGGCCCCGGGGGTGGCGGGGTTCGACCTGGCGACCGGGTACACCTACGACGCGCTGCAGCGGCGGGTGCTGAGCACGGACGCCAAGTCCGGCGTGACCTCGCTGCAGTACAACGGGCAGGACCAGCTCACCCGGGTGATCGATCCCCGCACGCTGGTGACCACCACCCCTCGCAACGGGCTGGGCGACGTGACGCAGGTGGGGAGTCCGGACACGGGCACCGCCTCGCAGAGCTACGACGCCGCAGGCAACGTGACGCGCCGGGTGGACAGCCGCGGGGTGATCGCGACGCCGGTCTACGACGCGCTGAACCGGCTGACGCAGGTGGTGTACAGCCAGACGGGCAAGCCCAGCGAGGCGATGGGCTGGATGTATGACCAGACGGGCGCGGGCTTCGCCTACGGGGTGGGGAGGCTGACGACGGCCACGCACTCGGCCGGGTCGAGCACCTACCAGTACGACGCGCAGGGCCGCCTGACGGTGGAGTCCCAGAGCCTGAACGCGCAGGCCGGGGCCAATGCGGCGGTGGTGACCAAGACGGCGAGCTACGGCTACGACGCGGCGGGACACCTGATCAGCATCATGTACCCATCGAACCGCCGGGTGGACTTCACCTACACCGGCGGCGTGCTCAGCGCCATCGGGTTTCCTGCCACACCGCGGGTAGCGGCCGTTGTGCTGCTGACGAACGTGCAGTGGGAGCCGTTCGGCGCGGCCCGGAGCTGGCAGTGGGTGCTGGCCGGCGGGGCGCTGCAGCCCCACGAGCGGGTCTTCGACAGCGCAGGGCGGCTCGTGCGCTACCGGCTCGGCCCGGTCGTGCGTGACCTGAGCTACGACGCGGCAGACCGCATCAAGGCGTTCGACCACTACGATACGGCCAGCGGGACACCCATGCCGAGCCTGCGCCAGGGCTTCGACCACGACGGGCTCGGCCGGCTCACCCAGGTCTCCGCCAACGCCACCACCTGGAGCTTCAGCTACGACGCCAACGGCAACCGCACGGGGGTGCTGATCAACGGGGTGGCCCAGGGCTACGCGGTCGATCCCGCCAGCAACCGGCTCGCGGGCCTGAGCAACCCCGCCTCCACGCTGACCCCGGACGCCATGGGCAACACGCTGGCCGACTCGGGCAAGGGCTACACCGCCACCTTCAACCTCGCCGGGCGCATGAGCACGCTCACCCGGGCCGGCCTCTCCACCAGCTACACCTACGACGGGCAGGGCCGGCGGCTGCGGAAGGCTTCCTCCTCAGGGACCGTGATCTTCGTCCATGACCCGGCCGGGCACCTGCTGGGCGAGTACGACGGGACGGGTGCGGCCCTGCGCGAGTACGTCTGGATGGGCGACACCCCGGTGGCGATGTTCACCCCGGGGGCCACCGCGACTGCGGCTCCGCTGGTGTACTACCTGCACAGCGATCACCTGGACACGCCACGGGTCGCCTTGGACACCAGCGGGCGGCTGCGCTGGCGGTGGATCGCCGAGCCGTTCGGCACCACCGCCCCCGAGACCAACCCCTCCGGGCTGGGCAGCTTCACGCAGAACCTCCGGTTCCCGGGGCAGTATGCGGACGCAGAGTCCGGCCTGTTCTACAACGGCTTCCGCCAGGGCGATCGCATCTAAATTCTGACCATCCCCAAGACCGTCTCCAGGTAGTCCAGATCCCACCCGGCGGTGCGCCGCTTGCCCTGAATGCCTAGCTTGAGGGTCTTGTCTTGCTTGATTTGCGTC
>NZ_JAAFKF010000055.1 GCF_013299175.1 Sphaerotilus sp.
TGCGCAAGGCTTCCTCCGCAGGCACCGTGATCTTCGTGCATGACCCGGCCGGGCACCTGCTGGGCGAGTACGACGGGACGGGTGCGGCCCTGCGCGAGTACGTCTGGATGGGCGACACCCCGGTGGTGATGTTCACCCCCGGGGCTACGGCCACGGCGCCGCCGCTGGTGTACTACCTGCACAGCGATCACCTGGACACGCCCAGGGTGGCCGTGGACACCAGCGGGCGGCTGCGCTGGCGGTGGATCGCCGAGCCGTTTGGCAACACCGCCCCCGAGACCAACCCCTCCGGGCTGGGCGCCTTCACGCAGAACCTGCGGTTCCCGGGGCAGTATGCCGACGCAGAATCCGGCCTGTTCTACAACGGGTTCAGGGACTACGATCCCGCCATCGGGCGATACACGCAGTCCGATCCCATCGGGCTTCACGGCGGCATCAATACCTACAGCTACGCCGAGAACCAGCCTACCGCGCTGACTGATCCGCTTGGGCTGGCTACGTACATGTGCAGGGCGCCATTGCACGCGCTGACTGGTGTCCTTGGAGAGGGGCGTGCGACATGGGCGATGTCCAATGTGCCGATGGCTCATCACCGCTATTTGTGCGTGCCCGGTCAATGTGGCGGACAAGATCAGCGCGGTGAGAAGTGGTCAGATCCGCTCTGGGGTCCGGGCAAGCCGAGCAAAGACGAGTTCAACTCAGAACGTTGCGAGCAGAAGGAACCCGACAACACTTGCATCGAGAGCTGTGTCCGGCGCCGTCTGAATGGCCCTCGCCCGACATACGGCATTCCCCTAGCGACCGACTGTCAGGAGTGGGCCGAAGAGGTGCTGAATTCCTGCCGATATGAGTGCTCGTCTAGCACTCGCACTGACCGCCCATACATCGGATATCCGAACTCTGGTAGGAGAAGCAAAAGGTGATCAGTCGAGTTCTGCTTGCGGTTTGGTTGGTGACGTGCTGTGCGGTACTTGCGTTTACGTTGTACGCCTACACGCCTGGCCCACGCAGCGACGCCGGCATCTTGTTTGCGGGAGCAATGTCAGCGCTCACGTTTCCAAGCGGCCTGCTGGTATCTGGAGCCATTGCGATGTTAGTGGTGATTAATGATGGCGATCTGCCTGTTCCAATCAGCGACTTGCCGCCATGGATTGGCTTCACTGTTCTATGGTTTGCCTTTTGTGCTGTCGGATACCTTCAGTGGTTCAAACTGATCCCTTGGCTATGGCGCAAGATTCGCCCATCGCCAGTCGCCAAGGTCGAGTCTTGAGTCTTGGTACGCTATAAACTGAAGTGCAACACACTAATGAAATTGGCGTACTAATTCCTTGAATTCCGATGCGAATTAATTCATCAAGATGTAACCTGTGGCGTTGGTGGTGGTTAATATTAATGCTGTTCCTGAGTTTCGGTAGTGGACTGTACGCTTGTGCAGAATATCTTGACCAACGTGAATCTATCACCATCGAGGCGCAGAACGACGCACAAAGCCGGCTGACCCGAGCCGTGGCCCCGTTGTCGCCAGCAGCGGCTGTCGCACCTGCCCCGCACGATTTCGCCACCACAGGCGTCGCCCTCCTGACCCCCGCCATGGTCTTCAAAACCCTGACCCAAACCGCCACCGCCAGCGGTGTGACCGTCGTGGACATGCAAACCCAAGACCACCCGGCCACGGTCTCCGAGCTGGCGCGGGCCGAACTGAACCTGCACCTGCGCGGCCCCTACCCCGCCACCAAGGCGCTGATTCAAGATGTGCAGCGCCGCAATCCCTGGGTCACCGTGCAACGCTGGAGCCTGCAACGCCTGCCTGCACCGTCTGCAGAGGTGGAGTCCGCCTTGGTACTCAACCTGTGGGGTCGCCCGCTGCTGGTTCCCTGAATGATGCGACGAAGCCTGAAATGGGGCCTGACGGCCAGCGGCATGCTCAGCGCGGTGGCGCTGTGGACAGACACGTCGCCTCGGATCGTGGCCGCAGTCGAGCCGCGCCTGACAGCGCGCGACAGCCTGCCGCTGGCCCCTGAGCGCCGCGCCATCGCCCCACAGGCCACCGCCCCCAGTCCGCCCCCGCTGCCCGCCACCTGGACCCCGACCCGCCTAGCCTTGGCCCAGCGCGACCTCTTCGCCCCCGCCGACGCCCGCCCAGTCGCCCCCCCGACGACCGCCGCCCCACCACCCGCGCAACCCCCCGCCCCACCGCCACCCCCGCCCACCCCCGAAATGCGCCTGCGCTACCTCGGCCGCATGCAGACCCCCCAGGGCGAAACCCTCGTCTACCTCAGCGCCGGCGACACCGCTCTACCCGTCAAGAAGGGCGACGCCCTGGACAACGGCTTCGTCATCGACAGCATCGACGACGACGGCATCCACCTGCTGTACCCGCCCAACCAGCAGCGCCTGGTCATCGCCATCCCGCCCGCCCGTCCCTGATGAACCACCTGCTGTCGTCCTCCCTGATCGCCACCCTGTGCCTGAGCCTGCTCACCGGCTGCGCCGAAACCCGCATCCGCCAGCAAGCCCAGACCGCCCTGCAAGCCGGTCAGTACGAACAGGCCGTCCAAACCCTCGACACCGGCCTCAAAAGCTACCCCGACAGCCCCACCCTGCGCGCCGGCCTCGTGCAAGCCCGCACCGAGGGCCTCACCCGGCTGCTCACCGAAGCCACCGCCGCCCGCGCCACCGGCCGCCTCGACGACGCCACCACCCTGCTGGAGCGCGCCAAGCCCTTCGACCCCGGCCTCAAGCGCGTCACCCCGCTGCTGGCCGAGATCGACACCGAACGCCGCCAGCGCCTCGCCCTCAAGGACGCCCGACAACTCGTCGAACAGCGCAAGCCCACCGCCGCCCTGCTCGTGCTCACCGACGCCCTCAAGGACAACCCCCGCCACCCCGACCTGCTCGCCCTGCAGCGCAAGCTGGAGATCGACGCCCGCCAAGCCCAGGTCCGCGCCGCCCAGACCGGCCTCAGCGAAGCCCGCCCCATCTCGCTCGACTTCCGCGACGCCAACCTGCGCACCGTGCTCGATGTCGTCTCGCGCAACAGCGGCATCAACTTCATCCTCGACAAGGACATCCGCCAGGACACCCGCGTCACCGTCTTCCTCAAGTCCGCCAAGGTCGAGGAGGCCATCGACCTGATCGTCAACACCTACCAGCTCGCCAAGAAGGTCATCGACGGCCAGACCATCCTCATCTACCCCAACACCCCCGACAAGCAGCGCGAGCACCAGGAACAGGTCGTGCGCGTGTTCTACCTCGCCAACGCCGACGCCAAGAACACGGCCGCCTTCCTCAAAGCGATGCTCAAGCTGCGCGAGCCCTTCGTGGACGAGCGCACCAACCTGCTCGCGCTGCGCGACACACCGGAGAACGTGCTGCTGGCCGAGCGACTGATCGCGCTGTTCGATGCGGCCGAACCCGAGGTGCTGCTGGAGCTGGAGGTGCTGGAGGTCAGCTCCACCCGGCTGACAGAACTCGGCGTGCGCTTCCCCGACTCGTTCTCGCTGACGCCGCTGGCGCCGCTCGGGGCCAATGGGCTGAACCTGCTCAACATCGAGGGCATCACGCGCGACCGCGTCGGCGTCTCGGTCGGTGGCCTGCTGGTCAACCTCAAGCGCGCCATCGGCGACGTGAACACGCTCTCGGCGCCGCGCATCCGCGTCAAGAGCAAGGAAAAGGCCAAGATCCTCATCGGCGACAAGATCCCGCTGATCACCGCCACCACCGGCCCGAACGGCTTCGTGGCCGACAGCGTGAGCTACATCGACGTGGGGCTGAAGCTCGATGTGGAGCCGACCGTCTACACCGACGACGAAGTGGCGATCAAGATCGCGCTGGAGGTCAGCTCGCTGGGCACCCAGATCAAGACCGCCTCCGGCACGCTGGCCTACCAAATCGGCACCCGCAACGCCTCGACCCTGCTGCGCCTGCGCGACGGGCAGACGCAGTTGCTCGCCGGCATCATCAGCCGCAGCGAGCGCACCAGCGCCAACCGGGTGCCGGGGCTGGGCGATGTGCCGATGGTCGGGCGGCTGTTCTCCAGCCAGGCGGACTCGGCCGACCGCACCGAACTCGTGCTGGCGATCACCCCGCATGTGCTGCGCAACCTGCGGCAGCCGGACGCCGCCACGGGCGAGCTGTGGGTCGGCACGGGCATGTGCTGCGCAACCTGCGGCAGCCGGACGCCGCCACGGGCGAGCTGTGGGTCGGCACGGATGCGGCGCCGCGTCTGCGGACGGTGGGCGGGCGGTTGTCGGTGGCCGATGACGCGCCAGGCACGACGCCGGGGGCCGCCCCAGATCCGGCACCACCCGCCGTGCCACTGCCGCCGGTGTTGCAGGTGCAGGCCCGGTGATGAAACCCATGTCGCCCATGTCCCCCATGTCCCGGGGCTACACACTGATCGAATTGCTCGCCGTGCTGGCGGTGATCGCCGTGCTCGCGCTGATGGTCCAGCCGCTGGCCGAGATGAGCCACCGGCGCGAACAGGAGCGCGAACTCCGGCGGGCGCTCTGGGAGATCCGCGACGCCATCGATGCCTACAAACGCGCCAGCGACACCGGTCTCGTGCCGCATGAAGCCGGCCAGCCCGCCTATCCGCCGACGCTGCAGGCGCTGGTGCGTGGCGTGACCAACGGCAAGGAGGGCGCACAGCCGCTGTACTTCCTGCGCCGCCTCTGGCTGCAGCGATCAGGCAGCGATTTGCAGTTAACGCTGTTGGAAACCAATGACCCGGACGAAGCGACAAGCCCCGGGGTTCAGCCCGGGGTCGAGCGTTCAAGCCGGAACGGCTTGTCAAGCGACATGTATGGAAATACAGTTGTCGGATGGAAGCCGTGAAGACCCTCAAGCTGCGCATCAAGGACAAGCACGCGGGCGTGCTGTCCTTGATGGCGCGCGAGGTCAATCAGGTGTGGAACTACTGCAACGAGACGAGTGCGCGGGCGCTCCGGGAGCGGCGCGAGTTCTTGAGCGGGTTCGACCTGCAGAAGCTCACGGCCGGGTACTCGAAGTGCGATGGCGTGCGGATCGGTAGCGCCACGGTGCAACTGGTGTGCGAGGAGTACGCCACCCGGCGCAAGCAGTTCAAGAAGTCGAGGCTGAACTGGCGGGTGTCGAACGCGAAGGCGGCGAAGCATTCGCTGGGCTGGGTGCCGT
This sequence comes from Sphaerotilus sp., assembly GCF_013299175.1. Taxonomy (GTDB): domain Bacteria; phylum Pseudomonadota; class Gammaproteobacteria; order Burkholderiales; family Burkholderiaceae_C; genus Sphaerotilus. The sequence continues at coordinate 5,155 of NZ_JAAFKF010000055.1, forward strand.
TCAAGGCGGGCGGCGCGAAGTACAAGGCCGGGCAGATCGCTTTTCTCGGGCACAGGTTCAGTCTGTGGGACAGCTACGGGCTGAGCCGGTTCGATCTGCGCGCCGGGTCGTTCTCGCAGGACGCGCGTGGCCGGTGGTACCTGAACGTGTGCGTCAAGGTGGACGTGCCGAAGTCGGCCGGCACTGGATCGGTGGGGATCGACCTTGGCCTGAAGACCGCGGCGACGTGCTCGGACGGTGAAGAACTGGCGTCCGGCCTGTACCGCAAGCATGAGGGCGCGCTGGGGATCGCCCAGCGGGCGCGCAAGAAGAACCGGGTGCGCGCGATCCACGCGAAGATCGCCAACACGCGCAAGGACGCGATGCACAAGTTCAGCACCGGGCTGGTCGAGCGCAACGCGGCGATCTTCGTCGGGAACGTGCAGGCGAAAGCGATGGTGAAGACCAAGATGGCGAAGTCCACGCTGGACGCCGGATGGGCAATGCTGAAAACGATGCTGGAATACAAGAGCCATCAGGCCGGCATCGTGTTCGAGGAGGTGAACGAAGCCTACACAACCCAGACCTGTTCGCGCTGCGGGGGCATACCCGCCAGCAGTCCGAAAGGCAGGACAGGTCTGCGAATGAGGCGATGGACATGCTGCGATTGCGGCGCGGAACACCACCGCGACGTGAATGCAGCCAGGAACATCGCCGCGCGCGGACATGCGCGTCTCGCAGGAGGAATCCCCGTCCTTTAGGGCGGGGAGGATGTCAAAAGCTCACGATCCAGAACTGGTACAGCGGTAGCGCATACCGAACAGATAGCATCGAGCTTGGCAACGGCAAGCGACTGCTTGAAAGTCAGGCGGATACGCTGGTTTCTGCGATGGCCGCTTTTTATGCGCCCACAGCCGGTCAAACCAGCTTGCCAGTTGACTACCAGACGGCATTGAATTCGGTGATTGCCGCCAACTGGAAATAAAGCCGCTGCGATGTGCGGGATGGGCCAAGCCTCAGCTTGGCCCGAGCGCCGCGAGCCGCCGCAGCACCTGCGCCGCCAGATCCGTGTGCATCGAGCGGAACAGCAGCGCGATCTCCTGCTCCTTGGCCAGCGCGGTGGTCTCGCTGTAGCTCACGTCGCGGGTCAGCGTCAGCTCGGCCGGGGCGATGAGCACACGGCCGGCCGGCGTGCGCGCCTTGAAGCGCAGGCGTGCCCGCAAGGTCAGTTCGCGCACCTGACCGGCGGCGGTCGAGGCGGCGACGACCTGCTCGCGGGCGTCCTCCAGCGCGTCGAGCACCACGTCCGCTTCGGCCGCCGTCTCGGTCAGCACGACACCGCGGCTGGCGCGCAGTTGCCGGCGCAGCTCGTCGCCCATCGGCGAGTAGGCGTCGAAGCCGGCGAGGAAGACGTGCTTCAACTGCAGCTCCGGCGGGCGGCGCAACTGGAAACCGCAGCCGGTCAGGGCCGAGACCGTCGCCAGCACGAACACACGCCGCTGCACCACGTCAGACCACCACGTTCACGAGCCGGCCGGGCACGACGATGATCTTCTTCGGCGGCTTGCCCTCGGCGAACTTCGCCACCTCGGCGCTGGCGGCGGCCACGGCTTCGATCGCCGCCTTGTCCGCGCCGGCCGGCACCTTGATCGCGCCGCGGGTCTTGCCGTTGACCTGCAGCACCAGCTCGATCTCGTCCTGCACCAGCGCGGCCTCGTCCACCTGCGGCCACGGCGCGTCGAGCAGATCGCCCCATTTGGCCGCGTAGCCGAGGTCGGCCCAGAGCTTCCACGTCAGGTGCGGACACGCCGGGTACAGCCCGCGCAGCAGCACCGAGTAGCCCTCGCGCAGCACGGCGGCCGAGGCGTTGCTGCCATCGTGCTTGTACGCTTCCAGCGCGTTCAGCAGCTTCATGCCGCCGGACACCACCGTGTTGTATTGCATGCGCTCGTAGTCGTGGCTGACCTGCCGCAGCACCAGATGCACCTCGCGGCGCAGCGCCTTGGCGGCGGCCGGCAGATCCCCGCCGACCACGTTCGCCGCCGAGGTCAGCACCGCCTCGTGCTTCGCCGCGAAGCCCCAGACGCGCTTCAGGAAGCGGTGCGCGCCCTCGACGCCCGCGTCGTTCCACTCCAGCGTCTGCTCCGGCGGCGACGCGAACATCACGAACAGGCGGGCCGTGTCCGCGCCATGCTGGTTGATCAGGGCCTGCGGATCGACGCCGTTGCTCTTGGACTTCGACATCGTCGTCATCTCGTAATCGAGCGGCAGGCCGTCCGCCTTCAGCGTGCCGCCGATGACCACACCATGGTCGTTCGTCAGGACGTTGACCTCGTGTTCCCAGTAGTAGCTCTTGCCGCCGCCTTCGGGTTTGCGGAAGAAGGCGCCCTTGAGCACCATGCCCTGCGTCAGCAGCTTGGTGAACGGCTCGTTGATCGTCACCAGCTTCAGGTCGCGCATCACCTTGGTCCAGAAGCGGGCGTAGAGCAGGTGCAGGATCGCGTGCTCGATGCCGCCGATGTACTGGTCCATCGGCATCCAGTAGTCGGTGCCGCCGGCGACCATCGCTTCGCTGTTCTGCGCGTCGCAGTAGCGCATGAAGTACCACGACGAATCGACGAAGGTGTCCATCGTGTCCGTCTCGCGCTGCGCCGGTTTGCCGCAGCAGGGGCAGGCGACGTTCAGGAAGTCGGTGCGTTTTTTAAGCGGGTTGCCCGAGCCGTCCGGCACGCAGTCGATCGGCAGCACGACCGGCAGGTCCGCCGCCGGCACCGGCACCGCGCCGCAGTCGTCGCAATGGATGATCGGGATCGGCGTGCCCCAGTACCGCTGGCGGCTGATGCCCCAGTCGCGCAGGCGCCAGGTGGTCTTCTTCTCGCCGAGGCCCTTGGCGCCGACGAGTTCGGCGACGCGGCTCACGGCGTCCTTGCAGGCCAGCCCGTCCAGCTCGCCCGAGTTGACGCACACGGCGCGCTGCTTGTCGCCGTACCAGTCGGCCCAGGCGTCGAGCGAGAACGCTTCATCGCCAGCCTGCGCGAGCCGCACGACCTGCTTGATCTCGATGCCGTACCTCTTCGCGAACGCGAAATCGCGCTCGTCATGCGCCGGCACGCCCATCACGGCACCGTCGCCATAGCTCATCAGCACGTAGTTGCCGACCCAGACCTCGACCTGTGCGCCGGTCAGCGGGTGCGTGACGAACAGGCCGGTGGGCAGGCCCTTCTTTTCCTGCGTGGCGAGTTCGGCTTCGGTCGTGCCGCCCTGGGCGCACTCGGCGATGAACGCGGTCAGCGCCGGATTCGTCGCGGCGGCGTGCGCGGCCAGCGGGTGCTCCGGGGCCACGGCGCAGAAGGTCACGCCCATGATCGTGTCGGCGCGGGTCGTGAAGACGTAGAGCTTGCCGCCCTGAATCAGCGAACCATCCGCGCCCGCGATGTCATGCGGGAAGGCGAAGCGCACACCCTCGCTCTTGCCGATCCAGTTCTCCTGCATCAGCCGCACCCGCTCGGGCCAGCCGCTGAGGTAGTTCGGGTCTTCCGGATTGGCGACCGCGCCCAGCAGCTCGTCGGCGTACTGGACGATGTTCAGGTAGTAGCCGGGGATCTCGCGCTTCTCGACCAGCGCGCCGGAGCGCCAGCCGCGGCCGTCGATCACCTGCTCGTTCGCCAGCACCGTCTGATCGACCGGGTCCCAGTTCACGACCTGCGTGCGGCGCTCGGCGATGCCCGCTTCCAGCATCTTCAGGAACAGCCACTGGTTCCACTTGTAGTAGTCCGGGTCGCAGGTGGCGACCTCGCGCGACCAGTCGATCGCCAGCCCCATCGCCTGCATCTGGGTCTTCATGTAGGCGATGTTCTCGCGCGTCCACTTCTCGGGCGGCACGGCGTTCTTCAGCGCGGCGTTCTCCGCCGGCAGACCGAAAGCGTCCCAGCCCATCGGCATCAGGACGTTGTAGCCCTTCATCCGCAACTGCCGGGTCAGCATGTCGTTGATGGTGTAGTTGCGCACATGGCCCATGTGCAGCTTGCCCGAGGGGTAGGGCAGCATCGAGCAGGCATAGAACTTCGGCTTCGTCTGGTCTTCGTGAACGCGGTAGGCGTCGGCGGCGCGCCAGGCGGTCTGGGCGGCGGATTCGACGGCGGTGGGGTCGTAGCGGTCTGGGAGGCTCATGGCGGCGCGGAACTCGTGGCAGCGTGGCGGCGTGCGGGACGCTCAATCCGTGGATTATCGCGGACGGGCATGCCGCTTGCGCATAACCATCGCCCTTGTCGGCATGACCCCTGCGTTCTCTGCACTCGGCGCGCGCATTGCGCATGCACACCGGTCCCGACCGCAGTAATCTCCGCTCCCCTTTGGTTTTGAACCCCCGGTGATACCGCCGGACCCGCAGGAGTGCCTTCGATGACCCAGCCCTTGTCCCCCGCCGAACTGGCCTTGCGCGACGCCGCACTGGACTACCACCGCTCGCCAGTCCGGGGCAAGATCGCCGTCACGCCGCTGAAACCGCTGATGAACCAGCGCGACCTGTCGCTGGCCTACTCGCCCGGCGTAGCCTATCCCTGCCTGGCGATCGAGAAAGACCCGTCGCTGGCCGCCGAATACACCTCGCGCGCCAACCTCGTCGGCGTCATCACCAACGGCACCGCCGTGCTCGGCCTCGGCGACATCGGCCCGCTGGCGTCCAAGCCGGTGATGGAGGGCAAGGGCTGCCTGTTCAAGAAGTTCGCCGGCATCGACGTGTTCGACATCGAACTCGCCGAGCGCGACCCGGACAAGCTGGTCGAGATCATCGCCGCGCTGGAGCCGACGCTCGGTGGCATCAACCTCGAAGACATCAAGGCGCCCGAGTGCTTCTACATCGAGAAGAAGCTGCGCGAGCGCATGAAGATCCCCGTGTTCCACGACGACCAGCACGGCACCGCGATCATCTCCGGCGCCGCCCTGCTGAACGGCCTGGAGCTGGTCGGCAAGGCGATCGGCGACGTGCGGCTCGTGGTGTCGGGCGCGGGGGCGGCGGCGATTGCCTGCCTGGACCTGATGGTCGGCCTGGGCGTGCGGATCGAGAACATCTTCGTCTGCGACTCCAAGGGCGTCATCCGCGAAGGCCGTGGCGACAAGCTGGACGAGTCCAAGCAACGCTACTGCCAGAAGACCGACATGAAGACGCTGGCCGAGGTCATCGTCGGCGCGGACGTGTTCCTGGGCTGCTCGGCTGCGGGCGTGATGACCGGCGAGATGGTCACCAGCATGGGCACGCAGCCGATCATCCTGGCGCTGGCCAACCCCGAGCCGGAGATCCGCCCCGAGATCGCCAAGGCCGCGCGCCCAGACTGCATCATCGCCACCGGCCGCTCGGACTACCCGAACCAGGTCAACAACGTCCTGTGCTTCCCCTACATCTTCCGCGGCGCACTGGACTGCGGCGCCACCAAGATCACCGAGGCGATGAAGCTGGCCTGCGTGCGCGAGATCGCGGCGCTGGCGAAGGAAGAAACCAGCGACGAGGTGGCCGCCGCCTACGCCGGGCAGGAGCTGCAGTTCGGCCCCGAGTACCTGATCCCGAAGCCCTTCGACGCCCGCCTGATCCTGCGCATCGCCCCGGCCGTGGCCGCTGCGGCGGCCGAGTCTGGCGTCGCCGAGCGCCCGATCACCGACCTCGCTGCCTACCGCGAATCGCTGACCCGCTACGTCTACCAGACCGGCATGTTCATGCGCCCGGTCTTCGCCGCCGCCAAGCGCCACCCGGCCCGCGTCGTCTACGCCGAAGGGGAGGACGAGCGCGTGCTGCGGGCCGTGCAGGCGGTGCTGACCGAAGGCATGGCGCAGCCGATCCTGGTGGGCCGGCCGGCGGTGATCGCGGCACGCATCGAGCGGGCGGGGCTGCGGCTGAAGCCGGGGGTGGATTTCGAGGTGGTGAACCCCGAGGACGACGCCCGTTTCCGCGCCTGCTGGGAGGAGTACCACCGCCTGATGAAGCGCGACGGCGTGTCGGTCGAAGCCGCCAAGGCCGCCGTGCGCCGCTCGACGACGCTGATCGCGACCATGCTGCTCAAGCTCGGCCACGCCGACGCGATGCTGTGCGGGCTGCACGGGCGCTACGACAGCCACTTCGAGTACGTGAAGAACGTCATCGGCCAGCGGGCGGGGGCCAAGGTGTTCGCCACGATGAACGCGCTGATGCTGGAGGAGCACAACCTCTTCATCACCGACACCTTCATCAACGAGCAGCCCAGCGCCGAGGAACTCGCCGACATCGCGCTGATGGCGGCCGAGGAAGTGCGCCGCTTCGGCCTGCCCCCGAAGGTCGCTTTCCTGTCGCACTCGATGTTCGGCACCTCGCACCGACCGTCCGCCCAGCGCGTGCGCGCGGCGCGTGACCTGTTCGTGGCGCGCTCGCCCGAGATCGAGTGCGATGGCGAGATGCACGGCGACGCGGCGCTGTCGGAGTCGATCCGCCGCAACATCCTGCCGGACTCGTCGCTGTCGGGCGCGGCCAACCTGCTGGTGCTGCCCAACATCGACGCGGCCAACATCCTGTTCAACGTGCTGAAGATGACCTCGGGCAAGGGCGTGACGGTCGGGCCGATCCTGCTGGGGGCGGCGGCGCCGGTGCATATCCTCACGCCGTCGGCGTCGATGCGCCGGGTGGTGAACATGACGGCGCTGGCGGTGGCGGATGCGGCGGCAGCAGCAGCAGCGGTTGTACGTCTTTCTTCGTAACCACCGTGTTCTAGTTGGCGGTCAATAATCAAAGGATCGTTTTGTCAGATCCCCACGGAGACCGCCCCATGCCCCGCAATACCAAGATCGTCGCCACCCTCGGCCCCGCTTCGTCCGACCCGGCTGTGCTGGAGCGGCTGATCCGGGCCGGTGTCGATGTGGTGCGGCTGAACTTCAGCCACGGCAAGGCGCAGGACCACATCGACCGCGCCAGCCTCGTGCGCGAGATTGCCGCTCGCGTCGGCAAGCCGGTGGCGATCATGGCCGACCTGCAAGGCCCGAAGATCCGCGTCGGCAAGTTCGCCGAGGGCAAGGTGATGCTGGAGAACGGCGCGAAGTTCGTGCTCGACGCCTCCCGCACCGAGCTGGGCGACATCGCCGGGGTCGGTCTGGACTACAAGGAACTGCCGCGTGACGTGCGTCCGGGCGACACGCTGCTGCTCAACGACGGGCTGATCGTGCTGGTGGTCGAGCTGGTCAAGGGCGACAAGGTGCATACCGTCGTCAAGGTCGGTGGCGAGTTGTCCAACAACAAGGGCATCAACAAGCAGGGCGGCGGTCTGACCGCGCCCGCGCTGACCTCCAAGGACATGGAGGACATCAAGACCGCGATGTCCTTCCAGTGCGAATACCTCGCGGTGAGCTTCCCCAAGAGCGCCATCGACATGGAAATGGCGCGCCAACTGGCCAACGTGGCCGGCGAGCCGTGGCGCCACAAGCCGGGCATGATCGCCAAGATCGAGCGCACCGAGGCCATCCCCCAGCTCGAAGCCATCATGAAGGCCAGCGACGGCATCATGGTCGCCCGCGGGGATCTGGCGGTCGAAGTCGGCAACGCGGCGGTGCCGGCGCTGCAGAAGAAGATGATCCGCATGGCCCGCGCCATGGACAAGGTCGCCATCACCGCCACGCAGATGATGGAGTCGATGATCCAGAACCCGGTGCCGACCCGCGCCGAGGTGTCGGACGTGGCGAACGCGGTGCTGGACGGGACGGACGCGGTGATGCTCTCGGCCGAGACGGCGGCCGGCAAGTACCCGGTGGAAACCGTCGAGCAGATGGTCGCCATCGCGATGGCCGCCGAGGCCGCCGAAGAGGTCAAGCTCGACGCCGACTTCACCAACAAGACCTTCGCCCGCATCGACCAGTCGATCGCGATGGGCGCGCTGTTCACGGCACACCACCTGGGCTGCAAGGCGATCCTGGCGCTGACCGAATCGGGTTCGACCGCGCTGTGGATGAGCCGCTACAAGACCGACGTGCCGATCTACGCGCTGACGACGCAGGTGCTGTCGGAGCGCAAGATGGCGCTCTACCGCAACGTGCGCCCGATCCTGATGGCCAAGTTCGAGGACCGTGACCTGGCGCTGGCGGCGGCCGAGGCGCTGCTGGTCGAGCGCGGCGTGCTCAAGCCGGGCGACACCTACGCCATCACCTGCGGCGAGCCGATGGGCTATCCGGGCGGCACGAACATGCTCAAGGTCTGCCGCGTGGGCTGAAGCCGCCGTTCCGGGCTGTAACTGGTCCGCAATGTTGCGCAGAAATGGCGCATCGCTTGCGCCAGAGCGCCTTGGATAAGGGGAAATCGCACGGTTGATCGGGGTCTCGACCGTAGAATCTCGGGAGTTACACAGTGGTTTCAGGCACCCCCGCCATGACCGCTGTCGCAGGTTCTTGCCATCCTGTCACTTACTTCCTGAGGTTTCTCCCATGCTCGTTTCCATGCGCCAACTGCTGGACCACGCCGCCGAACACGGCTATGGCATCCCGGCCTTCAACGTCAACAACCTCGAACAGGTCCAGGCCGTGATGGCCGCGGCCGATGCGGTCGGTGCGCCGGTGATCCTGCAAGCCTCGGCCGGTGCCCGCAAGTACGCCGGCGAGCACTTCATCAAGCACCTGATCCAGGCCGCCGTCGAAGCCTATCCGCACATCCCGCTGGTCATGCACCAGGACCACGGCCAGACCCCCGCGATCTGCCAGGGCGCCATCGACCTGGGCTTCGGCTCGGTGATGATGGACGGCTCGCTGCGCGCCGACGGCAAGACCCCGGCCGACTTCGACTACAACGTCGAGGTGACCCGCAAGGTCGTGGACATGGCGCACCTGGTCGGCGTGACCGTCGAAGGTGAACTGGGCTGCCTGGGCAACCTGGAAACCGGCGAAGCGGGCGAGGAAGACGGCATCGGCGCCGAAGGCAAGCTGGACCACAGCCAGATGCTGACCGACCCGGAAGAAGCCGCCGTGTTCGTCAAGGCCACGCAGCTCGACGCCCTGGCCATCGCCATCGGCACCAGCCACGGCGCCTACAAGTTCAGCCGCAAGCCCACGGGCGACATCCTGGCGATCAGCCGCGTCAAGGAAATCCACAAGCGCATCCCCAACACCCACCTGGTGATGCACGGCTCCTCGTCGGTGCCGCAAGACCTGCTGGCGATCATCAACCAGTACGGCGGCAAGATGAAGGAAACCTACGGCGTGCCGGTCGAGGAGATCCAGGAAGCCATCAAGTTCGGCGTGCGCAAGATCAACATCGACACCGACATCCGCCTGGCGATGACCGGCGCGGTGCGCAAGTTCCTGTTCGAGAACCCGGACAAGTTCGACGCCCGCGAGTGGCTCAAGCCCGCCCGCGAAGCCGCAACGCTGATCTGCAAGCAGCGTTACATGGAATTCGGCTGCGAAGGCCAGGCCGGCAAGATCAAGGGCATCCCGCTGTCGGTGGTCGCCCAGATGTACAGCCGCGGCGAGCTGGCGCAGACGGTGGTCTGATCCCGGCGGCCCTGCCTGCATGACGACAGCCCGTCCCGGACGGGCTTTTTTCATGGGCACGCGGCCTACAATCGGCCCCGATTTCCGCCTTTCCGGCCCTTCCGACCCTCTGCCGTGACCCCTGCCGTGACCGCTGCCCTGCACAACTCCAGCCTCCATTCCCTGCCCCTGCTCGCCCGCGGCAAGGTGCGCGACAACTACGCGGTCGGCGAAGACCGCATCCTGATGGTCGCCACCGACCGGCTGTCCGCGTTCGACGTGATCATGGGCGAGCCGATTCCGGGCAAGGGCGCACTGCTGACGCGGGTGGCGCTGTTCTGGTTCGCGCGCCTGGGCCACCTCGTGCCGAACCACCTCACCGGCGAAGACCCGCTGAGCGTGGTCGCGGCCGACGAGGTGGCGCAGGTGCGCGACCGCTCGATGCTGGTCAAGCGCCTGAAGCCGCTGCCGGTCGAGGCGGTGGTGCGCGGGTATCTGGCCGGCAGCGGCTGGAAGGAATACCAGGAGAGCCAGTCGGTCTGCGGCGTCGCGCTGCCGGCCGGTCTGACCAACGCGGCCAGGCTGCCTGCGCCGATCTTCACGCCCGCCACCAAGGCCGATGTCGGCGACCACGACGAGAACATCGCCTTCGAGCGCATGGTGGAGATCATCGGCCTCGACCTCGCTACCCGCGTGCGCGACGTGTCGATCCAGCTCTACCAGACGGCGGCCGATTTCGCGCTGACCCGCGGCATCATCATCGCCGACACCAAGTTCGAGTTCGGCCTCGACGAGCACGGCACGCTGACGCTGATGGACGAGGTGCTCACGCCCGACTCCTCGCGTTACTGGCCGGTCGAGCAGTACGACGCCGCGCTCGCCGCAGGCGCCAACCCGCCGAGCTTCGACAAGCAGTACCTGCGCGACTGGCTGGAGACGGCCCAGGTGGACGGCCGCCCCTGGGACAAGACGGCGCCGGCGCCCGCACTGCCGGACGAGGTCATCGCCTACACCACCGCCAAGTACCAGGAAGCCCTCGACCGTCTGATGGGCGGCTGATCCGGCGGGCGGTCGCGGCATGTCGGCCGTCATCCGGCTTCTGCAGACACTCGACGAGGCGATTGCGCAGCGGCGTGCGCCGCGCACGGTGCTGTTCCTGCGGGCCGAGCGGGCGGTGGTGCTGGCCCGGCTGGGCGAGGCCGACCGGGCGCGCGACGAGATCGCCAGCCTGCGCGCCGGGGACGCTGTGCGCCGCTACCCGTCGCTGGCGCCTTGGCTGTGTCTGGCCGAAGGTCTGGCGGACTTCTATGCCGACCTGGCCGGCCGTGCCCGCGAGCGTGTGCGCCGTGCCCTGGTGCTGGCCCGCTCGACCCGCAGCACCCGTGCCTTGCCGCTGGCCGCCGCGTGGATGGCGCACCTGGATTTCCACGCCCGCGACGACGCCTCGGCCGTCACGCACCTCGTGCTGGCGCTGGACACCGCCCAGCCCGACCACCATGGCGCCCGCGCGCGGCTGTGTCTGGTGCTGGCCGGGATGCTGCACTACGCCGGCGCCGAGGAACGCGCCCAGCCCTGGTACAGCCAAGCTCGCGTCCACGCCCAGGCCGAGGGTGACGGTGCCTCGCTCAGCTCGATCATGTACAACATGGCATTGCTGCGGGTCGTCGAGGTACGCCTGACCGCGGCCTTCGGGGTACACCACGATGCGGTTGCGCTGCGCAGGGCGATGCTGGGCACCGAGTCCTCGGTTTTTCTCGACCGCAGCGTCAGCACCCGTGCCCTGAGCAACCACCCGCCGATGCAGCGGGCGCAGTTGCTGGTGGTGTCCGGGCAACTGGCCGAGGCGCTGACGCTGTACGAGGCGCACATGGCGCAGGCGGTGGCCGAAGGACTGACCTCGTGCGAGTGCGTGTTCCTGGCCGACCAGGCGTGGTGTCTGGCGGCGCTGGGCCGGGGTGGTGCGGCGCTGTTGCAGGCACGGGCAGCCGACTCCGCGCTCCGCGCCGCCACCGAGCCGGAGGACCGGGCCATCGCCCACGCGATGCTGGCGCAGGTGTACACGCGGCTGGGTCTGTCCGAGCAGGCGGATCCGCATGCCGTGCAAGCGCACCGCAACCACCAGCTCTACCGCCAGCGCACCGACGCGCTGCTGGCGCTGATCGACCGGAGCTTGCCCGCCAGCGACTGCACCGCGCCGCTGGGCAAGGTCTAGCGCCGGCCGGCTCAGGACTTCGCGGCCATCCGCTTCTCGATTTCTGCTGCCGGGATTGCGCCCGGTGCGCGCGTGCCGTCCTCGAAGACGATGGCGGGCGTGCCCGTGACCTTGTGTTTCTTGGCCAGCGCCGTGTTGCGCTCGATGGCGGCAGCGTCGCACTGGACCATCACCCGCGCGGGCGCCGTCCCGTCGATCATCCAGTTGCGCCACACGGTGGTGTTGTCCTTGGCGCACCAGATCGATTTCGACTTCTCGGGCGAATCGCCGCCCAGGATTGGAATGACGAACGTGTAGACCGTCACGTCCTTCACGTTCACCAGATCCTTCTCCAGCCGCTTGCAGTAGCCGCAGTTCGGGTCGGCGAAGACGGCGATCTTGCGCTTGCCGTTGCCGTTCTTCCAGACGATCGCGTCCTTGAGCGGCAGGCTGGCGAAGTCGATCGCGGAGAGCTTGTCCACGCGCTCTTCGGTCAGGTTGCGGCGCGTGGCGGTGTCGATCATCGAGCCTTGCAGCAGGTAGGTGCCCTTGGCGTCCGAATACATGATGTCGGTGCCGATGCGCACTTCCCAGACGCCGGGCATGGGCGTCGTGCGGATCTCGTCGATCTTGGGCAGATTCGCGAAGCGTTCGGTGAGCGTCTTGCGGATCTCGTCCTCGTTGGCGCGGGCAGGCCCCGCCAGCAAGGTCAGGGCAGCGAGCGCGGCGGCGGCGAAGGGAGCGAGGCGAGGTGTCATGGTGCGGTGTCCTTGGTGCGGGTTTCGTGCGGGGTCAGGCATCGAGCGCCCGGGCGGTCAGCCAGCGTTTGAGCGGGCCGAGATGATGTACCAGAGTCATGCCGTGGTTGCGCAGTTCCTTCAGGGGCGCTGAAGGCTGTGCAAAAAGGTGCAGCAGGCCGTCGGTCAGGCCGCTCATGGCGCGGGTGGGGGTGCTGCGCTCGCGGGCGTAGCGGCGCAGGGTGCGTTCGTCGCCGAGGGATTTCCAGGGTGACGTGCGCCGTGCCTCGACCAGTACCCGCGCCAGCGCCCGCACATCCGCCAGCCCCAGGTTCAGCCCCTGTCCGGCCAGCGGATGCACCGCGTGCGCGGTATCGCCCAGCAGCACCCAGCCCGGCCCGCACCACCGCTGCGCCTGCCCGACCCGCAGCGGCCACGCCGAGCGCGGCGAGCCGAGCCGCAGCGTGCCGGCCGCGCCCCCCGTGGCCTCGTTCAGCGCGGCTTCGAACTCGGCGTCGGACAGCGCCAGCAGCCGCTCCGCCTCAGCCTGCGGCTGCGACCAGACGAGGCCGAAGCCGTGGTCCACCTGCGGCCGATCGAAGGGCAGCAGCGCCAGCACGTCCGGGTGGCGGAACCACTGCCAGGCGGTGCCGTGGTGCGGCGTGTCGCTGACGAGGCGGGCGGCAATGCCGTGGTGGCCGTAGGCGAAGGATTCGAAGCCGGCGCCGAGCGCATCCCGCGTGGCGGAATCCTTGCCCTCGCAGACAGCGGTCAGCGACGCAGCGACCGGTTGCGTCAGCCGCTGCACATGCGGGGCGTAGCGCAGCGCCTCGCCGAGCGCGTGCTCCAGCGCGGCGGCGTCCACGATCCAGGCCAGCTCGCCAATGCCCTGCTGCCACGCGCTGAACTCGATCGCGCCACCGCCGTCGCCGTGGATGCGCATGTCGTGAACGGCGGTGCGGGCATCCTCGGGCAGCGCGTCCCACACCCGCAGCTCGCCCAGCAGTGCCACCGAACCCGCGTTCAGCGCGTAGGTGCGCACGTCCGGCGGGGTGTCCTTCTTTGGTGCGGCTGCCAGCAAGCCGACCCGCAGCCCGTCCCGCGACAGCGCCAGCGCCAAGCCCATCCCGACCGGCCCACCGCCGCGGATCAGCACGTCCAGCGTGGGCGAGCCGGGGGCGGCCGGGTTCAGGGCAGGGGGGGCGAACGAAAAGGGCGCGGTCATGGAGCAAGATTGTAGGAACACCTCGCACGGACGCCCCTGATGACTGCCTTTGACCTTGCATCCCTTCCCGCAGATGGCCACCACGACGGCGACGACGACGACGGCAGCAGCCCCGTCACCATCGCCCGCCTGCACGTCTACCCGATCAAGTCCTGCGCCGGCCTGTCGCTGGCGCGGACCGACCTCGCCGCCACCGGCTTCGCGCACGACCGCCAGTGGATGCTCATCGACGACCAGCACGAGTTCCTCAGCCAGCGCGAGCACGCCCGCATGGCGCTGATCCGCCCGGCGCTCGGTGAGGATGGCGTGCTGACCGTGACGGCGCCGGGCTGTGGGCCGCTGGGGCTGCCGGCGGTGGCGGTGGGCGAGACGCTGCGGGTGCGGGTGTGGGATGACGCGGTCGAGGCGCGGGCGGGTGATCCGGCGGCTGATCGCTGGTTCAGCGACTTTCTCGGCGAGCAGGTGCGGCTGGTGCAGTTCGCGCCGGGGCAGCGGCGGCTGTCGAGTGCGCGCTGGACCGGGGCGGTCGAGGCCGAGAACACGTTCTCCGATGGCTACCCGATCCTGGTCGTGTCCGTGGCGGCGCTGGACGAGCTGAACCACCGCCTCGCCCTCGGCGGCCACGCCCCCGTGACGATGGCGCGTTTCCGGCCGAACCTCGTGCTCGACGGCCTCGGCCCGCATGGCGAGGACGGTCTCGACGAACTGCGGTTCGACACGTCGGACGGCCCGGTCACGCTGCGGCTGGTCAAGCCATGCCCGCGCTGCCCGATCCCGAACATCGATCCCGACACGGCGCAATCGGGCGTCGAGCCGGGCGACACGCTGGCTGGCTACCGCAGCGATGCGCGGGTGGGCGGGGCGATCACCTTCGGGATGAACGCGGTGATCGTCGAAGGCGTCGGACGGTGGCTGGCGGTGGGGCAGGGCGGGCGGGGGACGGTGCGGTTCTGAGCGTCCTCCGGGCGGGGGTGGGCGCCTACAATCGCCGGATCTCCCCCTGAACAAGACACCACCATGAGCCTCAAGTGCGGCATCGTGGGCCTGCCGAACGTCGGCAAGTCCACCCTCTTCAATGCGCTGACCAAAGCCGGCATCGCCGCCGAGAACTACCCGTTCTGCACCATCGAACCCAACGTCGGCGTGGTCGAGCTGCCCGATGCGCGGCTGGACAAGCTCTCCGAGATCGTCAAGCCGGAGCGGATCGTGCCGGCCATCGTCGAGTTCGTGGACATCGCCGGGCTGGTGGCGGGCGCGTCCACGGGCGAAGGGCTGGGCAACAAGTTCCTCTCGCACATCCGCGAGACCGACGCCATCGTCAATGTCGTGCGCTGCTTCGAGGACGACAACGTCATCCACGTCGCCGGCAAGGTCGATCCGATCGCCGACATCGAGGTGATCCAGACCGAACTCTGTCTGGCCGACATGAGCACCGTCGAGAAGACGATGCACCGGTCGCAGAAGATCGCCCGCTCGGGTGACAAGGAAGCCGCGGCGCTGGTCAAGGTGCTGGAGAAGTGCCAGGCCGCGCTGGACCAGGCCCTGCCGGTGCGCTCGGTCGAGTTCAGCAAGGAGGAGCTGGTCATCCTCCGGCCGCTGTGCCTGATCACCGCCAAGCCGGCGATGTTCGTGGGCAACGTGGACGAGAGCGGTTTCGAGAACAACCCCTTCCTCGACCGCCTGCGCGAGTTCGCCGCGAAGCAGAACGCGCCGGTCGTGGCGATCTGCGCCAAGACCGAGGCTGAGCTGTCGGAGATGGAGGACGAGGACCGGGCGATGTTCCTGGCCGAGATGGGGCAGGACGAGCCGGGGCTGAACCGGCTGATCCGCTCGGCGTTCAAGCTGCTGGGGCTGCAGACCTACTTCACCGCCGGGGTGAAGGAAGTGCGCGCCTGGACCATCCACGTCGGCGACACCGCGCCGCAGGCCGCGGGCGTGATCCACACCGACTTCGAGAAGGGCTTCATCCGTGCCCAGACCATCGCGTTCGAGGACTTCATCCAGTTCAAGGGCGAGCAGGGCGCGAAGGACGCCGGGAAGATGCGGGCGGAAGGCAAGGAGTACGTGGTCAAGGATGGGGATGTGCTGAACTTCCTGTTCTCCAGCTGACCTCCGTGTTACCGGGGCGTGCGCTTGAACGCACCATCAGCCAGTCGAATCCGTGTCAGCCCCAGGACATGACGCAAAAGTTATGATCTACGATGCAGAGAGCGCAGATGCCGTGGAGGATGATCTGGACGGATTGTCTGAAGACGAGGTGGCGCTGTATCTGGCGCTGATCGACACCATCTGGGACAGCGAACAGGTTCGGCAACGGCTCTCGGAGTCCCAGTTCCAGCACATCCCGCATCCCAGCTTTGACACGATGGCCATTGGCGCTTGGGTGGCAATCAGTTTCAACATATGCCGGATCAAGCCGAGAACCATCGAAGGCGCACTCTCACAGCATCGGATGATCTATGGCGTTGACCACCGTGACCCACGCATCGTCCTCCTTGGCATCATGCCCAGATCAGACGGATACAGCACTACATCCTCGTTCGGTCAACGCCTGAGGCAGGACTATGCAGGTCATCACATCCCCTTCATTCACCGTCATTAAGCTGGGTTCGGCATGGACGGTGCAGAGCGGCGCCACGCTGAACATCGTTCAGCCACCGCAGAAGAAAGAACGACCCGGTGCGCGTCAACGGGCCAAGCTCTTGGCCACGCCAGAAGGTCGTGCCACCTTCGAACAGGCGCGCAAGGCTGTCGGTCAGATGCTGGCGGACGACGGCATCGCACCACTGACTGCATTGCGACTGCGCAGCGGCATGTCCCAAGAGGACGTGTACCGGGCCACGGGCATCCAACAGCCGCAGCTCTCCCGGCTGGAAAACGGCAAGAACGACAATCCCCAATTGAACCTTCTGCGACAACTGGCGGTGGCTTACCGGGTCAGCGTGGGTACTGTCACCGAGGCACTCGACCAGACGATTTCTCAGGTCAAGCGATGACACCACAACCCTGGATTACCTCGATCTTCTGCGATGACATCCGCCATGAACTGGGCGGCAAGATGTCTGCCATGGGCATTTACCACGGCTTCATTGGCATTCCCGAATCCACAGGAAGCTTCCACAAGTTCTGTGTCTTGACGCTCATCACAGCCAGGTTCTTGCCCGATCCGATCCCCATCCAGATCAGGTTTCTGGACGGGGACACAGACCTGATGCCACCTCTCCTCACCCATGTCCAGATCGACCCGCGCATCCCGACACGGTCTTTGGAGATTGCGCCGATGACGGTGCCGATCGAGATGTTCAGCTTCGAGCTTCGGGCAGGCATGTGCTTGTGTGTTGAAGTGACGATCAGCGGGGAGGCGATCCGTGGCGCGGTGATGCCGGTCATTCATGTGCCACCACAGGTTCTGACGGGCGGCACTGCGCCTCACTGAGCGAGGCACTGCACACCAAAACCCATGGTGTAAGAAATTGTTGACTGCTGCATCCAGTTTCTGGGTTAGCGGACTAGTGAGGAGTGCAAGGCCCGAAAGCCTTCACCTGCAAGCTCTCTCACCCATCCTTCCCAGGAGTCCGCCATGACCCGCTTCGCTCTCGTTGCTTCCTCCCTCACCCTGACCGCCGTGCTGGCCGCCTGCTCGGGCATGCCCTCGATGCCGTCCATGCCGATGATGGCCAAGGCCGCCCCCTACAGCCAGGACATGCTGCCCGACCCGGTCAAGGTGCCGGCCGGTCACCGCGTGGCTTGGGAGACCGTCGGCGTTGGCGAGATCACCTATGAATGCCGTGCCAAGGCCGGCACGACGGACGTGTTCGAGTGGGTGTTCGTCGGCCCGATGGCGGCGCTGAAGAGCCGTGGCGGCGAGACCCTCGGCCGCTACTTCGGCCCGCCCGCGACCTGGGCGGCCAACGACGGCTCCGCGCTCACCGGCACGCAAGTCGCGGTCGCCCCGGCAATGGCGGGCAGCATCCCGCTGCAACTCGTCAAGGCCAACCCGGCGATGGGCAGCGGCGCACTGACCGGCGTGAGCTACATCCAGCGCGTGGCGACCCGCGGCGGTGTCGCGCCGGCCATGCCCTGCGCGGCGGGCAGCACGGGCAAGCGCGAAATCGTCCAGTACCAGGCCGACTACATCTTCTGGAAGCCCGTTTGACTCCCTCCCCCAGCGGGGGAGGGTTGGGGAGGGGGCCTCGGCGGTCAGCAGACTTCCCGATCCCGCCTTGGCCCAGCCTAGAATCAGGCGGCCACCTGCCGCCTGATGCCCACGCTCCTGCCCACTTTTGACCACGACGCCGCCCTGCTCGCCTGCGCACGGGGCGAGCGGTTCGCCTTGCGGGTGCTCTATGAACACGAGGCGCGCTGGCTGCTGGGCGTGGTGCGGCGCATCGTGCGCGATGCGGCGCTGGCGGAGGACGTGCTGCAGGACGCCTTCCTGCAGATCTGGCAGCGCGCCGAGACGTTTGACCCGGCGCTCGGCTCCGGGCGGGGCTGGGTCTACACCGTGGTGCGTCACCAGGCGCTGCGGGCCGTGCGCGGCAGTGCGTCGGAGCCGGTGCTGCTCGACCCGGAAACGCTCACCGGCGTGTCCGACCTGCAGCAGTCGCAGTCCGACGCCGACGACGACCGCGGCCTCGACCCCGACAGCCTGGAGCGTTGCCTGCAGCGGCTGGACGCGCCGCGGCGGGCCTGTGTGGTGCATGCCTTCGTCGATGGCTACACCCATGAACAGATCGCCGAGCGGCTGAACACGCCGCTGGGCACCGTCAAGTCGTGGATTCGCCGCAGCCTGCTGGCGTTGAAGGAGTGCCTCTCATGAAGCTCGACACCGCCGAGGAGCGCAGCGTCGCGGCCGGCGAGTTCGTGCTCGGCACGCTGGACGACACCGCCCGACAGGCGTTCGAGGCGGCGATGGCCCACGACGCCAGTCTGCGCGCCGAGGTGGCGATGTGGCAGGACCGGTTGCTGAGCCTGACCCGCCACGCGCCGCCCGCCGAACCGTCGCCCTCGCTGTGGTCCCGCATCGATGCGCGGTTGGCCTGGGCGGGCACACGCGCCCGTGCCGACGTGTCGCCGCAGCCGTTGCCGTGGTGGCAGCGGCTGGGGCTGTGGCAGGGCGTCAGCGGGCTGGCGATGGCGGCGTGCGTGGCGCTGGGCAGTGCGCTGGTGCTGCGCGGGGCGCCAGATGCGGCGCAGGATCAGCGGTATGTCGCCGTGCTGCAGGGGCCGCAGGGCGGCGGCAATGGCTGGGTGGTGGAGGTGCGCGTCGATGCGGCGGGGCAGGGGCGCTTGCGGCTGGTGCCGGTGGCGCCGTCCGGGCCGGTGCCGGCGGGGCGGGCGCTGCAGTTCTGGACCAAGGCGCCGGGCGCGGCCGGTCCCAGCTCGCTCGGGCTGGTGCAAGCGGGTTCGACCGTCGAGCTGCCGACCACGCGCCTGCCGGACCTGCGCCCCGAGCAGTTGTTCGAGATCACGCTGGAGCCGGAAGGCGGCTCGCCGATCGGGCGCCCGACCGGGCCGATCCTGTTCGTCGGCCGCGCTGTGAAGCTGACCAGTTGAAGTTGACCCGGACGAAGCGACAAGCCCCGGGGTTCAGCCCGGGGTCGAGCGTTCAAGCCGGAACGGCTTGTCAAGCGACATGTATGGAAATACAGTTGTCGGATGGAAGCCGTGAAGACCCTCAAGCTGCGCATCAAGGACAAGCACGCAGGCGTGCTGTCCTTGATGGCGCGCGAGGTCAATCAGGTGTGGAACTACTGTAACGAGACCAGTTCGCGGGCGATCCGCGAGCGCGGAAAGTGGCTGAGCGGGTTCGACCTGCAGAAGCTCACGGCCGGGTACTCGAAGTGCGATGGCGTGCGGATCGGTAGCGCCACGGTGCAACTGGTGTGCGAGGAATACGCCACCCGGCGCAAGCAGTTCAAGAAGTCGAGGCTGAACTGGCGGGTGTCGAACGCGAAGGCGGCGAAGCATTCGCTGGGCTGGGTGCCGTTCAAGGCGGGCGGCGCGAAGTACAAGGCCGGGCAGATCGCTTTTCTCGGGCACAGGTTCAGTCTGTGGGACAGCTACGGGCTGAGCCGGTTCGATCTGCGCGCAGGATCGTTCTCGCAGGACGCGCGCGGCCGGTGGTACCTGAACGTGTGCGTCAAGGTGGACGTGCTGAAGTCGGCTGGCACTGGGCTGATCGGTATCGACCTCGGCCTGAAGACTGCAGCGACGTGCTCGGACGGCGAAGAGCTGGCGTCCGGCCTGTACCGCAAGCATGAGGGCGCGCTGGGGATCGCCCAGCGAGCCGGGAAGAAGGACCGGGTGCGTGCGATCCACGCGAAGATCGCCAACACGCGCAAGGACGCGATGCACAAGTTCAGCACCGGGCTGGTCGAGCGCAACGCGGCGATCTTCGTCGGGAACGTGCAGGCCGGCGCGATGGTGAAGACTCGGATGGCGAAATCCACGCTGGACGCCGGGTGGTCAATGATGAAGACGATGCTGGAATACAAGAGCCATCAGGCCGGCATCGTGTTCGAGGAGGTAAATGAAGCCTACACAACCCAGACCTGCTCGCGCTGCGGGGGCATACCCGCCAGCAGTCCGAAAGGTAGGACAGGTC
>NZ_JAAFKF010000056.1 GCF_013299175.1 Sphaerotilus sp.
CGAGCCGACCCAGATCGAGTCCGCGAGGCCGTTGAACATGGTGGCGCGCTGGCCGATCGGGCCCTTGGGCAGCGGCACCCAGGCGTAGGGGAACTTCGCGTTGCTGGCGAAGTGCGTGATCATCCAGGAGCCTTGCGGCACGATCGCGGCCTTGCCGGCGATGAACATCGCGTCGGAGCCGAGCTTGCTCACGTCCTCGGCGGTGGCGGACAGGCCCTTGCCCGGCAGACCCGCCATCCACGCCATCGTCTCGGCCAGCTTCGGGTCGTCGTAGTAGAACTTGGCGTCCCAGGGCTTGTCCTGGAACTTGAAGCCGTTGGAGACCGCGAAGTGGCTCCACTCGGTCTGGCCCATCATGCCGCCCGAGCCGGGGTTCTGGTAGCCGTAGACCGCCACCTTGGTCTTGTCGAACTTGGCCGATGCGGCGCTGTTGCCGGCGGCGTCGGTGGTGAGCTTCTTGACGACCTGCTCGAAGCTGCCGCCGTCCTTCGGGTTCCAGGTCATGTTCTGCAGATCGGCCGCCGACACGCCCGCCTTCTTGGCGAGGTCCATGTTGACGATCATGCCGATGGTGTCCCAGTCCTTGGGCAGGCCGTACTGCTTGCCGCCGCGGCCCCAGATGTCATAGAGACCGGCCGAGTAGATGCCGATGTCCACCTTGTCGCGCTGGATCAGCGGGGTCAGGTCCACGAGCTGGTTGTTCTTGGCGAACTCGGGGTACTTGGCGAGGTGGTTGGTGAACACGTCCGGGGCGGTGCCGGAGATGAAGCCGGTGGAGATGCCGGTCCAGTAGTCGTCCCAGCCCTGCTGGGTGATCTTGATGGTGATGTCCTTGTTCGCCTTCTGGAACTCGTTGGCGCAGTTCTGGTAGGCCGGGCGCTGGTTCGAGTCCCACAGGACGTACTTGATCTCGACAGCTTGTGCGCTGCCAGCAGCAGCCAGCAGCGTCGCCACGGCCAGGGTGATGGGGGTGTTCTTCATCGAGGTGTCTCCTTCGGGTGGGTGAGGTCGGGGGCGGGGAACGGAAAGCGGGACATGCCGGGTGGACTGGACTACTTGCTGCCGCTGAACTGCACCGACTCGACCACCTTGCGGCCGAACAGGAACAGCAGCACCAGCACCGGCACCACGGCCAGCGCGGTGGCGGCCATCAGCCCGCTCCAGTCGGGCGAGCCTTGCGGGGTCTGGGACTTGAACGCCTGCAGCGCGACGGTCAGCACCTGCTGCGTCTCGTCCTTGGCGACGAGGAACGGCCAGAAGAACTCGTTCCACATGTTGATCGAGGTGAGCATCGCCAGCGTGGCCAGCGGCGCGGTGGACAGCGGCAGCACGATGCGCCAGAACACGCGCAGCGGTGAGGCCCCCTCCAGGATCGCAGCCTCTTCCAGATCCCGCGGGATCGACAGGAAGAACTGGCGCAGGAAGAAGATCCCGAAGCCCGACATCAGGCAGAACGGCGCCACCATCCCGGCCATCGTGTTGAGCCAGCCGAGATCCTTGATGAGGATGAAGTTCGGGATGAAGGTCACGACGCCCGGCACCATCATCGACGCGACGAACAGCCCGAACAGCAGGTCGCGCCCCGGAAACCGCAGCCGCGCAAACGCATACGCCGCCATCGAACTCGTCAGCACCTGCATCGCCACGATGATCCCGGTGAACATCAGCGAGTTGCCGACGGCGCGCAGGAAATGCACCTCCGCGCCCGAGCCGCCCATCGTCAGGCTCTCCTCGTGCGAGACGAGTCCTAGCACGCGGGTGAAGTTGCGCAGCGTCGGTGCGTCGGGCCAGAGCTGGGCGGCCTGGCTGAACACGTCCTGCGACGGGGTGAGCGCGGTCTTGAGCACCACCCACAGCGGCACCACGGTGAGGGCGAGCATTGCCAGCAGGCACGCCCAGGCGAAAGCGCGGGACGGATTGAGTTTCATGCCAGGTCGTTTTCGTTGGCCCGCAGGATGCGCATCTGCAGCACCGTGTAGAGCACCATCACCAGGCACAGCGTCATCGACATCGCCGAGGCGTAGCCCATCTTGTAGAAGCTGAAGGCGTTCTGGACGATGTAGTGGACGATCACGCGGGTCGATTCGAGCGGCCCGCCGTTGGTCGCCACCGCCACCGTGTCGAAGATCTGGAACGAGCCCGTCACGCTGGTCACCAGCACGAACACCATCACCGGGCGCAGCAGCGGCAGCGTGATGCGCCAGAACATCTGCATCTCGGTGGCGCCCTCCAGCGCGGCAGCCTCGTACAGATAACGCGGGATGTTCTGCAAGCCCGCCAGGAACAGCAGCGCCACCAGCCCCATGTGGCGCCAGATGTTGACGGCCGCGACGGTGGCCAGCGCCTGCGTCTCGCCCGCGAAGAAGGGTTGGTGCCCGATGCCGGTCCACGTCAGCAGCGCGTTGACGCCGCCGAGCAGCGGGTCCAGCAGCCACAGCCACATCAGCGCCACCAGCACGTTCGACAGCAGGTAGGGCAGCAGCACGACCGCCTTGACGAACAGCGAGCGCGCCAGCCGGTCCATCACCACGGCCAGGAACAGCCCGAGCACGGTCTGCAGCGGGATGTTGAACGCCACGTACCACGCCGACAGCTTCATGCCGCGCCAGAACCGCTCATCGCCCCAGAGCTTCACGTAGTTGTCCAGCCCGACCCAGTTAGGCGCCCGCAGCAGGTTCCAGTCGGTCAGGCTGATCTCGATGGCCCGCCACGCCGGCCACGCATAGAACAGCAGGAAACCGACCAGCGCCGGCAGCACCAGCACGAGCGCCGTCAGCGTCTCGCGCCGACGGCGGGCGCCGAATGCGGACGGGGGACGCGGGGCTGGGGACATGGACTCTCCGGGAGGGGTGGTCCACCGAGGCCGACCACGAAAACGATTGCGATGGTGCTCACCGCTGACCGGACTCTAAAGAGGTCGGTGGTAATGCAGCAATGGGGTTATCACCAATTATTAGCAAACGATCATCGGCGACGATTAGCTGACAGCGCGGCCGGCTTGGCTACCATCGCCGATCTCCCACCGACGCCGACACTCCACCGCCGTGACCGCCCGCAAACCCGCTCCCATGCCCACCCCCCGCCGACCGACGATGACCGACGTGGCCCAGGCCGCTGGCGTGTCGCAGTCCACCGTGTCGATGGTGCTCAACAACATGACCGGGGCGCGGCTGTCGGCCGAGACGCGCAGCAAGGTGCTGGGGGTGGCGATGGAGCTGGGCTACCGGCTGCCGCGCCGGGAAGCGCCCGCACCGGCCGTGGCCGCCAGCGCCAGCGCCGCGCCGGGCAGCCGCCGCAACCTGATCGGCTACCTCGTCGATGAGATCTCGACCAGCCCGCACCCGGTGGTCAGCGTCGATGGCGCACGGGATGCGGCGTGGGCGCACGACTGCGTGGTGAGCGTGGCGGTGACGCGGGGCAACGCGGAACAGGAGTCCGCCGCCATCGAGATGCTGGCCGCGCACCCTGCCCTGCTGGGCATCGTCTACTCGACCATCTTCACGCGGGAGGTGGCGCTGCCCGAGGCGCTGGCGGGGCGGCTGGACACCGTGCCGGTCGTGCTGCTGAACTGCCACGACGAGCGCCACAAGCTGCCCACCATCGTGCCCGGCGAGGTCGGCGGCGGCCATGCGGCGACCGAGCACCTGATCGCGATGGGCCACACCCGCATCGCGTTCATCAACGGCGAGCCGTGGATGGAGGCCGCCAAGGACCGCGTCAAGGGCTACCGCAGGGCGCTGGCGACGGCGGACCTGCCCTTCGACCCCGCGCTGGTGCGCGACGGCGACTGGATGTCAGGCACGGGCTTCGAAGCGACGCGCTCGCTGATGGCCGAAGCGCGCCCGCCGACCGCGATCTTCTGCGCCAACGACCTGATGGCGCTCGGGGCGATGGAGGCGCTGGCGCAGCTCGGGCTGAAGGTGCCGCAGGACGTGTCGGTGATGGGCTACGACGACCAGGAAATCTCGCGCCACACCCACCCGCCGCTGACGACGATGGTGCTGCCGAACTACGAGATGGGGCGCGCCGCCGTCGAGGCGCTGCTGGTGGCGGCCGACACGCCCGCCACGCAGCGGGCCGGGCGGCGGCACCTGATCAAGATCGACTGCCCGCTGGTGGTGCGGCGGACAGTGCGCCAGCGTTGAGCCGATCAGGAGGGATTCGGGGTTTTCACCGATCACCGCTAATATTATTAGCATCAGAATCTCGCCCATGGCGAACATCGAACTCTCTTCCGTCTTCAAGGCTTACGGCGACCACGCCCCGGTGATCCGGGATGTCAACCTGCAGATCGCGCAAGGCGAGTTCTGCGTCTTCGTCGGGCCATCGGGCTGCGGCAAATCGACGCTGCTGCGCATGATCGCGGGGCTGGAGGACATCACCGGCGGCGAGCTGCGCATCGGCGGCGCGCTGATGAACGATGTGCCCCCAGCCCACCGCGGCGTGGCGATGGTGTTCCAGACCTACGCCCTGTTCCCGCACATGTCGGTGTACGAGAACATGTCCTTCGGCCTCGGGCTGGCGAAGGTGGACAAGGCGGTGATCCGCGAGAAGGTGATGGCCGCCGCCAAGGTGCTGCAGCTCGACCAGTTGCTCGACCGCAAACCCAAGGCGCTCTCCGGCGGCCAGCGCCAGCGGGTGGCGATCGGGCGGGCGATCGTGCGCGAGCCGGGGGTGTTCCTGTTCGACGAGCCGCTGTCGAACCTGGACGCGGCGCTGCGCGTGCAGACCCGCTTCGAGATCGCCAAGCTGCACCGCGACTTCGGCCGGGCGAGCACGGTCTACGTCACCCACGACCAGGTCGAGGCGATGACGCTGGCCGACCGCATCCTGCTGCTCAACACGGGCGACGCCGTGGCGCGGGATGGCTCGGTCGCGCAGATCGGCACGCCGCTGGCGCTGTACCACCGGCCGCGCAACCTGTTCGTGGCGGGTTTCATCGGCTCGCCGAAGATGAACTTCCTGCCGGGCACGCTGGTCAGCGCCGGCACCGACCACGCCGTCGTGCGCCTGAGCAGCGGCGAGACGCTGCGGGCGGCGGTCGATGCGCAGCGGCTGTTGCCGGGCGCGAAGGTGACGCTGGGCGTGCGGCCCGAGCACACCGAACTCGGCACGGCGACGCAGCACATCATCCGCCCGCTGCAGTGGCAGGAGCGGCTCGGCGAATCGACCTATCTGTACCTGGAAGGCGCGGACGGCAGCATCGAGTCGCTGGTCGCCAAAGCCCCCGGCCACGCGCACGCCAGCACCGGCCACCGCCTCGCGATCGGCCTGCCGGCGGACACGCTGCACCTCTTCGACGAGCAGGGGCTGGCGCTGGAACGCTGCATCCCCGAGCAGGACCAGACGCTGCCGCAGGCTGCCTGACATGCAACTCGGTGTCTGCTACTACCCCGAGCACTGGCCGCGCACGCAATGGGCCGAGGACGCCCGCCGGATGTTCGCCATGGGCATCCGCGTCGTGCGGATCGCCGAATTCGCGTGGAGCGTGATCGAGCCGGAGCCGGGCGAGTTCCACTGGGACTGGCTGGACGAGGCCATCGAAACGCTGCACGCGGCGGGTCTCGGCATCGTGCTGTGTACACCGACCGCCACGCCGCCGAAGTGGCTGGTGGACCGGATGCCGGACATGCTGGCGGTCGATCCGCAGGGCCGGCCGCGGGGCTTCGGATCGCGGCGGCATTACTGTTTCTCGCACGCCGGCTACCGCGCCGAATCACAACGCATCAGCCGCGCCGTCGCCGAGCGATACGGGCAGCACCCGGCCGTGGTCGCATGGCAGACCGACAACGAGTACGGCTGCCATGACACGGTGCTGAGCCTGTCCGAGTCGGCGCGGCAGGGTTTTCGGCGCTGGCTGGCGGTGCGCTACACGACGATCGACGCGCTGAACACGGCTTGGGGCACCGTGTTCTGGAGCCAGGTCTACCGCAGCTTCGACGAGATCGACCTGCCTGCGCTGACCGTCACCGAGGCGAATCCGGCACACCGGCTCGACTGGCGCCGCTTCGCCTCCGACGAGGTGGTGGCGTTCAACCGCGAGCAGGTGGCGATCCTGCGCGCGTGCTCGCCCGGCCGGCCGGTGTCGCACAACTTCATGGGTTTCTTCACCGAGTTCGACCACCACGCCGTGGCCGCCGACCTCGACATCGCCACCTGGGACAGCTACCCGCTCGGCTTCACGCAGATGTTCTTCCTCACCGCCGAGGAGAAGGTGCGCTGGGCGAGGACCGGGCACCCGGACATCCCTGCGTTCCACCACGATCTGTACCGGGGCATGTGCCGGAGAGATGGCCAAGCAGGCCGCTGGTGGGTGATGGAGCAGCAGCCCGGCCCCGTGAACTGGGCGCACTGGAACCCGGCACCGCACGACGGCATGGTGCGGCTGTGGACGTGGCAAGCCTTCGCGCACGGCGCCGAGGTGGTGAGCTACTTCCGCTGGCGGCAGGCGCCGTTTGCGCAGGAGCAGATGCACACCGGCCTGCTGCGCCCGGATTCGTCCGAGGACCAGGGCGCGCTCGAAGCCGCGCAGGTCGGGGCGGAGCTGCAAGCATTGGCGGCGGTGGGTGTGCTCGATCCCCAGAGCCTCACCGCCCTGCCCGTGCGCCCGGCCGTGGCGATGGTGTTCGACTACGACGCGCTGTGGATGACGCAGATCCAGCCGCAAGGCGCGGATTTCAACCCGCTGGAGCTGCAGTTCCGCGCCTATGAGGGCTTGCGCCGGCTCGGGCTGGACGTGGACATCGTGCCGCCCGGCGCGACGTTGTCGGGGTACCGGCTGGTGGTGCTGGCTGCGCAGCCGCATGTGTCGCCGGTCCTGCGGAACGCGCTGGCGCAAGCGGTTGCAGCGGGTGTGCAGGTCGTGTTGGGGCCACGCACGGGATCGAAGTCGGCGCACTTGGCCTTTCCGGCGGACGAGGCGGGCGGGCCGTGGTCCGTGCTGCCGCCGGGACCGCTGGCGGCGCTGGCCGGGGTGCGCGTGGAACGGGTCGCGTCGCTGCCGCCGGGTTGTGCCGAGTCGGTCGAGGTCGATGGCGCCTCGGTCACGGTGCGGCGCTGGCGCGAGGATCTGGCGCTTGTCGGGGCCGATGCGCTGGCCCGCTTCGCCGACGGCCGCCCCGCCCTCACCCGCAACGGCCCCGTGCGCTACGTCGCTGGCTGGCTGGACGCGGACGGCTGGCAGGCGGTGTTCGCCGGCGCCGCCGCCGACGCCGGACTCGCGGCGCAACCCTTGCCCGACGGCCTGCGCATCAGCCGCGCCGGCGGGCTGACACTGGTCTTCAACTTCTCGGATCTGGCGCGGGAGTGGACCCCCGCGCCGATGGCGACGCCCGTGCTGGGCGGCGCACACCTCGCCCCCCGATCGCTCGCGGTCTGGCGGAATTGACAGCCCCACAGGCACCACAGGTATCCCCAGGAGACAGACAGATGAAAACACGCCTCACCACGATCGCCGCTCGCTTCAGCGTGCTGGCACTCGCCGCCGCCGCCTGCGCTGCGCAAGCCGGCACCCTCGTCATCAACACCGACGCCTCCGACCCGGCCCCGAAAGCCGCCTGGGAAGCGATGGCCAAGGGCTTCATGGCCGCCAACCCGGACGTGACCGTCAAGATCAACACCTTCGACCACGAAGGCTTCAAGACCTCGATCCGCAACTTCCTCTCCGCCGAAGCGCCGGACATCGTGACCTGGTACGCCGGCAACCGCATGGCGCCGTTCGTCAACGCCGACCTGTTCGAGGATGTCTCCGATGTCTGGGCCAAGGAAGGGCTGAACGACAAGCTGAAGTCCGCCGCCGCCTCGATGACCCAGAAGGGCAAGCAGTGGGGCGTGCCCTACACCTACTACCAGTGGGGCATCTACTACCGCAAGGACGTGTTCGCCAAGAACAACGTCGCCGTGCCCAAGGACTGGAAGGAGCTGATCGCCGCCAGCGCGAAGCTCAAGGCCGCTGGCGTCACGCCGTTCGCCATCGGCACCAAGGCGCTGTGGCCCACGGGCGGCTGGTTCGACTACCTGAACATGCGCGTCAACGGCTACGAGTTCCACATGGACCTCACCGCCGGCAAGGTGCCCTACACCGACAAGCGCGTGCAGGAAGTGTTCGACCGCTGGGACGAGCTGACCAAGCCGGGCTACTTCCTGGCCAACCACGCCGCCTACGACTGGCAGGACGCGATCCCCGCCTTCGTCAAGGGCGAGGCCGCGATGTACCTGATGGGCAACTTCGCCGTCGATCCGATGAAGAAGGGTGGTCTGACGGAAGCGCAACTCGGCTTCATGCAGTTCCCGAAGATCAACAACGTCCCGATGGCCGAGGACGCCCCGACCGACACCATCCACATCCCCGCCAAGGCGAAGAACAAGGCCGATGCCAAGCGGTTCCTGGCCTATGCGGCGAGCGCCAAGGTACAGGGCGAGGTCAACGCCATCCTCGGCCAGCTTCCGGTGAACAGGGACGCCACCAAGCCGACCGACGTGTACCTGAAGGACGGTTTCGCGATGCTGTCGGGGGCCTACGCGCTGGGCCAGTTCTATGACCGCGACGCGCCCGCCGAGATGGCCAAGGCCGGCATGGAAGGCTTCCAGAAGTACATGGTCAAGCCGGAAACCCGCAAGGAAGTGCTGGAGCGGCTGGAGCAGGTCCGCCAGCGCGTCTACAAGTAAGGCGCCCATGTCCTCCCGAACACCACCGCCGCAGTTCTCCTGGTGGACCCGCCACCAGCGCCAGCTAGCCCCGTGGCTCTTTCTGGCGCCTGCGCTGCTGATGTTCGGGGTCTACGTGATCGCGCCGATCTTCCAGTCGATCGCGATCAGCTTCTACGACTGGGACGGGCTGGGCAAGGCGACGTACATCGGGTTCTCCAACTATGTCGAGCTGTACGGCGACCCCGATTTCCGCACCGCGCTGAAGAACAACCTGCTCTGGCTGGTGTTCTTCCTGCTGTCGGTGCCGATCGGGCTGGGGCTGGCGCTGTTCCTGAACCAGACCGTGTCGGGCATCCGCTTCGTCAAGTCGATGTTCTTCTTTCCGTTCGTGATCTCGCAGGTGGTCATCGGGCTGGTGTTCACCTGGTTCTACAACCCGACCAACGGGCTGTTCACGCAGATCCTCGCCGCCATCGGCATCCCCGGCGTGGCGGTCCTCTCCGACGAGCACCTCGTCACCTACGGGATCATCGCCGCGGGCCTGTATCCGCAGATCGCCTACTGCATGATCCTGTTCCTCACGGGCCTGAACAACGTACGCCCCGACCTGATCGAGGCGGCGCGGCTCGAAGGCGCCAAGGGCTGGTCGATGCTGTGGCACGTCGTGCTGCCGCAGTTGCGCCCCGCCACCTTCATCGCCGTCGTCGTCACCATCATCGGCTCGCTGCGCAGCTTCGACATGGTGTCGATCATGACCTCGGGCGGTCCCTACGGTTCGTCTCGCGTGCTGGCGTACTACATGTACGAGCAGGCGCTGAGCGAATACGGCTACCGCATGGGCTACGGCACCGCCATCGCCACCGTGCTGTTCTCGATCATGCTGGTCTACATCACCTTCGTGCTCTGGCGCATCTACCAGCAAGAGAAGGAACTGGCCTGATGTTTCCGACCCCGCTCACCAAGACGGCGCCGCTGACGCAGGCGCTCTACAAGGTCGGCCTGCCCATCGCGCTCATCGTCTGGCTGCTGCCCATCATCGCCGTGGCGCTCACCTCCATCCGCGGCCAGGGCGACATCGCCAGCGGCAACTACTGGGGCCTGCCGACCGAGTGGCAGATCATCGAGAACTACACCGCCGTTTTCCGCAACACGCCCATTGCACGCTACATCGTCAACAGCCTGCTGGTGGCGATCCCGACGGTGATCGGCGCGGTGGGCTTGAGCTGTCTGGCCGGGTTCGCGCTGGGCACCTACCGCTTCAAGGCGAATCTCGCGGTGTTCTTCCTCTTCGTCGGCGGCAACTTCATCCCCTTCCAGATCCTGATGGTGCCGGTGCGGGACATGAGCCTGCGCATGGGGCTGTACGACTCGATCGGCGGGCTGGTGCTGTTCCACATCGCCTTCCAGACGGGGTTCTGCACCTTCTTCATGCGCAACTTCATCCGCGACCTGCCGCACGAGCTGATCGAGGCAGCACGCATCGAAGGGGCGAGCGAGTGGCAGATCTTCTGGAAAATCGTGCTGCCGCTGGTGCGGCCGGCGCTGGCGGCGCTGTCGGTGCTGATCTTCACCTTCATCTGGAACGACTACTTCTGGTCCACCGTGCTGATCCAGGGCGACCACGCCATGCCGGTCACGGGCGGGCTGAAGTCGCTCAACGGCATCTGGGTGGCACAGTGGCACCTGGTGTCGGCGGGGTCGATCGTCGCCGCGCTGCCGCCGGTGCTGATCTTCTTCCTGATGCAGAAACAATTCATCGCCGGGCTGACGCTCGGAGCTTCCAAGGGTTAAAGGGTTGAGCAGTGCTTGATGGTTTCCTGATCCTCCACAGCCGGCGCAGCAGCGTCGTCCTCGAACTGCTGCCCGGCGAAGCGCCGCTGTGGCGCTACTGGGGTCCGCGCCTGCCGGACGCCGCCTCGCCCGGCACACCGCTGCGCGACACCCGCCCGCTGCCGTCGTTCATGCTCGATTTCGACCAGCCGCTGACGGTGGCGCCGACCTTCGGCGTCGGCTGGTTCGGGCAAAGCGCCCTGCTCGCCCACCGCGACGGGCAGGACTTCGCGCAGGCGTTCACCGGCTGCGAGGTGGAATGGACCACGCCTGGCGCGGCGGTGGTGCTGCACCTGCGCGACGACGTGGCGCGGCTGCGGCTGGACCTGTCGGTGGCGCTGGAGGCGGACAGCGACGTGCTGCTGCTGCGCTCGACGCTGCACAACGACGGGGACACGCCGCTCGACGTGCAGTGGCTGGCGGCTGGCACGCTGCTGCTGCCCGGCCGCTGCGACGCGGTGCGCTCCTACGCTGGGCAGCATGTCCACGAGTTCCTGCTGCAGGTCGATCCGCTCACGCGCAGCCTGTGGCGCAAGGAAAGCCGGCGCGGGCGCACCAGCCACGACTGCTTCCCCGGCGCGGTGGTGACGACGCCCGGCGCGACCGAGGACACGGGCCTCGTCTTCGGCGCGCACCTGGCGTGGTCCGGCAACCACCAGCAGACCATCGAGTGGCTGCACGACGGCCAGTACCAGTGGCAGATGGGCGAATGGCTGGCCCCCGGTGAAGGCCGGCTCGCACCGGGCCAGTCGCTGCAATCGCCCGAGCTGGTCGCCACCTGCTCAGGCCAAGGACTGAACGGGCTGGCGGCGAACTTCCACGCCGAACTGCGCCGCCGGCTCGACTGGCCGGGCGGTGCGATGCGGCCCCGGCCGGTGCATCTGAACACCTGGGAAGGCTTCTACTTCGATGTGCATCCCGGCCCGGTCAAGGCACTCGCCACTGCGGCGGCGGCGGTCGGCATCGAGCGGTTCGTGCTCGACGATGGCTGGTTCCACGGCCGCCACCACGACCGTGCCGCCCTGGGCGACTGGTGGCCGGACGCGACCAAGTTCCCCGAAGGACTCGGCGACCTGATCGCGCACGTCAACGGCCTGGGCATGGCGTTCGGGCTATGGGTCGAGCCGGAGATGGTCAACCCGGACAGCGACCTGTTCCGCGCCCACCCCGACTGGGCCTTGCAGATCGCCGGCCGCCCGCTGCTGACGGCGCGCAACCAGCTCGTGCTCGACATCGCGCGGCCCGAGGCGAGCGACTACCTGTTCGAGAAGATCGCCGCGCTGCTGTCGGCGCACCCGATCGATTACCTGAAGTGGGATCTGAACCGCGATTTCGCCCCCGCCGGCTTGGCGAACGGCACCGCCGGCTACCGGGCGCAGGTCCACGCCGCGTATGCGCTGATGGCGCGGCTGCGGGCGGCGTTTCCGGCGGTGGAGATCGAGAGCTGCTCCGGCGGCGGCGGGCGGATCGACTTCGGCGTGCTGCGCCACACGCACCGGGTCTGGACCAGCGACTGCATCGACGCGCTGTCCCGCGTGGACATCCAGCGCGGTTTCCTGCAGTTCTTCCCGCCCGAGATCATGGGCGCCCACGTCGGCACCGCGCCGTCGCACACCACCGGTCGGACGCAGAACATGGCCTTCCGCGCCGCCGTGGCGCTGCCGGGGCATCTCGGGGTCGAACTCGATGTGCGCCAGTTGAACGCCGCCGACACCGCCGAGCTGCGCGGCTGGATCGGCGTCTACAAGCAACTGCGCGACCGGCTGCACCACGGGCGGGTGTGGACGGGTGACGCGGGGGACGGTGTGCGCTGGCAGTTCCATGCCGACGAAGCAGGTGAAGCGGTCAGCGACGGCGTGCTGATCGCGCTGCGGACCCGACCGAGCGACCACCGCTATGCGCCGACGCTGCGGCTGCCGATGCTCGATGCGGCGGCGCGGTACCGCGTGCGCGAGATCCGGCCGGACGGGGCTGCGCCGGACGCACGGGAGATGGACGGCGCGTGGCTGGTCCATGCCGGGCTGCCGATGCCGCGTTCGCATGCCGAGACGGCGTTCCTGGTGAGGGTCGAGCGTGTTTGATCCCGCCGAGCACAGCCACCGCCGCCGCAACCCGCTCACGGGGCAGTGGGTGCTCGTGTCGCCGCATCGGTCGAAACGGCCGTGGCAGGGGCAGCAGGAAACGGCGTCGGACGAGGTGCTGCCGGCGCACGATCCGGGGTGTTATCTGTGTGCGGGGAACAGGCGGGTCAGCGGGGATGTGAATCCTCAGTACGCGGGGACGTTCGTGTTCACGAATGACCATGCGGCGTTGACTCCCGTTGCCCCCCTCCCCAACCCCTCCCCCCGCTGGGGGGAGGGGCTTTTTCAGGTGGAAGCGGCGCATGGGACGAGTCGCGTGATCTGCTTTTCGCCGGACCACGGGCGCACGCTGCCGGAGCTGTCGCTGGCGGCGATCGGCGGTGTGGTCGATACCTGGTGCGACCAGAGCGCCGAACTCGGACAGACCTACCCGTGGGTGCAGGTGTTCGAGAACAAGGGCGCGCTGATGGGGTGCTCGCAGCCGCATCCGCATGGGCAGATCTGGGCCTGCGGGCACCTGCCCAACGAAGCGGCGACCGAGGACCGCGAGCAGCGCGCCTACTTCGCCGCGCACGGCCGGCCGATGCTGCTCGACTATGTGCAGCGCGAGGCGGCATCGGGCGAGCGGGTCGTGGTGGAGACGGCGCATTGGCTGGCTGTCGTGCCGTACTGGGCGACGTGGCCGTTCGAGACGCTGCTGCTGCCGCGCTTCGCGGTGCAGCGGCTGCCGCAGTTGACGCCCGAGCAGCGCGCCGACCTCGCCGTGGCCCTGCAGAAGCTCACCAGCCGCTACGACAACCTGTTCCGCTGCAGCTTTCCGTATTCGATGGGCTGGCATGGGGCGCCGTTCAACGCCGACGCCACCGCGCCCTGGCAGCTCCACGCCCATTTCTACCCGCCGCTGCTGCGCTCGGCCACCGTGCGCAAGTTCATGGTCGGCTTCGAGATGCTGGCCGAGGCCCAGCGCGACCTCACGCCCGAGCAGGCCGCCGCACAATTGCGCAGCGTCGGCGACCTCCACTACCGCACCACCCCGAACGCCGCCCCATGACCGACACCCTGCAAGCCCGCATCGCCGATGCGCTGCACACCGCCTTCGGCCATGCCCCGGACCTGTGGGTGCAGGCACCCGGCCGGGTCAACCTGATCGGCGAGCACACCGACTACAACGACGGCTTCGTGCTGCCCTGCGCGATCGACTACCGCACGGTGATCGCGGTGAAGGGGCGTGACGACCGGCTGATCCGCGTGGTTGCCGCCGACTACGGGCACACGATCGACACCTTCGACCTTGACGCCCCCATCACGCCGCACCCCACGCTGCAGTGGGCCAACTACGTGCGCGGCACCGTGAAGATGCTGCTGGAACACCTCGTTCCGCTCGGCCTCGGACTGCGCGGTGCCGATCTGGCCATCGCGGGCAACGTGCCGCAGGGCGCAGGGCTGTCGTCGTCGGCATCGCTGGAAGTCGCGGTCGGGCAGGCGTTCAAGGCGCTGTGCGGACTCGACGCGGTGAGCCAGACCGACCTCGCGCTGATCGCCCAGCGCGCCGAGAACCGCTTCGTCGGCGTCAACTGCGGGATCATGGACCAGCTCATCTCGGCCCGCGCCGAAGCGGGTCACGCGCTGCTGATCGACTGCCGCAGCCTGGGCGGTCAGGCCGTGCATCTGCCTGAAGCCGTGGCGGTGATGATCGTTCACTCGCGGGTCAAGCGCGGGCTGGTGGGCAGCGAATACAACACCCGCCGCAGCCAGTGCGAGGCCGCGGCGCGGCACTACGGCGTGGCGGCGCTGCGCGACGTGGATGGCGAGCGGCTGCTGCGCGACCGGGGCGATCTGGACGACGTGGTGTTCCGCCGCGCCCGCCACATCGTCACCGAGAACGCACGGACCACCGCCGCGGCCGCGGCACTGGCGGCCGGCGATCTGGTGCGGCTGGGCGAGCTGATGGCCGCGTCGCATGTCTCGATGCGCGACGATTTCGAGATCACGCACCCCGCGGTGGACCGGCTGGTGGAGATCGCGCAGGCCGCCGTCGGGCAGGACGGCGGTGCCCGCATGACGGGCGGTGGCTTCGGCGGCTGTGTGGTCGTCGTGCTGCCGGATGCGCGCATCGGGGAGGTGCGCGCGGCGATCGAAGCGGCTTACCGATCGCCGGAGGGCGAGCCGCCGGCGATCTGGGTCAGCCACGCAGCGACCGGGGCGGGTGCGCTGCGCTGATCGCCTGACCGGGCCCGTCCCGGTACAGTGGATCAGTACGGATCAGTACTGGTACGCCAGCCCGACCGAGTACGAGGTCGGGTTGAGCGTCACGTCCAGCGTCTGGCCGGTCGAGAGGTGGGCCGTGGTCTTCAGCGCCGTCTTGAGCACGGCCATGTCCAGCGACCACTTCGGCGTCAACTGGACCGAGGCGCCGATCTGCGCCGTCAGACACAGCTTGGAGTCGATGCTCAGCGTCGTCGGGTTGGCAGGATTGCCACCGGTCAGCCCCGTGAGGACCGCCGTGCTGCGCGCCTTGTAGAACTTGGCGTAGGTCGGGCCAGCGCCCACGTACGGGCGGAACTGCGCCGACGGCTCCAGGAAGCGGTACTGCAGCAGCAGGCTGATCGGCAGCGCCCGGGTTTCGCCGATCTTGCCCACGCCGGCGATGGCGCCCGCGCCGATCAGGTCGTGCTTGAAGCCCAGCGCCAGCGGCACATCGACCGCGAGGTGGTCGTCGATCGTCCAGGTCAGGCCGCCCGTGGGCTGGGTGTTCGAGGTCACGTCGGCCTGGGTGCCGGCGAAGCTGGGGGCGGTCAGGTTGCCGCTGGTGACGGCCGGGGCGATGCGCGTGGCGCCGAGGCGCACGCTCAAGGCGCCGGGCATGGATTGGGCCTGGGCGGTGCCGGTCAGCAGCAGCGCGGCGGTGGCCCAGAGGACCGGGTTGAGACGGAGGGTCATGTCAATCGTTCCTTCGGTCGGTCGTTCGGTCGTTGGGTTCAGAGCCAGCCGGCTTGGGCCAGCGTGCGCGCGATGAGCTGCGACAGCAGTTGGTGGCCGTAGGGCGTGGGGTGGAAACCGTCCGAGAAGGCATAGGACTTGTACCAGCCAGTCCCGGTGAGGCCGGTCGGCGGTGCGGCGGCGAGCGACGCATCGGTGCAGGTCGGGAAGCTGTAGGTCGGCAAGCCATCCGTGCCCGCGCCGGTGATCGGGCAGGCCGGCGTCTTCACGTTGGTCAGGTTGAACTGCGCCGGGCTGGTCACCTGGTCGTTGAACGCGGTGTAGAAATCGACGACGGCCACCTTGCTGTTGCCGGCGAACTTCGCGGCCAACTGGGTGTTGAACGCGACGGTCCAGCCCTTGAACAGTCCTTCGCTCTGGGCACGGGCCGGGGCGCCGGCAGCAGCGCCAATGCTGTCCAGCACCAACTGGAAGCGCGGCGTGTTGGTGATGCCGGGCATGTTCAGCAGGGCGATGCGCTGGGCACCCTTGTCGAGCGCGCCCGCCTGGAGCATCGCGGCGAACTTGTCGGCCAGCGCCACCATGTAGGTGCCGCCCGCCGCGGCCAGCCCGGCCGCGCCACCGCCTGCGGCTGCGTTCACCTGGGCCGGCGTCAGCAAGGTGCCCAGCAGGGCCAGATAGCTCGCGCCACCGTCCTTGGACGCGGCAAGGTAGGCGCCGACCAGCGCGGAGGCGTCGTTGCCCCCGCCATCGACCAGCAGCAAGTCACCCGCGGCGAAGTTGCCCGCCGCCGTGGCCGCTGCGAGCTGCACCGCCAGTCCGCGCGGATCGGCCGCCGTGAACCCGTTGCTCGCCGGATGGATGACGCTGTTGCCGATGGCGTAGTTGGTGCAGCCCGCCTTGGCGTTGGGGGCGAAGGTGGTGCCGGTGAAACTGAAGAAGTTGCAGCCCTTGTCCAGCCCGTAGGACTGCGCCACGCGCTCCGGGTAGGTGTCATTGCCCTGGATGGTGAACTTGAATCCGTAGGTGCCCACGTCGGCCAGGCTGTCGCCCATGACGCGCAGGGCCGTGACCGTGGCGCGGGGTGCGGTGTCCGAACCACCACCGCCGCACGCGGCCAGCACGGCCACCAGCACGGCGGACAGTCCGAATTGAAAGCTTCTGCGCAAGGTCATGGTGTCTCCTGGAAAGGCGCTGTTCAACGCCAGACAACGCCGCACAAAATAGTACGGTCGTTCGATTTAGTGGATTGCACTCTACGCCCAAAGCCTCGGGCCGGCGGATCTGACAAACCCTGATCCCGTGCCTGTGGTATCCCGCCCCCTGTCCAAAGGTCGTGACAGACCGCACGAACAACCGCTAGGATCGGCCACCGCAACCCAGGAACTCTGGAGATCCCACCGTGATGCACCTCGTCTGGACCATCCTGATCGGCTTCGTCGCCGGTCTCATCGCCAAGTCGCTCACCTCGGGCAAGGGGCCGGGCGGCTTCATCATGACCTCCGTGCTGGGCATCGCCGGCTCGGTCGCGGCCAGCTACATCGGCCAGGCACTGGGCCTGTACCCGGCCGGGCAGATCGCGGGCTTCATCGCCTCGATCGTCGGCGCCATCGTGCTGCTGTTCATCTACAACCGCGTCACCCGCTGAGGCGTGGCGCTTTCCGGAATCTGCACACCATGAACCTCCTCGACCTCCTCGCCCAAGCCGCCGGCGGCAACCAGCACGTCAGCGACCAGCATTTCGACCAGGTGGCCCAGGCGGCTCCGTCCGACCTGCTGGCCCAGGGCCTCGCCAGCGCCTTCCGCTCCAGCCAGACGCCCGACATCGGCGCGATGGTCGGCCAGTTGTTCGGCGGCTCGTCGGGCACGCAGCAGGCCGGGATGCTCAACCAGATCCTCGCCACGCTCGGCCCGGTCGCGGCTGCCGCGCTGGCCAATGGGGCACTCGGCCGCGTCATGGGTTCGGGCAACAGCCAGGGCCAGATCACCCCTGCCCAAGCGTCACAGCTCTCCCCGCAGGAAACCGAGGCCATCGTCGCCGAGGCCCACGCCGCCCAACCCGGCATCGCTGACCAGCTCGCCGGCTTCTACGCCGAACACCCCGCGCTGGTGAAGACGCTGGGTGGGCTGGCGATGGCCGTGGCGCTGTCGAAGATGAAGGACCACCTGGCCCAGCGTTGAGCCAGGAGCCGGCGGCGGCAGCAGCAGCAGCAACCGCAGTACCTCAGCGCGTCGCCGAGACGCGCCAGACGGTGTTGCCCACGTCGTCGGCCACCAGCAAGGCGCCCTGCCCGTCCAGCGCCACGCCGACCGGCCGACCGAACGCCCGCCCCTGCGCGCTCAGGAAGCCGGTCAGCACATCGATCGGCTGTGCGCCTGATGGCCGTCCACCCTCGAACGGCACGAACACCACCCTGTAGCCGCTGTGCGGCCGGCGGTTCCAGGAACCGTGCTGGCCGATGAACATGCCGTGCGCGAACGGCGCGGGCAAGGTGGTGCCCTCCGACGAGGCCAGGCCCAGCGACGCCGTGTGCGGCCCGAGCGCGTAGTCGGGCACCACGGCACGTGCGACCAGATCGGGCCGCGGCGGCTGCACCCGCGCATCGACGTGGGCGCCGAAGTAGCTGTAGGGCCAGCCGTAGAAAGCGCCGTCCACCACCGAAGTGAGGTAGTCGGGCACGAGGTCGCTGCCGAGTTCGTCGCGCTCGTTCACCACGGTCCAGAGCGCGCCGGTCTGCGGCGCCCAGGCCATGCCGTTCGGGTTGCGCAGACCGTCGGCGAAGACACGGTGCGCGCCGCTGCGCAGGTCCACCTCCCAGATCGCCGCCCGCCCGGCTTCGGCGTCCAGGCCGCGTTCGGCGACATTGCTGTTCGAGCCGACCGTGGCGTAGAGCTTCGTGCCGTCGGCGCTGGCGATCAGGCTCTTGGTCCAGTGGTGGTTGATCGGGCCGGCGGGCAACTCCACCAGCCGCTCGCCCGGTGCCGTGATGCGCGTGTCGCCGGTGGTGTAGGGAAAGCGCCGCACCGCGTCGGTGTCGGCCACGTAGAGCGAGCCACCCACCAGCGCCATCCCGAACGGCGAGTTCAGCCCGTCGAGCAACACGGTGCGCTGGTCGGCCACGCCGTCGCCGTCCGTGTCGCGCAGCAGGGTGATGCGGTTGGCGCTGGGCACCGTGGCGCCAGCGCGCTGCATCACCAGCCCCGCAATCCAGCCCTTGAAACCGCCGCTGTCGCCAGGACGCGGCGGCGCATTGGTCTCCGCCACCAGCACGTCGCCATTGGGCAGGACGTGCAGCCAGCGCGGGTGGTCCAGCCCGCGGGCGAAGGCCACCACGCGCGTGCCCGGCGCGGCCACCGGCGTCGCCTGGGCGGGCCAGCCCTCGGCCGGGGCGATGTTCACCGTGGGAATCAGCGTTGGCCGCGGCGACGGCAACACGGGATGCGCCCCGGTCCCCGAGGCCAGCGGCAGCGTGGCCATTTCACCGCACGCCGCCAACACCAGCGCCGCCAGCAGCCCTGTGCAGCGAGCGGCGCCATCGAACAACGTGGTACCCATGGTCGGTGCTCCCAGCAAGGTGGATTTCGGCGGATGCCGGTGGATGCCGGTGAAATCAGGTAGCAGGCGCGGCCGTCTCCAGCCACTGCGCCAGCGCCAGCGCGATGACGGCATTGACGCCGCCATCCTGCGTCAGCGCACGCTCGCGCATCTGGTTGACCAGCTCGGCCGGCAGGCGGCAGGCCACGGACACCAGCTTCGGGGCGGCGTTCTCGGCGCGTTCGGTGCGCTTGGCCGCCGCGGCGGCATCGGCCGAACCTTGGGCGAACCGCGGTGGCACACCGGCCGTTTTCATCTTGCCGTCCAGCTTGCGGGCCAGGTGTTTGACCAGGTCGGTCTTCTTCGCGCTCATGGGGTCTTTCGGGAGAGTTGAAGGCCATTGTCGCCCACGCCCTCCCGCGGACGCCTGCGGCACTCAGCGCAGCGTGTCCCGGATGCTGTCCAGCAGCGCCTGCGGCACCTGCGAAGCCGCCACCTCCTCGGCCACCTCGACCACGTCCGGCGCGCCTGTCGCCGACGTGCGGGTGATGCGGTAGCGCAAGCCATCGCGCACCGGGCTGGCGGCGCCGCGGCTGGCGGGCCTGGGGGCGAACAGCCGATCGACCGCGGCCCGGTCTGCGGCCGACAGCGCATCGGCGGCGAGACGGCCCTCGCTGCGCAGGTGCGAGGCCGGCAGCCCCATCCCGGCGAGTCCGCCCAGCCGCTCGATGTGGAGTTCGCCGCTCACAGGCCGACGCTCTTCCACGCCTTGTCCACCGCCGCCGCCACCGCTGGTTCGGTCGGGAACAGCGAGGCGGCCAGCGCGCGCGTGCGGGCCGCGAAGGGCTTCATCTTCAGGGTGGGCGCGGCGGCATAGCCCGTCAGCGCCTGGTACCAGATCTTGCCGGCCTTCTCCCAACTGTGGCCACCGATCGCCACCGCAGCGCGACAGAAGGCCAGATTGGGGATGCCGCTGCTCTCGTGCGGGTCCATGCCGGTGCGGTACTGGCTGTACAGGGTGGGCTGCGGCGACAGGCAGTGCGTGGCGGCCGGGTTGGCCATGTCGCGCAGGCAGGTGTAGCCGCGGGCCTTGGCGCCGGGGCCCATGATATC
Organism: Sphaerotilus sp.; assembly: GCF_013299175.1. Classification (GTDB taxonomy): domain Bacteria; phylum Pseudomonadota; class Gammaproteobacteria; order Burkholderiales; family Burkholderiaceae_C; genus Sphaerotilus. Next base: position 20,149 of record NZ_JAAFKF010000056.1, read on the forward strand.
GGCGCCGATGAGCCAGTCGGCCTGCGCGGTGGTCTGGTTCAGGCGCCACTGGCGGAACATCGAGCCGAACACGTCCGACACGCTCTCGTTCAGGCCGCCGGCCTCGTTGGTGTAGCCGAGCCGGGCGGTGAACTGCGTGACGCCGTGGGTCAGCTCGTGGGCGATGACATCGGTGCTGGCGGTGAAGTCCACGAAGATGTTGCCGTCGCCGTCGCCGTAGGTCATCTGGGTGCCGTTCCAGAAGGCGTTGTTGTAGCGCAGGCCGTAGTGGATCGACGACTGCATCGTCATGCCGAGGTTGTCGATCGAGTTGCGGCCGAAGGCGGCGCGGTAGAACTCGGCGACGGCTGTCGTTTCGTTGAAGGCACGCTGGGCGGTCAGGTCGGCAGAGGTGGCGGGCTTGCTCACGGCGGTGCCGGGCAGGCCCGTGCCGTTCTTGCAATTGAACACCGTGACCGATGGCTTGGCCGCCACCACCGTCGGCACGGACAGCGACCGCATCGCCTCGTTCACCGGCGCCTGCGCCGTGCGCACCTTGCGCCAACTGCGCTCGCTGGCGGCCATGTCGGCGAAGTGCTGCCGCTCAGCCTCGGTCAGGTTCGGGTCGTGCGACAGGCGGTCCAGGACATCGGACGGGATGATGGAACAGCGGCAGACGGGACGCATGGGACACCTCGTTCTAAGGGGAGGAAGTTCAACGAGGATACGAAGCGGGACCACGTCCGTCCACCGGATCCGGCACCCGGTCACGCTCTTTACGTTACAGCTTGTACAGCGCCCTGACCGGCTTGGCGTAGGCGATGTAAACCTCGTCGCGCGCCCAGCCGAGCGCGGCGTAGGCGGCTTGTGCGGTGTGGTTGGTGCGGGCGGTGGTCAGCTCCATGCGGAGCTTGCCGTGTTCGGCCGAGAGCCGCTCCGCTGCCAGCAGCAGCGCACGCCCGGCACCGCTGCGGCGGGCGGCGGAGGTCACGAACAGATCGGACAGCAGGTAGATCGGCTGCGCCGCGATCGAGCAGAACACCGGGTAGAGCTGGCAGAAGCCGATCGCCTGGCCCGCGCCGTCCTCGGCCAGCAGGATCTGCGACTCGCCGCGGGTCAGGCGGTCGCGGAGGAACTGCGTGGCGGTGGCGAGGTCGGCGGGTTGTTCGTAGAACTGGCGGTAGGCGTCGAACAGGGGGGCGATGCGGTCGAGGTCGGCGAGGGTCGCGGGGCGGGTGGTCATGCGCACCGTCGTCACGCCCAATTGAGATTCAGTTTGCGGTGCGTCGCCGCGCAATCTCGCAAGTACAGGTTGATGAGGCTCTGGTACGGGATGCCCACTTCCTCGGAGATCGCCTTGAAATACGTGATCGAGTCTTCGTCGAGACGGATGGTGATCTGCTTCTTCAGTTGTGCTGCGTAGGGGTTCTTCCTGGCAGCGGAGAAGTCGTACTCTTTGCGCATGTGGTGGCCTTTGCGTTCATCCCACTCGAAGCGAAGTGTGCTCATGCCGGGAGTGTAACTACACTGTAGTGCAGCGGCAATTGGCGCTCACGAGCATTCGAAAGACCGCAGCGCCGAGGGCAAGCGCCCCATCTCTCGTGCAACCTCTCGCTCCACCTTGATTCAACAACGCAGGATCAGCAGGCCGCATCCAGCACGACACCCGAGGCGTCGAACTCCCGCGCGATGACGGCATCCAGTTCGTCCGAAGGATCAGGGATCACGTAGCGCCCTGCGGCCAGCCCCAAGCGGACCCGAGGACGGTCCAGCGGCACCAGCCGGGCCACCGGCTGTCCATGCTGCCCCAGCAGCGTCACCGACTCGTGCGCGGCACGCACACGTTCCACCAACTGCACGAGCTGGCCTTGGGCTTCTTGAACCGGGATGGCGTGAGGGGTGGCGGGCATGGTGGCGATCTCCCGTTGGCGGCAGATGACAAGGCCGTCCAGTGTGGCAGGGCCGGACGTGCTGGAACCCGTCAGACCTTGCGCACCAGCAGCCACCGATCCAGCGGCGCCACCAGCGCGATGCCGACCGTGTACGCGACGATGTCGCCCCACGAAAACGCCGAGCCGAGCATGAGGTGGCCCGGCGTGGTCGCCCGGATGGCGTTGATCCACGGCGCCTGGTAGAGCTGGCTGCACTCGTCCGCAGTCGAGATCACCAGCGCCGTCAGCGCGACCTTGACCACGGACGCGGCGGGCTCCACGAAGGCGACGAGCCAGTACACCATTTGTGCCCAGAGGGCGTCGCCTGGGTATTCCTCGAAGATCGCGGGGAGTGAGGCTGGGTATTTTCTGGATGCTAGGCCGAGGGCGATTGTGGCGGCGATGGCCAGGGCGGTGATGGGACGGGGTCTGGCCATCTTGTGCCGTCAGGACTGTGGCGAGGTCCAGTTGAGGTTGAGTTTGCGATTCGTCGCCGCGCAGTCCCGCAAGTACAGGTTGATGAGGCTCTGGTACGGGATGCCCACTTCCTCGGAGATCGCCTTGAAATAGGTGATCGACTCTTCGTCGAGACGGATGGTGATCTGCTTCGTCAGTCGTGCTGCGTATGGGTTCTTCCTCGCAGCGGAGAAGTCGTACTCTTTGCGCATGTGATACCTACCCGCTTAAAGCTGCTCGTCGCCTTCACCAAGTTCCGCCTTCATTTTCTGGATTGCTTCCCCGATGCCAGCGGAAAACTGGCTCCAGTTCTTTACGCTCCGCGCAAGTTCAGATAGGCAATCAATGGGGACATCCCAGCTTCTGGCATTTTTTAGGTACTGAAGTGCTTTCGCGTCATCAAAGTAACCTGGAATTCTATTACGCAAAATTCCTCGGATATAATAAAGCTGCTTTATATCTGGATCGGTTCGGCTTGCACGATTCACTCTGCAAATGCCAAGTATTTTATCAAAGGCTGTGACCCATGATTCTTCGGTAACTTTGCCGTCGCCGTTGAATTTAAGGTATGACGTCGCCGATGAATCCATCGATTTGCATATTTCATCTGCAGAGAATTGTTGAAGCCATTTTTTAATGCTTTGCTTCCCGTTATCGTTTAAAGACCACCCCGGAGTATATTTATGCCAGTATTGCGCAAGGCGTTCCACAACTTCTTGATCCAAGTCACGGAGGCTTTCGCGCCACTGCATCATTAGTTCGAGCTGCTCTCTTCGTTCTTGCAGTTCATCCATCTGTGCCCGTGCCTTTGACACAGCAACTTGATCATTTAGCGGCACATCGCGCTTGCCTAGATTGCATGGCAGGCAAGCAGTAATCAGATTTGTAAGATCGTTCGTTCCGCCTGCAGCGACGGGTTTTATGTGGTCAATGTGAAGTAGGACATTTGGTGCCTCTGCACCGCAATACTGACACTTGAAGGAATCGCGTTTGAACACCTCGAAACGAAGTGTTTTTGATATGTGCTTTCGATCTGTAGACATAGCTCAGTAACGCTTATTAGAACAGCACTTTCAAGTGGGCATAAATATACAGAGCACTTAGCGCCCGTTATTTACTTATAGCCGGCTCAGCCAAAGCCACGAAATTCAGTCCAGCCAGCACCCGCAGCAACCGCTCGAAATTATGATTATTCGAATACTTATACCTATACGGATCCGCGGTATTTTTTCTGACCAGCTATGGCTTTTGAAAAATCCTCCCACAGCTCTGGAATTTGCAAACTTGGCGGAACTTGTTCAGCAAGTCTTAGCAATGCCGCGTCATACTCATCCTCTAGTTTTTGCAACATTTCCACAGGAACAATCTCAAGCAAGCTATATAGCAGGGCTTCAGATGCCAATTGCCGATTCATCGCTTTCTTCTGTGCCGAGGCCAAATTTTCAATAGCGCGGCGAATATCCGTATCTTTTGAATCAGTCATATTTTAGATCTCATAGCCAAACGACCCAACTTGGCCACCGGCATCCAAGTATTTCCCGACATTGATATTTTCTCTGTGCTGCATGTTTCACTCCCGTATAGCTCGCCTGAAAGCCTGCCCTGCCGGCACAACCGATGACGCCAACAGTCAGCCCTTCATGGTGCCGGCACGCATCCCCTTCGGGCATCTGTAAACCCCTCAAATCGCGAATTTCATCACGAAAACGCAAAAACGGCCGAGGAGCCCACGCCCCTCGGCCGCCTTGTCAGCGCCGACCCACTCGCCAGCGCTACCGCCTGCGCATCACTTCGCCGTTTTCACTGCCGCCGCCCCTCACGGATGAACTCGACAAGTTCGTCCCCGCGCACTCCAAGATCAACGCCGTCCACATCCAGCGGCGAGGAAGCCGCGGCCAGCGTGCTGTCCAGCGGTTGGATGACGAACACACGTCCGTCACGACGAGTCACGCGGACACTGCCTTCGGTCTGCGCGCAGTCCAGCACAGCAGAAAACTGCTGCCGAGCTTCAGAGAATGTGAATACCTTCATGGTCAGTCTCCCATCACAGTGATGCCAAGTTGAGCGGCGATAGACCTGAGCCCACGGTCGAGCGTGATCAGCGGCGAGCCGAACTGGATCGCACAGGTCAGCAGATAAGCATCGTAGGCGTACATCCGAAACCTCGCCGACAAGGCCACCGCCATCGACAGGTCCACATCGACCAGCTTGAGCGGAATGCGCCGATACGCGGCCAGACAAGCCTCGGCTTGCTCCAGCGCGATGCGGTCACGCTTGAGCATGGCAGACAAGGCATTGCCGATTTCCCAATGAACAGAAGACGGCGCCACCAGTCGGCGACCCACCGTCAACTGGATCAAGCGAGGCTTGCTGGGCTCATTGGTGCAGACCGCGAGCAGAACTGAAGTGTCAACCGTGATGTCCATGGCGCTCATATTTGTACAATTGTACAGATCATACCCATGAAACCACGCACCGTCGCCACCGTCAACTGATCACTTCACTTCGCCGTCGGCATCACAAACTCCGCCCCCTTGGCAATACTCGCCGGCCACCGCTGCATCACCGACTTCTGCTTGGTATAGAACCGCACGCCCTCTTCCCCATAGGCGTGCATGTCGCCAAACAGGCTCTTCTTCCAGCCCCCAAACCCGTGCCACGCCATCGGCACCGGGATCGGCACGTTGATGCCGACCATGCCCACCTGGATGCGCCGCGCGAACTCGCGGGCCACGCCGCCGTCGCTGGTGTAGCAGGCCACCCCATTCCCGA
>NZ_JAAFKF010000057.1 GCF_013299175.1 Sphaerotilus sp.
CTGCTGCTGGACGAAGGATCCGAAGCGGTGCAGGCCGTCTGCCTGTTGCCGCGGGGCAGCGAGCCGGGCCATGTGCTGGCGCTGGCCGAGCGCACCTTCACCTTGCGCCTGGGCCAGCCCGTGCGCTTCCATCTGGCGACTTCGACCACCGATGCCGGCCCGCCGCCCGCCATCGGCGCGGTGCTGACCCTCGCCGCCGACACGCTGCACCGCCTGCCGCCCATCGCCACCGTCGTGCCGCCGACCGAGGCCACGGCGGGGCGGCGTGACATCCCCGTGCGGCTGGAGTCCACGCTTGCGGAAGTCGGCACGCTCGACCTGCGCTGCGTCAGCGTCGAAGACCCGATGCAGCACTGGCAGCTCGAATTCCAGTTGCGCGCCAATGCCAATGCCACGGCGACCATGGTGAGCGCCGTGCAGTCCGACGCCCAGCTCGCACCCCGTCTGCCCGAGGCGATCGCGCTGCTCGACCGCGTGTTCGGCGCCAAGACGCAGAAGCTGTCGCCCAAGGACATCAAGGGCCTGCGCGTGCAGCTCGACCACCTGCTCGGCCACCGCGACCGCTGGTCCCGCCCGCTGGCGCGGCGGCTGTTCGACGTGCTGTGGCAACGCGCCCGCGGTCGGCGCCGTTCCGCGGACCACGAACGGCTGTGGCTCAACCTGGCGGGCTGGTGCCTGCGTCCCGGTTTCGGCGATCCGCTGGATGGCTGGCGCGTGGAGCAGGTCTGGACGGTCTTCGAGGCCGGCGCCGAACACCGCAATGATCCGCAGGTCGCCGCGCAGTGGTGGACGCTGTGGCGGCGCGTGGCGGGCGGTCTGCCCGAGGCGGCGCAACTGCGGCTGCTCGACGACTTCGGCTACAACCTGCAAGCCGCCGAACACCCTGGCGCGCCGCTGCCGCCGAAGCCACCGGGCCTCGTCAAGGGCGGCCACGACGACATGGTCCGCCTCGGCGCCGCGCTGGAGCGCATCCCGCCCGAGCACAAGGCCGAGGTCGGCGACTGGCTGCTGCAGCCATTCACCCCGGACGGCGCGGCCATCGCCCACGCCACGCCCGAGCGCGACGAGCTGCGGCTGTGGGCACTCGGCCGCCTCGGTGCCCGCCAGCCTTTCCACGGCAGCAGCCACGGTGTCGTGTCGGTGGCGGTCGCCGCCCGCTGGACCGATGCGCTGCTTACCCTCGACTGGAAACGCCGCCGCATGGCTGCCTTCGCCGCTGCCCAGCTCGCCCGCATGACCGGCGACCGCGTGCGCGATCTCGACCCCGATCGCCGGGCGCAGGTGCTGGCGCGGTTGGCCGCCTGCGGCGCGGCGCCGAGCTGGTCGGCGATGGTGCGCGAGGTGGTGCAGCTCGATGCGGCGGACGAGCAGGCGCTGTTCGGGGAGTCGCTGCCGGTGGGGCTGGTGCTGGTGGAATGAGTGGACACAGGGGGCGGGTAGCCCGTCGATACAATCCGCGCTCCCTGGCTCCCCCACCCGCCCGCCCATGTCCGACCGCCTCGCCGTCCTGCCCCAGTACCTCCTCCCCAAGCAGGCCCTGACCACGTTCGCCGGCTGGGTCGCAGGCAAGGAGCGCGGCGCCGTCACCACCGGCATCATTCGCCGCTTCGTGCGCCGCTACGACGTGAACATGGCCGAGGCGCTGAACCCGGACATCGCCAGCTACCAGTCCTTCAACGACTTCTTCACCCGTGCGCTGAAACCCGGCGCCCGCCCGCTGGCCCGTGCCGAGCTGATCTGCCCGGTGGACGGTGCGATCAGCCAGTTCGGCCGCATCGAGCGCGACCAGGTCTTCCAGGCGAAGGGCCACCGCTACTCGACCACCGCGCTGGTCGGCGGGGATGCGCAGCTTGCCAAGCAGTTCGACGACGGCCTGTTCGCCACGCTCTACCTCAGCCCGCGGGACTACCACCGCATCCACATGCCCTGCGACGGCCGCCTGCTGCGGATGATCCATGTGCCGGGCGAGCTGTTTTCGGTGAACCCGACGACCGCCCGTGGCGTGCCGGGCCTGTTCGCGCGCAACGAGCGGGTGGTGTGCGTGTTCGAGGGGCCGCGGGGGCCGTTCGTGCTGGTGCTGGTCGGCGCCACGATCGTGGGCAGCATGGCCACCGTCTGGCACGGGCTGGTGAACCCGCCGCGGCCGGGGTTCCTGCGCGAGTGGACCTACGCCGACCAGGACATCCGGCTGAAGCAGGGCGAGGAGATGGGGCGTTTCCTGCTCGGCTCGACCGTGGTGATGCTGTTCCCCAAGGATGCGCCGAGCGCCGGGCCGGCGCTGGCATTCAACCCGGCGTGGCAGCCGGCCGGGCCGATCCGCCTGGGTGAGGCGATGGCCGACCGGCCGCGCTGAGCGTCAACCGCGGCGTCCGCCGCGGGCTTGCCATAGCGGCTTCTTCGCCTTGAGCTGTCGCTCGATCCCGTCGTTCAGCCGGGTGCGCAGATCGACCACCTCGTCCAACTGCCCGTAGATGCCGGGGAAACGCAGGTCCAGCCACAGCCACAGCGTGCAGGTGCGCAGCGTCTGTTCCATGCGCTCCAGGCGGCTGTGTTCGTCCACGTCGTTCAGGAACCACGCGGCGCCGGCCTGCCCGGACTTGGCGTGGTGGCCGGCCCATTCGAGGAACTGCTTGACCTGCGCATCGGTGCGCGTGTCCACCGGCGCCTGTGCATAGACAAAACGCTGGCGCAGCGGCAGGTTGCCCGCCACCAGGTCGAGCTGGGCGGCGAGGTCGAGCATCTGGTCGAGTTCGGCCACGGCGAAGTGCGCGTTGTCGAGCTGGAGCTGTTCGACGAACACCCCGAGCACCTCGCGCAGCCGGTTCTTGCCCAGCCGGCTGGCGATGGTGTCGATGTGCCACCAGTTCGGCGCGACTGGCGCCTTGAAGTCGCGCGGCGCCTTGGGCACCTTGGGCAGCAGCGCCTTGAGCGTGCGCAGCGCCGTCGGCTCGGCTTCCTTCAGCACGCCGCAGAAGCCTTCCTCGTGGATGCCGAAGCGCCCGGCGCGGCCGGCGATCTGGTGGACTTCGGACTCGGTCAGCGGGCGGTCGCCCTGGCCGTCGAACTTGGTCATGGTGCTGAACAGCACGCGCCGCACCGGCAGGTTCAGGCCCATGCCGATCGCATCGGTCGCGACCAGCACATGCGACTCGCCGGTGGCAAACCGCTCGGCCTCCCGGCGGCGCACCTCCGGCGGCAGCGCCCCATAGATCACCGAAACCACCTGCCCGTTGGCGGCGGCCTGGTCGCGCAGCATCAGCACGTCACGGCGGCTGAAGGCCACGACCGCATCGCCTTTCTTCAGCGCACTCAGCGACACCGGGGCGGGCAGCAGCTCGACGTGCTGCTTGCGCTCGAAGCGTTGCACGGTGCATTCCTCGCCGCACAGACCGAGCAGGTTGCGCAGCGCCTCGACCGCATAGTCCGAACAGATGATGAGCAGTTCCTCCGCAGGCACGGCGACGATGGCCTGTGTCCACGCCCAGCCGCGGCTGTGGTCGAAGATCATCTGCGCTTCGTCGATGACGGCGACCTCGATGGGCTTGTTGGTATCGACCATCTCGATGGTGCTGGAAACGACGCGGGCGCCATCGGCCGGCACGCTTTCCTCGCCCGTGCGCAGCGAACACGGCACGCCGCGCGCCGCCAGCCGGTCACGGCCTTCGAGCGCGAGCAGCCGCAGCGGCGCGAGGTAGGCGCCGGCCTTGGCGGTGGCGAGCCGCTCGAACGCCTGCCAGGTCTTGCCGCTGTTGGGCGGGCCGACGAACAGCGTCACCTTGCGCTGCAGGCGGCGGGTCTGGGGGAAGCTGTCGGGGTAGCCTTGGAAGGCCAGTTCGGTGCTCAGGCCCTCGATGGTGTCCTGCTCGTTGACGCGGTGTTCCCAGCGGTCCTGGGCACGGGTGCAGGCGGCCATCAGGCTGTCGAGCGACTGCGACGTGGCGCACTCGGACTGCAGCGCGGGCAGCAGCGAACCGATCTGCCACAGGTTCAGCTCGGCGCTGCGGTTGACCAGCCGCTCCAGGTGGGCGGCGAGCGCCTCGGCGTGCGGGTAGTCGGGCAGCGTGCTCAGGGCCTTGATCAGCGCGGGCTTGTCGCCGGTGCGGAAGTAGTCCCAGATGTCCTGGGCGGGCACGGGCTGGTGGTGCGTCACCGTCAGGCGCCAGCCCTGGGCGTGGAGCTGCACCCCTTGGCGCGCTTCGCGCAGCCATTGTTCGCCGCGGCGGGCCACGCCTTGCGCGTCGAGTGTCGTCGCGCGCTCCAGCATCAGCGCGCGCACGTTCTGGCCCGAGCCGACCACGTTCAGGTGCTGCAGCGCCTCGGTCATCAGCGCCGGGTCGATCCAGCGGCTGGGGCGCTGGCCGGGCACCGCCTTCTGCAACAGGATCAGGCCCAGCGCGTCGAGGTGTGCGTCGGACTGTGCGCTGGACTCCAACTGGTAGTCACCGGGCTGCACGACCTGCGGCAGCAGATAGGCCGCCACACGGATGCGATCGACCTGTTCCGGGGTGAGGTGGGGCGGAATGCGGCTGGCGTGGCGGGGCTGGGGCAGGGGGCGGGGAGCTGTTGTTGTGGCGGACATCGGGGGCGGCACGGAGCCTGTTTCAAGCATCGAAGAAGGTGGAACTCTACCGCGTCGTGCTCAGGTACCTGCTGCGCGGCGGTGCGTGACCACTGGCCGCTCGGTGGTCAGATCGGCGTGCCGGGTCGTTCGAACGGGGTGGTGCGGGTGGGTGGGACGGGTTTGCAGGGCCGGTGCCTGGGCATAAAAACTGGCGTTGAGTTGCGTGTGCGCGATCAGGTGGCGCCGGAAACGCACGTACAGCGCGTGGTCCACCTCGCCCGGATCACGCCAGAACGCCGCCAGCGGGCCACTGTGGACGAGTCCCGGCACGCTGTAGACCGACTCGCCCAGGGTGATGACGGGCGCGCCGTGGTGCAGCGCCTGCAGCCCGACGGTGCTGTTGATGGTGATGACCCCGCGTGCGTGGTCGAGCAGCGTGGGCAGGTGCTGGTCGTGCAGATAGACCACCCGGTGGGCAATCTGCAGCCGCCGGGCTTCCTGCGCGATGTGGCGCCGGTAGTCGCTGTAGGCGCGGTCCATCGGGTGGTGCTTGATGACCAGACCGGTCTCGTCGGGGGCGTGTTCGGCGAACGAGTCCATCACGTCGGTGATGAACGCCTCGATGCTGGTGTAGGGCGAGTGGTGGACGATCTGGCTGTCTGACTGCACCTGCAGCGGCACGAGGAACCAGCGTTTGCTCAGCGCGGGGCTGGTGAGCCGCGTGTCCAGGCCGTGCTCGCTCACCCGGTAGTGCAGGTGGCGCAGGAAGCTTCTGGCCCAGCGCAGCGGCTCGGCAATGGGGTGGAGCGAGCGGTGGTGCTGCTGGTGCGGGTAGCACGGCCGCATCACCACGCTGGCGATGCCGTAGGCGGCGGCGATCAGGGCGGTTCGCCGGATGTTCTGGGTGGTGGGCTGCGGCGTCGGGGGGCGCGGCTGGGGGCGTTCGGCGTAGAAGCTGGCCGTGCGGGGCAGTCGCGACAGGGCGTTGACGCCACGGCGTTCGATGGTGACGTAGTGGGGCCGCAGATAGCCTTCCTCGAACACGAAGATGCCCACGCCAAGTTCTCCGGCCACCGCCCGCGCCACGCAGTGGACCGGGCGCATCTGGCCGAACAGCACCACGGCGTCGATGCGCTGGCGTTGCATCAGCGCCCGCAGCCAGGGTCCGAGCGCCTCCGGTCGGTCGGTGAAGCGCAGCGCGCCGGGGTGGCGCCAGAAGAGCTGGTCGCCGCCGTTGAAATGGACTTTGGTGACGTGCTGTCCCTGCTGGAGCAGCAAGGTGGCCAGATCGCTGAAGAACCTGCCCATCGGCCCTTGGAGGATCAAGGTGTGGCGCCGCTCGACCAGGGCGCGGAAGGCGGTCGGCCAGGGTGGGCTGGATGGACTGGGTGGCTGGGCGGGTTCGGTGGTGGGCATGGGCGCGGGGTCAGCGGTGGCGGCAGTGCGCCAGGGTGTGCAGCGCGCGGCGCTTGAGCTGCCGCCAGACGCGCCCCGCCAGCGACTCGGGCGGCCCGCCCAGCCGCTGCCATTCGCGCAGCTCGACCAGCGCCTGTTCGGGCGTGGTGTACGCGCCGGAATGGCGGCTGAGGTAGGTCGGATAGAGGATCAGCGTCGCGGCGACCAGCGCGTCAAGCTCCAGCCGGCGCTTGCGGCGGGCGCGGGCAGGGTGGTCGGCCGGGGCGCGGTCATCGGTCAGGCCCCAGCCGGCGTAGAAGGGCATGCCCCAGGTCGTGACCGGCCGCTCGCGCAGCAGCGCCTCGAAGCCGGTCAGCGAGGTCAGCGTGTGGACGGCATCCACGGCACCCAGCAGCGTGTGCATGGGCACGTCGGTGACGATCTCGTCGCAGTGGAGGCGCAGCCGGTCGCATTCGGCCTGCCACGGGCGGTCGGTCTGGCGCAGGCCGGCCACGACATCGGGGTGGGGCTTGTAGACCACCCAGGCATCCGGCTCGGCAGCCCGCACCGCCTGCAGCAAGGCGGCGTTGGTGCGGATGTCGGCCGCCCCCCACTGGATCGAGGCATCGGTCTCGACCTGGCCGGGCACCAGCACGACGCGCCGGGCGCCGACCGGCCGTTGCCACGGCGCACACCCGACGTTGTACTTGGTCAGCCCGGCGTTGACGATGGCGGTGCGCAGGGCGTGGGCGCGGTCGCACAGCGCGTCGTCGAAATCGTGGTGACGCAGGAGGTGTTCGAGGCGGCTCGGGCGGGTGGCGTCGAAGTAGATGCCCAGGTCGTCGATCACCCAGGACAGCGGCTGCGTCAGGTCGGCCCCCAGGCCCACCGAGCGCAGGAAGCCGTCCTCGATGCGCAGCACCGGGCCGGTGGCCAACGCGGGTGCCGGTCGGCGGCCCCACACGGCCACGGCGGTGGACGGCTCCAACTGCCGCTCTCGGCGCAGGAACTCGATGTCGGCGCTGCCTTGCAGGAAGGCGCGTGCAATCGGGCGTTTCCAGCGCGAAAAGCCCAGCACCTGCACCGGCGAGGGGCAGGCGGCGCGTTGCTGGCGCTGCAAGGCGAGGTGGGCGAGCAGCCGCTCCGGCTCGCACAGGCGACCGGTTTCGGGATCGAGGCAGCGCGGATAGGCGATCAGCGCCGCGTGGGTCAGCGCGGCGATGCCGGGATTGGCGGCGCGGCGGCGGGCGGGGGCGCTGAGGTGGTCGGCGGTGAGGCCCCAGCCGGCGTAGAACGGCAGACCGAAGCAGCGCACGGAGCGGCCATGCAGCAGCGCCTCGAACCCCATCTGCGAGCTGACGGTGTAGACCGCGCGGCACACGTCGAACAGGGCGGGTGGGTGGATGTCGTCGGCGATCAGCGTGACGCGGGTGGCTTCCGCGGGCGTGAGTTCGGTGAAATGGCCTTGCTTGTGGCCGGCAATCACGTCCGGGTGGACCTTGAGCCAGACAGGGGCGTCCGGGTGTTCGTCCAGCGCGGCTTGCAGCATCCAGCGGAAGTGCGCGGGGCTGGCACCGGCGCCCGTGATCGAGGCGTCGCCGGCGGTCTGGTCGATGACGAGCACGGGCGGGTCGGTGGCCGCCTGGCGGAGCAGCGCGTCGGGCAGGCCATCGTGGGCGTGGTTGTACTTGGAGACGCGGGCGGCGGCCCAGGCGGTGCGCAGGCGGGCGCCGCGTTCGAGCTGCGCGGCGCCGAGCGGGGTGGCGATCAGGCTCTCCAGGCGGGAGGGCTGCGCGGCGTCGTAGTAGATGCCCTGGTCGTCGAGCACGATCGACAGCGGCGGGCTGCGGTGGCCGAGTGCCGTGGAGCGCAGGAAGCCGTCTTCGGCACGCAGCAGGGGCAGGCCGTGGCGCTGGGCGAACTGTTCGGCGGTGCGGGCGCTGGGTTTGTGGCCCCAGGCGAGGACGGCGCTGGCGCTGGAGTCCGTGCCCGCCTGCAAGACCCATTCGGGCAGCAGCGCCGGCAGGGTCGGAACGCGCTGCAGACCGCGGGTGACGAGGGCCATGCGGGGACGGCGGTCGTTCAGTTGGCCGGCGGAAGGGGTACGGAGCCAGTCGAGTAGCATCGTCCGATGGTCGGCCACACCGGCAGCGGCAAAGCCCGGAAAAGTCGGTACGCGGCACGGCCATCTTGGCGTTTGCCCCCATTCTCCCGACTGGCGATCTTCCGACCTGCCCATGACCTTGTTTGACCGCTGGCGCCCGATCCGCCGACCCGTGGCGCCCACCGAGCCGGTGCTGCGCTGGCTGGTGCTGCAGCAGGGGGCGAATCCCTCGACCGACTACTACATCCGTCCGCGCGCGCAGGCCAGCGGGTGTCCGGTGCGTTACCGGGATCTGGACCGGGAGGCCCCGGTGCCGGACGATCTGCAGCCGGGAACGCGGGTCGTCATCGTTCGGTACCTGAATCCGGCGTGGGCCGAGGCGCTGCGGCGGCACCAGCCGCAGTTGGCGGGCATCGTCTATTTCATGGACGACGAGTTGCTGGATCCGCAGGCGTGGGACGGGCTGCCGGCGCCGTATCGGCAGAAGCTGCAACGCTACTGCGGGCGCATGCACCGGTCGCTGGCGGAGCTGGTCACCGCGTATTGGGGGTCAACCGCGCCACTGTGCGAGCGCCACGCGGACCTGGGCATGCAGCCCATGCCGCCGTTGCCGCTGGCCGAGGATGCGGGGCGGGTGCCAATCCGGCCGGTGCCGGGCGAGCCGGTGCAGATTTTCTACCACGGCACGGCGGTCCACATCGACGAGATGCGTTGGTTGCGGCCGGTGATTGCGGAAGTGCTGGTGGCGTGTCCGCTGGCGCAGTTCGAGGTGATCGGCGACCACGAGGTGAATCGGTTGTTCCGGGATTTGCCGCGCACGCGGGTGCTGCATCCGATGGGCTGGGCGAACTACCTGAGCCACTGCCGGTCGATGCGGGGGCACATCGGGCTGGCGCCGCTGTTGCCGGGGCGCTTCAATGCCGGGCGGTCGCCGACGAAGCTGTTCGACATCGCGCGCTGCGGGGCGCGGGCCTTGTGCGCGCAGCAGGCTCCGTACCACGACACGCCCGAGTCACTGGCGGAGCGCCGGCTGCTCGTCCTGCAGCCGGCGGACTGGGCCGAGGCGCTGGTGGCCTGGGCCCGGACTCCGGAGCCGGTTCAGGCGGCAGAAACCATCTTCAGCACGCCGATCGGCTGAGTGCCCTCGAACTCGGCGGTGCCTTCCATCTTGCCGATCATGTCCACGAGGTGCTGGGCGGCCGCCTTGGCGCGGCGGACCTCGTCCTGCCGCGCAACCTGGACGAAGTGGCGGATGTCGGTGGTGGAGATGTGCTCGGTGCGCGTCAGGTAGACCACGCGGCACACGTCCTCCAGGTGGTCGAACTTGCCCAGCCAGTCGTCGCCCATGGAGAAGATGTCGGCCCGCTCCCGCAGGATGTCGGCGCGCTTCTGGTCCCAGTGGTGTTCCGGAAACACGGCATCGACGTAGCGGCAGGACTGCAGCACCTCGACCCGCTGCGCATGGTTCAGGACAGCCTGCTTGCCCTTGACAGCGTTGAATTCGTCGGTGGAGCAGCCCACCACCAGGCGGTCGCCGAGTTCCCGCAGGCGCTTGAGCAGGCGCACATGGCCGACATGGAAGAGGTCGAACGTGCCATAGGTGATGACGGTGGTCATGGTGTCCTCGTTCAAGGGGTTGCCGACAGGGGCCAGGGCCATTCGAAGAACTGGTTCGGGGTGGTCCACGCAGGCCCGTACCGCTCGGTCAGGAAGGCGGGCGGGTCGGCCGGAGCCGGCAGGGTTCTGCCATGCAAGGTGACGGTGGCGGGCGGGTGAACGATGTGCTCGGGAATGGTGCGGATGTGCATTTTCTCCATGTGGAGAAAGAGGGTGTCGCCGTGGCCACGCCAGCACGGGAAGAGATCGAACTCCACGCCGAGGCTGGGGTCGCCGACGCGCATGTTGAGAGATTCCGGCAGCAACTGGACCACCCGGTAGCCCGTGGCGCGCAGTTGTTCTGCCAATGCGGTCATCTCGCGTTCGACCGCGGACCTGTCCGTTGCGCGGCTCACCAGCATCAGGTCCATGTCGTCATCGTGGGGAATCAGCGACTGGTCGCGCACGGCGCCCAGCAAGGTGCCGTAGGCGAGCATGGGCTGGTATTGCAGGGCTTGCAGGGTCTGGATGAGCTTTTCCGCGCCAGCCAGAAACAGCGCCTTGTGCTGCACCAGGTAGGAGTGGTGGATGCCGTGCCGCGTGATGACGTAGTGGCCCAGTTGATGCACCTGCGCGACGGCGTTGATGCGGTCTTGCAGTTGCAGGATGGCCTGGGGGGTGCGGAGTTTCTTGGCGATCGGCAACAGCAGGTGCAATCCACTGTCCTGTGTCATCCACGCAGCCAGTACCGTGGTTTCAGGGTCCGTGAGTGCGTGGGGGCTCCAGATGTCCACCAGCGGGAGGATGCGTCTCCACGCGACGCTGTGGAGTGCCGTGTCGGCGCAGAGCAGCTTGTCGGCCAACTGCTCCAGCAGGGTATCCCTGGTGCGCCGGGGGTCCGCGTCCAGACAGATGGACCCCGTGACCGCGCTGCACGCCTGCAGCGTGCCGAGCAGTTGCTCGCCACTGCCGGGGCAATGGACCTGCTGCCACCGATCGCCGACGAGGAGTTCGATGCACAGGGTTCTGGCCCGGATGCCCCAGTGATCCCCGCGGTTGAACAGGCGTATCCGCGTGATCTGGGTTTCCTGTGGCCAGGTGGCTTGCCACCACGGCGAACTCTCCGACTGGGTGTGAATGTCACCCCCGCGCAGCAAGTGGCCAGGGCCGAACCGCGGATCGTCTTCGTACACGGAACTCTGGGTGGTTTCCACACCGCACAGATCCAGATCCGGATCCAGGGCGTTGCAGCCGTCGCGGCCATGCAGCTCCAGGCCCGTCAGATTCAGGATGTGCGGGCCGCCATCCTCCGGGATGGTGGCGCGCATGCCCCGCACCGTGCCCGTCCACTGGAGGTCGAGACAATCGCTGTGTGTCGCGCCGAAATAGCCCAGCGCGGGCAGCAAGGTCTGCAAGGCACGCTGGTCCGGTGCGGGCGAGGGATGGGAGGGCATGGGCGGCATTCCGTTCATGCAGGGCCGAACCGGAAGCAATCCTGCGCCAGGGCCTGCACCACTTCCGCGCGTGGAAATTCCGGTCGATCCCAACTGACGTTGGCACGGGCCAGCCGGGCCGGGGCGCCGGCGGCCAGCGAATAGGGCTGCACGGAGCGGTTCACCAGCGACTTGGCGCCGATGATGGCGCCGCGCCCGACGGTGACGCCCTTCAGGATCAGCGCGTCCTGGCCCACCCAGACGTGCGGCTCGATCCGGACATCCGCTGGCGGGTTGATGCATTTGCCCGAGCGCAGATCGACCATCGGGTGCATGTCGGAATTGCGCACGCAGATGTTGTTGGCGAACATGCAGTCGTCGCCGACGGTGACGCGCGATCCATCGCCCTGCATGACCACCTCGCAGCCGTTGGACGTGGTGCCGGCACCCCAGAACAGGGCCTGCCGGCTGCTCCACAGACGCACGTTGACCATGGACCACTGGCGAATGTCTTCCCCGATGGCGATCGTGTTGTCATGGCCGTGGACATTGATGGCACCGAACAGCTCCGAATGCGCCCCCACGATGAGGGTGTTGCCGGTGGCGTTGCCGTGGAACACCAGGTGAATGGGGTGCGGACACAGTGGCTGGCGGGCCAGGTAGACCCGATTGCCTTGCAGGTTGCCCGAGACCGAGAGCTTGTCGGGGCGTGTCCTGATCTCGTCACCGGACAGGCATTCGAGCAAATCAAGGTCCGGGAAGGAATAGCCTGCCGTCCCGGCCAGCGGGCCGAGGCAGTGTTCGCGGAGGGAATTGGCGTCGGCTGAACCCATGCGGTGGCTCCGTGTGGTCAAGGATTACGCCATTTGCGCCATCTGCGCCACGGCCTGCGGCTCGGCCTGCGGCTCGGCCAGCAGGTCGAGGTGCGCGCGTGCGCAGGCCGCATGCACGATCGGGCGGGCCGTCTGGGTGCGCAGCTTCTCCCACTGGTCGGTGGGGGTCTGTGCGGCCTGTTTCATCCGCTGTGCCCACATCGCCGGGTTTCTGGGCGGCACATGGAACCCCGTCACCCCGTCACGCACCTTTTCGCGCATCCCCCCGATGTCCGACACCAGCAGCGGCCGGCCATGCACCATCGCCTCCTGGATCACCATGGGCGAGTTTTCCCACCAGATCGACGGCACGACCACCCAGTCCACCGCGGCCATGCGCGCGCGCAATTCGTCGGGCTGGTAAGGGCCGACCCACTGCACCACGCCTTGCCTGACCAGCGGCGCGCGCAGCTTCTCGATCTTGTCCTGGAACTCCTGGGGTTGCCATTCGAGGTTGGCGCCGTGGACTTCCAGCACGATGCGCTTGCGCTCCAGCGCCGACATCTCGGTCAGGGCTTCGAGCACGACGTCGAGTCCCTTGAACGGATTGATCTGGCCGAAGAAAGCAAAACGGTTGCGGGTTTCGCCGTCCTTCAGCGGCCGCGGCGGCAGCGGTGCCTCGTCGGCTTGGCCGTTTTCGATCACGACGATCTGCTCCGGATCCAGCCCCCAGTCGATGTAACGCTGCCGCAGGAATGCGGACGGTGCGATGAACTGATCGACGAACTCGAAGTGGCGCTGGAAATAGTGCTTGCGCAGCCAGAAATCCTCGGGGGTCTTGTCCGGAAAGCACTTGCTGCACTCGTCGAAACTCTCGCGGCTGCAGAGTTTGCTGCTGCCCGCCTTGACCATCTGGCCGTTGTTGCTGCAGATCGCCATGTATTCGTGCAGCGTCAGGACGATGCGGATCGACGGATCGACTTGCTTGATGACGCGCAGGTATTCGAGTCCCAGGTGGGCGTAGTGGTGGGTGTGGACCACGGTGGGTCGGAGTGCGCGGACCAGATCGGCAAACCAGGTGGTGAGCGAGTCCTGGTGGGCGGCCTTCATCAGGTGCCAGTCGTGGACGCCTTGCTCCCAGAGGTATTCGTTCGGCCTGCGCAGGGTGATCGCGCCGGATGCGCCCCGGCCCCGGTCGGCACGGCCCAGGAACCAGGCGGCCTCCACGTCCGGCTGCTGCCGGTAGGCCTGGAAGAGCTGGTAGGCCGCGAGTTCGCCCCCGCCCAGGCTGAAGTCCGGGTGGGCGTGGGCCATGACGAGGATGCGTTGGGGTGTGCTCATGGGGTCAGGCGGGGGTGCTGGTGCGGGTGTTGGCGGCCGAGGTGGAGGCGATCACGGCACCCCAGCGGTTCTGGTGGCGCACGGCGTTGTAGACCACGACGCGGGTGCGGAACTCGTCCTCGCCCAGCAGCTTGAAGGACTGCCGCTCCAGGTGCGTGAGCTGCACGGTGGGCAGGTAGGCGATGTGCTGGCCCTGGGCGCGCAGCTTCAGGCACAGGTCCGAGTCCTCGAAATCGCCGATCAGGTAGCCGGTGTCCCAGCCGCCCACGCGGTCGAAGTCGCGGCGCCGCAGCACCAGGCACGCGCCGGTGATGGCCGGCACCCGCGTGAGCGCCGTGCAGGGGTCGAGGCTGGGGTCCAGGCCCATGTGCGGGTGGTGGTTGATCCAGATGCCGAGTTCGTCCCGGCGCACGAACGCCATGCCGGCGTGCTGGATCGCGCCATGCCCGAAGACCAGGCGGGGACCGACGGCGCCGATGTCCGGGTGCTGGTCCAGCACGTCCATGAGCGCCGGCAGCCAGCCCGGCTGCTGCGGGAAGGCGTCGCTGTTGAGAAAGACCAGGTGCTCGCCGCGGGCATGGGCCGCGCCGAGGTTGTTGGCGCCGGAGAAGCCGCGGTTGACGTTGCCCCAGACCCAGGTGAAGGGCTGCTGGTAGAGCCGGTGCAGCGACTCGGCCTGCTGGCTGAAGGAATCGACCAGCTTCGGATCGTCGAGGACGTAGACCAGCTCGGCGTGTTCGCGTATCCAGGGATCGCGGGCGAACTCGACCAACTGGTGCTCGACGAAATCGGTGCGGCCATAGAGCGGCACGATGATGCTCGCCCGCGGCTGCGCCACGGCCTGCCCGAGGTGCTTGACGCGCTCCGGCAGGTGTTTCCAGCGTTGCTGGCTCAGGGCGATGATCGGGCTGAGCAGGGGCTCGTCGATCTGCGCGATGCGCTGGTGCAGATCCTGGATCGGGGCATACAGGCTGAAAAGCTGGCGGGCGGCCTGGCGGGGATCGACCGACAGCTCGGCGCACAAGGTCTCGCTGATGGTGTGGACGCCGGCCTCGGACACGGTTTTCAGGCGGACGCGGGTGTTGACCTTGAACTGGTGTGCCGGGGCGATGAAGCCGGTGTCGAGCTGGATCGCGTGGGGGAACGCGGCGCCCACCGCGTCGATCACGTCCTGGCGGTAGCGGCGAAAAGCCCCGTCGAGCGGGGTGATGTGGCCCTCGTCGTCCTCCAGCCAGATGGGTGCGTCCGGGTCGTGCAGCACCCAGCCGAAGACGACGGCGGAATTCGTCTGCTTGCAGGCGAACGCCCCTTCCAGATAGCCCGCGGCGTTCGGGCACGGGCCGGTGGCGGGGGTTGCCCGGGCCACCATGGCCTGCCACTGGGGCGAGTAGCGCGCACACTGGTGCGTACACAGCGCCACCGCCGTGCCGAGTGCGCCCTGGTCGGCTGCCGAGAACTCCTCGGGGGCCGCCACGGGCGTGAGGCTGGCGTGCTGGAAGGTGTTGCCGGTGCCGCGCCAGGCGAAGGTGATGTGGGCCGTGCTGTCCCCGCCTTCACCGATCCGCTCGGCGATCAGCACGAAACCGAGGTCGTCCGGATCCTGCAATTTCAGGTGGGCGGCCACATCCGTGCGCGTGACCGACACGGTGCGTGTCTTCAAGGGCGTGCCCTGGCTGAACAGCGCCAGCTCCACCGGGGCGGAGCGCCAGCCGGCCACCACCAGCACCGTGCCCAGGGTGTAGGCGAGATCGACCTTGACCTGTCCGATGGCACCGATGTCCCCGGCGGCAAAGCGGGCGGGTCGGGTCTGGATGTCGATCGTCGGTTCTGCGACAGGTTCGGGCTTGGAGGTGAACAATTTCACTGCGTTTCCTCTTGTGCGGCGATGGTGCAAGGCGCTGTGGCATCCGGTCGGACCAGGGCCTGGTCGGGAACGGCAAAGACGCCACCCGGTGCCTGGCCCGCCATGGCGCCTTGGATCTGCACCCAGCTTGCCCGATCCGGAAAATTGCAATCGCTCAGATTGAGCTGGAATCCGCAGTGTTCCGCGGCCATGGGGAAGTGCTGTTTCAGGTCAGGCCGGGGACAGCGGTCGATGGCGGCGATCTCCCAGCGGTGCGCGCCCACCTGGACATGCAGCCGGTCAGCGGCGGCGCCGCTTTCGTGCATCGCCCAGCCGCGCAGGCACAGGCGGCCGTCCCGCCACTCGATGCGGTCGATGTGGCCCTGCACCCCGTGGAACGGAGCGGCATACGTTGGCGCTTCGGTGTTCGGCTCGGGCACCGCGTGGCCCGCGTCGGCCAGGGCACGGACCAGTGCCGCCATGCCCAGCCGGGTCGCCTGCAGCAGCCACGGTGGCAGACGGTCGCCGGTGTCGTTGCGGTCATGGGCCTCGAAATAGGCGGTCCCCTTTACCCGCCCGACGGTCGCTGCGCTCCCGTTGCGGGCCTTGCGTGTCTCGAACTCCTCGCGCGACTTGACGATGTAGTGGTTCAGCCGCAGCCCTTGCCAGACCACCCGCTCGCTGAGGCCCAGCCCATGTCGCGCATGGGGAGTGACCTCGCTGCCATCCGTGTGGACACAGCGCCAGCCCGGCTGCAGCACGAAGTGGTGCGGATTGCTGTGAACTGCCGCAAACGCCGCCCGGCGCAACACCGTCTTGTAGTGGTGGTTGGCCCCGAACTCCTGGTGCGCCCGGCGCGTGAACCGTTCGCAAACGAGTCCCGCGCTGTGGTTGCGCAGCCAGGCCGATCCGTGGATGGCCCAGTTCAGCACGACCGCGCCGATGTCCTCCTGCGCCGCCAGCGGGGCGAGCACCTCGGCGAGGCTGCGCGCGCCGCCGGTCGGCACGGTGAACTCGTCGGCGTCGATCACGGCGATCCAGTCCTCGTCGCGGGCGTGTGTGCCCAGCAGCTCGGCGTAGGCCGGCAATTGCGGCGCCTGGCCGGGCGTGGACGCAAACGCGATGCGCCGGATCACCCCCAGGTCGTGCAGCGCCTGGAGCAGCTCGGACGTGCCGTCATCACTGATGTTGTCGGCAATGTAGAACCGCTCCACCCCCAGCGCCCGGTGGTGGGCGATCCACTCCAGCACATAGGGATGCTCGTTGCGGAAGATCGCGGCCAGGGCGATGCGCGGTGGGGGCAGCAGGGTCATCGGTGTGTCGCGGGTGGGAGGATTTCGGTGGTGCTGGCGAGGCTGTAGTGTTCGTGCAGGCGGGTGAGCCGGGGGTGGTAGTGGGGGTCGTCCTGCAGCCAGTGCGACCAGCGTTGCTGCATCACGGCCACCTCGCCGAGGAAGCGCGCGCGCTTGGCCGGGGTGGTGTCCGCACCGCGGCTGACGGATTCGTGGTGGTACAGCTCCGCGTGCGGGGTCCACACCGACCGGTAGCCGGCGGCCATCGTCTTCAGGCAGAAATCGACATCGTTGAACGCCACCGGCAGGCCCTCGGCATCGAGTCCGCCGACCGCGTCGAACAGGGCCTTGCGCACCACCAGCACGGCGCCCGTCACCGCGCTCGGGTTGTAGAGCGACCACAGCCGGCCGAAGTAGCCGGGCGACGCGCGCGCCGCGCCGCGCAGGGCGTGGTTGGCCACCCCGCCCACGCCCAGCACCACGCCGGCGTGCTGCACCGTGTCGTCCGGGTAGTACAGCTTGGCGCCGACGCAACCGATGTCCGGGCGCAGCGCGTGGCTGACCAGCTCCTCCAGCCAGTCCGCGCTGATGACCTCGATGTCGTTGTTGACAAGGCCCAGCACGCTGCCACGGGCCTGTGCGGCGGCGAAGTTGTTGATCGCCGAGTAGTTGAAGGGATGGTCCCAGCGCAGCACGCGGGCGCGGCCGGCCGCTTCGGTCCCGGCGTCCAGCGCGGCCAGGTAGGCCAGCGTGCGCGGGCAGCTCGACTGGTTGTCCACCACCAGCAGCTCGTAGCGCGGGTAGGTGCTGCGCTGCACGATGGAGTCGATGCAGGTGCGCAGCAGGTCGTGGCCATCGCGTGTCGGGACGATGAGGCTCACCAGCGGTGGGTCGGCCGGCAGGGGCCAGCGGTGGCGGTAGAGGCCCGGCGCGACCACGCTGACCTCCACGCCAGGGTGGCAAGTGTCGAAATGGTCTTGCAAGGCGCGCCGGCCGGCGTCGCTCGCGTAGTCCTTGCGGGCGTGGCCGCTGGCCGTGGAACCTTCGGACATGCGCCAGTGGTAGAGCACCTGCGGCAGGTGGACGATGTCCTGCGGATCGCCGACGCGGGCGGCGCAGCGCAGCACCAGGTCGTGGTCCTGGCTGCCTTCGTAGCCGACCCGGAATCCCCCGACCGCCTCCACCAGCGCGCGTCGGAAGACGCCCAGGTGCGAGAAGCAGTTCTGCGAATACAGCAGATCGGGTGACCAGCCGGGCTTGAGGTAGGGGCTGCAGCGGGTGCCGGTCTCGTCGAGCTTGTCTTCGTCCGAGTAGAGCAGTTGCGCGCTCGGGCGGGCCTGCAGGGCTTCGGCGACCGCGAAGAGGGCGTGCGGCGCCAGCATGTCGTCGTGGTCGAGCAGCGCGATGAACTCGCCCGTCGCCAGCGCGAGCGCGGTGTTGCTGGCGGCGCAGATGTGGCCGTTGTGTTCGCGCAGTGCCAGCCGGATGCGCGGCTCCGCGGCGGCCTGCGTGGCCAGCCACTGGCGCACGCCCGACCGGGTCGAGCCGTCGTCGGCGATGCACAGCGTCCAGTGCGGGTAGGTCTGGGCCTGGACGCTCTCGATGCAGGCCAGCAGATGCGCCTCGTTGGCGTTGTACGTCGGCATGACCAGCGAGACGGTGGGCCGCCAGGCCCAGGTGCCGATGCGCTGGCGCTGGGTGTCGGCCGAGGGCAGGGCGGGGAGTTCGATCCCGCGGATCCAGTCGGCGTACTGCACCAGCTCGGCACCACGGGACTCGAACAGCGCCGTGTAGTCGTCCCAGAGCACCTCCAGATCGGCGGCATCGGGTGGTGTTGCACTGCGGTAGCGGGGGTGGTGGGTGCGCAGCTTGTCGCGCATCCGCTGGTGCGCGAAGGTTTCGGCGACGCGCGCCAGCCGGAAATGCAGGACTTCGAACGCCCCGGCAGCGGCCATCGGATCGAAGCGCACCCGCGCATCGCCCTGCAGCCGCACCAGCCGCTTGGCCAGCACCTCCGAGCGCAGCGGCAGACCGGCCGAGCGGGCCTCGGCGTCGCCGGCCGTGCCATCGTCGAAGTAGAGCCGCGCCACCGCCCGCGCCGCCGGCAGCCGCAGCGTCACCTCCAGCATGTACCAGCCGGCTGCCACCGGGTGGGCCAGCCGCAGTTGCGGGTCCGGGCCGGTGGCGAGGTAGCGGTGTTGCGCGCAATGGGTGGCTTGCGGGGCCTGTGGAGCGTCGGGACAGGCGAGGTCATGCGCTGGCTGGAGATCGTCGCGGTCATGCTGCAGACGCAGGCGTTGCACGGCCGCCGCCATGCGCTGCCCCGCCCGCCCCAGCCAGACCGGCAGCGGTCGGTGCGGATTGGTCCACAGCGGCTCGATCTGCAGTGCCGACACGCAAAAGCGCCCCGGCCGGTCCAGCGGGTCGAGCCGCCAGGCCAGGCAGGGCTGCACGGTGTGGCATTCGCCCTGCCAGGTGCCGTCCGCCAGCCGCCGCAGCGGCACGCTCAGCGCATCGGCGAACCCGCTGCCCGTGTTGAGGTAGACCGCCGGTGTGGCCAGGCCATCCTCGGACTCGACCAATACCGTGACGCGGAACGCCCCCCGGTGCGGCGGTGCGGCGAAACGCAGTTGCGGATCGTCGCCCACCGCCCGCATGGGCCAGCGGCTGTCGCCGGTCAGTTCGATGTCGCGCAGTTGTCGCAGCCCGAGGGCTTGCAGCGTGTCAGGGGGCGCCATGCGTCGGGGACTCCGCAGGAAAGTGGCTCGGGACTCAGAGCGCCAGCAGCACTTTGGCGGCCACGGCGATCTGGTAGATGATTTGCGTGATGCCGCGGGTGATCTCGATGCGCTTGGTGTCGATCTTGGGCAGCACCATGATTTCATCGCCAGGTTGAACGCCTGCAGACTCGGCTGCGGTGGTGGCACTGCCGTCCTGGTGCAGGACGATGAGCCGCGACTGGTCGGCGCCCTGGTTGAATCCGCCGACCTTCTGGACGTAGTCGGTGACACGGGCCTTGGCGTCGTGGACCACGGCGTTGGGGAAGAGCACCTCGCCGCTGACCAGCACGAGGCTGCTGCGCTCGGGGATGCGGATGGTGTCGCCGTCTTCGAGCGTGGTGGCGCGGCTGGTGTCGGACTGGTCCAGCACCACCTGCCCGCGTGGCTGCACGGCGCCAGCCCGCTCGATGAACTTCAGGATCAGGTCGGCCTCGCGGGTGCGCAGGGCGGCTTCCTCGCTGGTGGCGCTGCGGGCGGTGAGGGCATAGGTCTCCAGACTGCGCAGCGAGGTCTCCAGCGATTCGCGCTGGCGCGTGGCCACCGAGCGGCGAAAGAGTTGCAGTGCCGCCAGGTTGGCCTGTGGCAAGGGCCGCACACGTGCCAGCGCATCGCCCAGCGTCGCGCCGTAGGGCAGGACTTGCGTGCGCTCGCTCTGGTGGGCGCCTTCGATGCGGACCAGGATCGTGCCGGGGGATTTGTCCGAGGTGAAGGTGACTTCATCGCCATCCGCGATGCGGACATCGGCGGTGTCGGCCAGCGCGTGGTATTCGCTGCGGCTGGTCGCCCCGAGCTTGCGCACGATGCTCAGGTGGGTGGCGCCGGGTTTGGGGCGGGCCAGGGCGATCAGCTCGCTGGCCGGGACGCTGGCTTGCTCCAGCTCGAACACGAAGGGATTGAACGCTTCACCGCTGACCTTGACGGCGTGCTGGCGCGGGTGGGCGACGACGGTGTCGCCGTCCTGGAACTGGATGTGCTCGATCTGGCCGTCGGTGAGGAAGCGGTAGAGGTTGAAGCGGGTGCGCAGCCGCCCGGCGCGCAGGACATCGACCTGCAGGTAGCTGCCGCGCTCGGCGTCGATGCCGCCGGCCTGGTCGAGGTAGTGCAGCACCGAGTTCGATGACACCCCGTTGTAGAGGCCCGGATGCTTCACGTAGCCGGTGACATAGATTTTCACGGGCTGTGCGGTGTCGAGGCTGGCGTAGCTGCTGACGTTGGCGCGGAAGACACGCTTGACATGGGCCTGCACTTGCGCGTTCAGCTCGCCGTTGCGCACGCCCTGGACCCGGATCGGGCCGAGGTTGTGCAGGAAGATGTTGCCCTGGGCATCGACGCCCTGTGTCAGCTCCATCGCGAACGCGCCCCACAGGCGCACGCTGATCCGGTCGCCGACGGCGATCTGGTAGTCCGGGTTGAAGCCGGTGAAGGACTGGCCGCCGAAGCGGCCGCTGAACATCTGCGCACCGAATACCGGGGTGGCGGCGGTGGCGGTGGCCGTGGCGGCGGTTGCCAGGTGTTCTGCCACGGCGGCTGCAGCCGCTGCCGTGGCCGCAGCGGGGGCAGCGCCGCTCGCGCTGGTGTGGCCCAGCAGCCCGAGGCCGCACAGAACGAAGGTCGTGAGCAGTTTCATCGTGGGGTCCGGTGGCGGTCTCAATCCTGGTGTTCGCGCACGGTGGCCACACCCAGGTGTGCGATCGTGAACACGGCCAGGCACAGCAGCAGCAGCGTCGAAAGCTCATACAGCCGGCGCGGGTACTCGGCCGTCTCGGGCCGGGTCGGCGGCTCGATGACGACCAGGCTCTTGACCTTGCGGCTGGCCTCGATGCGGGTGGCTTCCACGGTGGCCAGCGCGCTGCGGTAGGTGCCGTCGGCCAGTGCGGCGCGGGTCTTGATGTCGTGGAACGTCAGGGCCAGGCGGTTGAGCGCCTCGCCACCGCCGGGCGTGGCGGTGGCACTGCGGGTTTCGCGGCCGATTTGCTGCTCGACGGCGGCCACCTCGGCCCGCAGCGTGACGATGTCCGGCGCGTCGTCGTGCAGGAACGCCCGCTTGGTGGACAGCTCGGCCTCCAGCTTGGTCAGCCGGCCACGCAACTCGGCGGCACGCTGGCCGGTGGCCTGGGCGTCGGCTTGCGGGTCGAGGGTGCGGTGGCGGGTCTGGAAGTCGATGAGGCTGCGCTGTGCGGTGGTGAGCTGCTCTTCGGCGCGGCCCAGCTCGCCCTTGGCGAAGGCGAGCTGCTCGTCCGAGATGCGGTGCGAGATGTCGTTGACGAAGCTCTCGGCCTCGCGCAGCAGCGCCCGGTTGATCCGCTGGGCGTGCTCGGCGTCGAAGCCCTGGACGCGCACCGTCAGCAGCCCGCTGAGGTCGTCCAGCGAGAGTTCGACCCGGCGGCGCCAGTAGTCCAGCATCTGTTCCTGGCTGGCGTGGGGCCAGAGGCGGTGCAGGACGTCGGTGTGGGCGGATTCGAAGTGCGCGCGCAGGGCCAGCTCCTGGTCCAGCCGCAGCAGCAGGTCTTGCGAGTGCAGGTATTCGCGCAGGTAGCGCGTGTCCTCTTGCGACATTGCCGCCGCGCCCGGCAGCAGCATCGACAGTCCGTTGACCACGGAGGCTTCATGCCCGGCGCGGCGCACGGTGATCACCGTCGTGCTGACGTAGCGGTCGCTGGCCAGGAAGCCGTAGTACAGCCCGGCGAGCACCATGGGCAGACCGATCGTCAGGGCCGCCAGCCGGTGGCGCAGGCACAGGGCGTTCAGGCGAGACAGGCGGGACAGGGGGGGCAGTGCGCTCATGCTGGAACCGCTTCGCGTGGTGCCACGGGGGCGGGTTGCTGGTAGGCGGCGATGCCTTCCTTGACATCGTGGTAGACCGTGGCCGAGCCGCCGGGCCGCAGCAGCACCACGACGTTGCACAGCCGCGCGATCTCGCCCATGTTGTGGCTGGTGTAGATGACGTTGGCGCGGCTCAGGCGTGCTTGCAGCATGTCCTCGCTCTTCTTGCGGAACGCCGCGTCGCCCACCGCCGTCACCTCGTCGATCAGGTACAGATCGAAGTCGAAGGCCATCGCCAGCCCGAACATCAGCCGCGAGCGCATCCCCGACGAGTAGGTTTTCACCGGCAGATCGAAGGACGCGCCGATCTCGGCGAACGCCTGGACGAAGACCACCTTCTCGCGCATCTCCTCGGCCGAAGCCGCGTGGATGCGGCAGACAAAGCGCACGTTGTCCCGCCCCGTCAGCGAGCCTTGCAGCCCGCCGGCCAGACCGATCGGCCAGGACACGCGGCGGTCGGTGACGATGCGGCCGCTGTCGAGGTGGTCAAGTCCGCCCAGCAGGCGCATCAGCGTCGATTTGCCTGCACCGTTCGGCCCGATCAGGCCGGCGTTGCTGCCCGTGGGGATCGAGAGGTTGAACTGGCGAAAGATGTAGCGCCGGCCCAACCGGCTGGGGTAGCTCTTGGTGACATCGATCAGATCGAGCATGGCGGGTGTCGAGGGTGCGGGGTGCAGAGGTGTGGCGGTCAGCCCACCTGGAGCCGGTGGCGCCGGACGCGGTACAGCCCCAGCCCGGCCAGCACCGAGCCAACCGCCCAGGCCAGCGGCAGCGTCCAGCCGACGTGCGGGCTGGCCTGGTAGGCCGGGCCGAGCTGGGCGCTGCGCAGCAGTTCGAGCAGGTGGGCGAGGGGGTTGTAGAGAAAGAACACCTGCAAGCCCAAGGGCAGGCTGCCCAGCGGCATCAGCGCCCCCGAGGTGAAATAGATCGGCAGGAACAGCATGGTGACGAGACCCCGCAGGCGGTGGAGCGGTGCGGCCGTGCCGACGGCGAAGAACAGCCCGAGCGCGCCGCCAATCACCGCCATCAGCGCGAGCGCAGCGAACAGCTCCAGCGGCCGGTGGGGCAGCACCGGGTGTCCCGCCCAGCCCAGCGCGGCCATGCACAGCCCCATCACGGCGCAGAACACCAGCACCTCGACCACGCCGCGCGCGACCACGGCGTCGATCGGCTGGACTTGCCGGTAGGCGAACAGCCCCTGGTTGGAGTCGATCGCCTCCATCAGCCGCAGCGCCAGCGAGCGGAACAGCAGGAACGGCATTTGCCCGCTGACCAGGAACAGCAGCGTGTCCACCCCGCCGATGGTTTGTGCCCGCATCGCGCCGTAGAGCGCGAGCATCCCCAGCATGTTGAGCACCGGCTCGCCGATGACCCACACCGCTCCGCCCCAGCGACCGTCCAGGCGCGTCTTCAGCTCGCGCAGCGAGAGCGCGAACACGACGCTGCGCATCACCGCCCAACTGCTGCGCCGACGGGGCACGAGGGTCCGCTCAGGCGTGTGGTCGAGGAGGGTCTGGGTGGGCATGGCGCCATGCTAGGCGGCCTGTGCCGAAACTTAAGTGCGAAAAAAGCGCCCGTTTCCAGCCATGTCGGCCTGTGTTTCGGGTCTGGTGCGCGCAGGGATGGCTGCCTACGCTCCATGTACCGTGAACTAACACCGAAAGTCGAGTCTGCATGGCGCATGGCACTTCAGATTTCCCGCAACGCCTGCGGATCGGTGCGGTCTGCACGCTGGTCGGCTGGGCGTCGTGCGCGGGTGCGGCATGGGCACTGGATCCCGCGCCGGCGCAGTGGTTGCTGCACACCGGCGGGTTGTCCCACCACTTCGAGCCGACCCACGCGGCAGGCCGCCAGTGGAATGAGCAGCATCCTGGTCTGGGCCTGGAGCGCCGCGAGACGGACCGCACCGACTGGCACTGGCGCCAGTCGGTGGGCATCGTGCAGGATTCGCGCAGCGTCTGGGGCGGCTACGCGGGGGCGTCGCTGATGACGGAGTGGCGCACGCCGGGCACGGCCAGCGTTGGGGTGGGTCTTGGCGCCTTCGCGTTCTACCGTTCCGTGAGCTGGAGCGGGCGGCGGGCCTGGGTTCCCGCGCTGTTGCCGACCCTGTCACTGGGCCTGCTGGACGACCGGCTCGGTGTCAACCTGATGGTGGTGCCGCCGATCGGGACAGACGGGGAGCGCCGACCGGCGCTGGTGTTCGTGCAGATGACGTACCGGATGCAGTGACCGCCGCTCAGGGCGCGGACTCCTGGACCGCCTCGACCTGCACCAGCAGCCGCACCTCGTCGCTGACCAGTCCGGACGCCAGCGTCATGCCGAACGCCGCCCGCGACAGCGTCGCCTCGAAATCCCCGCCACACACCTCGCGCCGGAACAGCAGGTTCAGCCCGCACTTCCAGCGCCGCACGGTGAGCGTCAGCGGCTGGCTCTGGCCGCGCAAGGTGAGTTCCCCGTGGATCTGGCGCGGCACATCGCCCTCGAACGTGGCGCGCCGGGCGACGAACCAGGCCACGGGGTGCTGGCCCGCATCGAGCAGTTGGGCGCCGCGGAGCACGCCGTCGAACGCGGTCGAACCGGTGCTGACCGAGCGGGTGTCCACGGTGAAGCCCAGGTCGATCGTGGCGGTTTGGGCGTTGAAGGCGATGCTGCCGTCGAGCTTGTCGAAGCGCCCGCGGCTGGTGGAGGTGCCCATGTGCAGCACCTCCCAGTGGACGAAGGTGTGGCCGGGGTCGAACTGGTAGCGGTGCGGTGGCACCGCGGGTGTGGTCTGGCCGAGCGCCTGGGGCGGGCCGCACAGTGCGCCAAGCAGCGTGAAGAACAGCGGGAGCAGCGGGAGCCGGACAGGCAGGGCAGGCATCGGCGGACTTTCGGGGTGGATGGCGATCGGGCGTGGGTGCAGTATCGGCGCCACCGTGCTGAGCTAGGATCGTCGGGTCTTTTCACCAGAAGGCGCGAGAAGCCCCGTCCTTCAGGGCGGGGAGGCAGAGCGCAGGCTTGCGCAGCGAGCCATTGGCTTGGTGGTCGAGTTTTCTGTGGCATTGTTGACTGGATTTATATACAGTACC
>NZ_JAAFKF010000058.1 GCF_013299175.1 Sphaerotilus sp.
GGTGGTGGACCGGGCGTGGGGGGTCAGCGCCATGGCCAGGCGCGCCACGGCGCCGCCAGCGCGCTCCAGCAGCGTCTGCGGTCCCAGTGTCTGCGCGGCGAATGCCTCGATGGCACGGGCCGCCGTGTGGCCGTGGGTCGGGCAGGGGCCTGCCGAAATCCGTAGCCGGTCGGACAGGCGCACGGGGCTCATGGCGTGGACACGGGCTGCCTGCCCGTGCAGGCCAAAGCCCAGGCTTCCGGTGTTCCGACGGCCACGCCAAACGGTCGTGCCCGCCGTGCCAGCCGGCGCAGGGCGTGGTCCCGGGTCACCAGCCAGGGGGTGCGCCGGGCGATGGCGAGGTCGATGAAGCACTGGTCGTCCGGGTCCGTGCAGCGCAGGCGCTCGTGGAACGGCAGCGGGCCGGGGGCTGCCACCGGTTGCGCCCAGGCGTGCAGACCGGCCATGGCGGGGGCGTGGCGCGCACTCCAGCGCAGCAGCGTGGGCAAGTACAGCAGCCGTCCGAGCACATCGACCAGCTCCTCCTGCAGGGCCGGGCTGACGATCCAGCGCAGCTCGCCGGTGGCGATGGCGCGTCCGATGGCCAATCCGCTGGCGTGTTCGAAGACCAGCCAGTCGAGCACGACATTGGTGTCGAGGATGATGTCCTGGGGGTGCATCGTGCTCATGCGCCGCGCCCCGGCTGCAGGGCCGCTTCGACGGCCAGCGCCGCGCCCAGCAGGGCCGCATCGCGGCCGCCGGTGGTCCACAGCATCAGGCCGACCGGCGCGCCGCCAACGGTGTGGCAGGGCACGCTGATGGCGCAGCCGTCGAGCAGGTTGACGATCGACGGGTTGCGCAGCAGTTGCGCATTGACCGCGAAGAACGCGGCATCGTCAGCGCGCAGCGGCTGCAACGCAGGGGCCACCAAGGGGACGGTCGGACTCAGCACGGCGTCGATGCCAGCGAGTTCGGCGGCCATGCGCGCCATCCAGCTTGCGCGCAGGCGGTGCAGGTGCGCGAGTGCCGTGGGGGTGGTGGTGGCGCCGCGCCGGATGCGGGCTGCCACGCGCGGGTCGTAGCGGTCGCCCCGTGCGGCGAGCAGGGTGTGGTGCCAGGTCCAGCTTTCGGCCGCGGGCAGGCCACCGTTTTCCTGCAGGGCGGCCAGCTCGCCCAGTGCCGGCAGAGCCAGCGGCACGATCTGCGCACCCGCGTGGGCGAGGTCGGCGAGGCTGCGTGCATAGGCACGGGCCACGTCCGCATCCAGTCCGTCGAGCAGCACCGGTTCGACCACCCCGAAGCGCCACGCCGACAGCGGCCGGTCGAGTGGCACGCATGCCGCGCCGGACAGCACGGCGTGGACGGCCACGGCGTCGCTGACCGTGCGCGTGATGGCGCAGGCGGTGTCGAGGCTGGGCGACAGGGGGATGCTGCCGGCAGTGGGCGTGAGGGCCTGGGTGTTCTTGAAACCGACCAGGCCCTGCAAGGCCGCCGGGATGCGGATCGAGCCTCCCGTGTCGGAGCCGAGGGCCGCCCACGCCGCGCCTGTCGCCACCGACACGGCACCACCGGAGGTCGAGCCGCCCGGAATGCGGGGCAGTGGATCGATGGCGGCCATGGCGGGGTTGGCGGGAGTGCCGTGGTGCGGGTTGATGCCGACGCCCGAGAAGGCGAATTCGGTCATCTGCGTGCGGCCGATCAGCACCGCACCTGCCGCCCGCAGCCGGGCCACGGCCGGGGCATCGGCCGTCGCGGCGGGACGGTCGGCCAGCGCCGTGGAGCCGGCGGTCGTGACCTGACCGGCGATATCGAACAGATCCTTGACGCTGATGACGCGGCCGTCGAGCGGTGACGCCGGGGTACCGCGCAGGAGCCGTGCGGCGGCTGCGCTGGCCGCCGCACGGGCACCGTCCGGGTCGAGGTGAACGAAGGCGGCGGCGGCTGTGCCGCGGGCGATGCCGAGCGCGGTGTCCAGGTCGGCGTGGGGTCGGGCTGGGTGGGTGGGGGTCAAGGCTGCTACAATCTCGGGGTTTTTCCGATGCCGCACCTCTGCGGCGCATTGCCCGGTACATGGTGTGCGGGGCTGTCCCGGAGTCCGGGGCGGAAGAATCAATCCCGAATCCGACTGGCTGAAGGTGTTGCGCCGAGTGCGGTGTTGACTGCGCACTGCGTGCAATTCGAGTCGGATTCTAGATCCAACCTTTGGAAATATTGGAGTTACCCATGTCCTTCACGATGCGTGAAATGCTGGAAGCCGGCGTCCACTTCGGTCACCAGACCCGCTTCTGGAACCCCAAGATGGCCCCGTACATCTTCGGCCACCGCAACAAGATCCACATCATCAACCTGGAAAAGACGGTTCCGCTGTTCCAGGAAGCGACCAAGTTCGCCCGTTCGCTGGCTGCCAAGCGCGGCACCGTGCTGTTCGTCGGCACCAAGCGCCAGGCCCGCGACATCGTCGCCGAAGAAGCCCAGCGCGCCGGCATGCCCTATGTGGACCAGCGTTGGCTCGGCGGCATGCTGACCAACTTCAAGACGGTCAAGGGTTCGCTCAAGAAGCTCAAGGACATGCAGGCCCAGGTGGAAGCCGGTCTGGAGTCGATGAGCAAGAAGGAAGGGCTGCTGTTCCAGCGCGAACTGGCCAAGCTCGAAAAGGACATCGGCGGCATCCAGGACATGGCTGCACTGCCGGACGCGATGTTCGTGATCGACGTGGGCTTCCACAAGATCGCCATCGCTGAAGCCAAGAAGCTGGGCATCCCGGTCATCGGCATCGTGGACACCAACCACAACCCGGTCGGCATCGACTACGTCATTCCCGGCAACGACGACTCCGCCAAGGCGGTTGCGCTGTACGCCCGCGTGATGGCCGACGCCGTCCTGGAAGGCAAGGCGCAGTCGCTGAACGAAGTGGTCGAAGCGGTTTCGACGCCGAACTCCGACGAATTCGTCGAAGTGAACGACGCAGCCTGAGCCCCTTCGGTTCGATGCGCAAGGGGCTGAGTTCAGCCCCTTTTTTTCAAAGATTTGAAGATCCGTCTTCCAAGATTCAAGGACAACTGCAATGGCTGCAATTACCGCCAAGATGGTCGGCGACCTGCGTGCGAAGACCGACGCGCCGATGATGGAATGCAAGAAGGCCCTGACCGAAGCCGATGGCGACATGGTCCGCGCGGAAGAGATCCTGCGCGTCAAGCTGGGCAGCAAGGCAGGCAAGGCCGCCTCCCGCGTGACGGCCGAAGGCGTGATCGCCGCGTCCGTGTCGGGCACGACCGGCGCCCTGGTCGAAGTCAACTGCGAGACCGATTTCGTCTCCAAGAACGACACCTTCCTGGCCTTCGTGCAGTCGTGTGCCGACCTGATCGCCGCACACAACCCGGCCGATGTGGCCGCGCTGTCGGCCCTGCCGCTGGCGATGGAAGACTTCGGCCCGACGGTCGAGGACGTGCGCAAGGGCCTGATCGGCAAGATCGGCGAGAACATGGCGATCCGCCGCTTCAAGCGTTACGCCGACGGCGGTCAACTGGCGCACTACCTGCATGGCGTGCGCATCGGCGTGATGGTCGAGTACACCGGCGACGGGGCCGCCGCCAAGGACGCCGCGATGCACATCGCCGCCATGAAACCGGTGGCGCTGTCGTCGTCGGAAGTGCCGGCCGCGCTGATCGACACCGAGCGCCGCGTCGCCGCCGAGAAGGCTGCTGAATCGGGCAAGCCGGCCGAGATCGTCGCCAAGATGGTCGAAGGCTCGGTGCAGAAGTACCTCAAGGAGGTCTCGCTGCTCGACCAGGTGTTCGTGAAGGCGGCAGACGGCAAGCAGACCGTCGGCCAGTACTTCAAGGCCACCGGCACCACGCCCGCTGGCTTCACGATGTTCATCGTCGGCGAAGGCATCGAGAAGAAGCAGGACGACTTCGCCGCCGAAGTGGCTGCGCAGGTCGCGGCTGCCAAGGGCCAGTAACGTTCCTGCCCTAAACTCGCGATCGTCATTTTTCTGCTTCGAGGTCACTGCATGCCCGCTTACAAACGCATCCTTCTCAAGTTGTCTGGTGAAGCCCTGATGGGCGACGATGCTTACGGCATCAACCGCGCCACCATCGTCCGCATGGTGCGCGAGGTGCAGGAAATCACCCAGCTCGGATGCGAAGTGGCGGTGGTGATCGGCGGCGGGAACATCTTTCGCGGTGTGGCGGGCGGTGCGGTCGGCATGGACCGCGCCACCGCCGACTACATGGGCATGTTGGCGACCGTGATGAACGCGCTGGCGCTGTCCGACACGATGCGCCAGGAAGGCATGACCGCCCGTGTCATGTCCGCCCTGAGCATCGACCAGGTCGTCGAACCGTATGTGCGTCCCAAGGCGCTGCAGTATCTGGAAGAGGGCAAGGTCGTCATCTTCGCGGGCGGCACCGGCAATCCCTTCTTCACCACCGACACGGCCGCTGCGCTGCGTGGCGCCGAGATCGGTGCCCAGATCGTGCTGAAGGCGACCAAGGTGGACGGCGTCTACACGGCCGATCCCAAGAAGGATCCGACCGCGACCCGCTACGCGACGCTGACCTTCGACGAGGCCATCGGCCGCAACCTGGCGGTGCTGGACGCGACGGCCTTTGCGCTGTGCCGTGACCAGAACCTCCCGATCAAGGTATTCTCGATCTTCAAGCCGGGCGCCCTCAAGCGCGTCGTCATGGGTGAAGACGAAGGAACGCTGGTCCACGTCTGACGGCGTCCGGACCCAGCAGGAGCACCACGATGAGCATTGCCGACATCAAGAAAAACGCCGAAGCCAAGATGGCCAAGTCCATCGAATCCTTCAAGAACGACCTGCAGAAGATCCGCACCGGCCGAGCCCATCCGGGCATCCTCGACCAGGTCCACGTCGATTACTACGGCTCGATGCTGCCGATCAGCCAGGTGGCCAATGTGTCGCTGATCGACGCCCGCACCATCAGCGTGCAGCCGTGGGAAAAGAGCATGGCCAAGCCGATCGAGAAGGCCATCCGCGAGTCGGACCTGGGCCTGAATCCGTCGGCGCTGGGCGAGATGATCCGCGTGCCGATGCCGGCGCTGACGGAAGAGCGCCGCCGCGACCTGACCAAGGTCGTGCGCAACGCGGGGGAAGACGCCCGCATCGCCGTGCGCAACCTGCGCCGCGACGCCAACGACCAGGCCAAGCGTCTGGCCAAGGACAAGCTCGTCTCCGAAGACGAAGAGCGCCGCTCGGTGGACGACATGCAGAAGCTGACCGACCGCGTCATCTCCGAGATCGACCGGCTGGTGGCCGCCAAGGAAGTCGAGATCCTGGCCGTCTGAGCCAGCACTCGCCCGCCATGTTCCTTCCGAACGATTTCACCACCGGACCCGAGGCAGGCTGCCGTGGCTGACAACGCGAAACGCATTCCCCGCCATGTCGCCGTCGTGATGGACGGCAACGGCCGCTGGGCCAACAAGCGCCTGATGCCGCGCATCGTCGGCCACAAGTACGGTGTCGATGCGCTCATCAACTGCATCAACACTTGCGCCGACCGGGGCATCGAATACCTGACGGTGTTCGCGTTTTCGTCCGAGAACTGGAAACGCCCCGAGGACGAGGTCTCCGGTCTGATGAACCTGGTGCTGACGGCGGTGGCCAAGTATCTGGCGCGCCTGTCGGACATCGGCGTGCGGATCCAGATCATTGGCGACCGGGCGGCGGTGTCCGAGAAAGTGCGCTCGGCCTGGGAACACGCGGAGCGCGTGACGGCCGGCAACACCCGCATCACCTTGTCCGTGGCCTTCAACTACGGTGGTCGCTGGGACATCGTGCAGGCGTGCCAGCGCGCGGTGGCCGATGGCGCGCGGGCGGACCAGATCGACGAGGCGCTGCTGTCGAAGTACATGGCGCTGGCCTACGCCCCCGATCCGGACCTGTTCATCCGCACTGGTGGCGAGGTCCGCATCTCCAACTTCCTGCTCTGGCAGGTGGCGTACTCGGAGCTGTATTTCACCGACTGCCTCTGGCCCGACTTCGACGCAGCCGAGATCGACAAGGCACTGGCCGACTACGCCGCCCGTGATCGCCGCTACGGTGGCGTGAAAACCGACATCTCGGCCAGCGGGCAGAAAATCACCCTGGCGCCCGACGCCTGATCGGTTTCTCCCCATGCTCAAACAGCGCATCATCACCGCAGTCCTCATGCTGCTGGTGCTACTCCCGGCGCTGTTCGCGCAAGCGGTCTGGCCCTTCGCCTTGCTGATGCTGGTGATGGTCGCCGCGGCAGGCTGGGAGTGGGCCCGGCTGAATGCCTATCCTGGAACCGCTGCGCTGCTGACGGGTGCCGTGGTGGCGGCTGGTGCGGCGCTGATGTGGCAGGCCGGCTGGATTGGCCACACGCCGGGTGCCGTGTGGGTGCTGGCGATGCTGGTCTGGGTGCTCGGTGGTGCGCTGGTGCTGAAGCGTGGCGTGACCGCCTGGCCGCACACGCCCGCCGCATTGCGACTGCTCGGCGGCGTGCTGCTGCTGTGGCTGGCATGGCTGGCCATCGCCGAAGGCAAGGCCCGCGGACTCAACTTCCTGCTGTCGGTGTTCTGTCTGGTCTGGATGGCGGACATCGCGGCCTATTTCAGTGGCCGCGCCTTCGGTCGGCGCAAGCTGGCTCCCGCGATCAGCCCCGGCAAGAGCTGGGAAGGCGTGGTGGGCGGCATGGTCGGCGTGCTGGTCCTGGCCGTTGCCTGGATCGCCTTCGACCAGCGCGGATCCGCCGACAGCCCGAGCCTCTACACCGCCCTGCAGCAGCGTTGGGGCTGGGCCGGGCTGCTGGTGTCCTGTCTTTTCCTGTCGAGTCTGAGCGTCGTCGGCGATCTGTTCGAATCGCTGGTCAAGCGCAGTGCCGGAGCCAAGGACAGCAGCGCACTGCTGCCCGGCCACGGTGGTGTGCTGGACCGCATCGACGCGCTCCTGCCCGTGTGTCCGCTGGCCCTCGCCCTGGTACTTGCATGACCGTTTCTGCTGCCCCTGATTTCACCTTCTCCGACACGCCGCGCCAGCGCGTGACGGTGCTCGGCTCGACCGGTTCGATCGGCACCAGCACGCTTGATGTGCTCGCGCGCCACCCCGACCGCTACGAGGTGTTCGCCCTGAGCGCCCACAGCCGCGCCGAGGAACTCGCTGCCCAGTGCGGCGTCTGGCGCCCGCGCTTCGCCGTAGTGCCGACCGCCGCACTCGGCCGTGCGCTGACCGACCGGCTGCGCGCCGAAGGTGTGCCGACCGAGGTGCTCGTCGGGGCGGCGGCGCTCGAAACCGTGGCCGCGCATCCGGACGTGGACAGTGTCATGGCGGCGATCGTCGGTGCTGCCGGTTTGCCGCCATGTCTGGCCGCGGCCCGCGCCGGCAAGCGGCTGCTGCTGGCGAACAAGGAAGCGATCGTCGTCGGGGGCGCGCTGTTCATGCGCGCCGTCCGCGAGGGCGGGGCGCAGTTGCTGCCCATCGACAGCGAGCATTCGGCCATCTTCCAGTGCCTGCCCGAAGACCGCTCGACCTGGGCGCAGCGCATCGACCACATCATCCTGACCGCCTCCGGTGGCCCCTTCCGCGACCGCGATCCGAAGACCTTGCGCGACGTGACGCCCGACCAGGCGTGCGCGCACCCGAACTGGGTCATGGGCCGCAAGATCTCGGTGGACTCGGCCACGATGATGAACAAGGCGCTCGAAGTCATCGAGGCGCGCTGGCTGTTCGATCTGACGCCGCGCCAGGTGAAGGTCGTGATCCACCCGCAGAGCATCGTCCATTCGATGGTGGTCTGCCGCGATGCCTCGGTGCTGGCGCAGCTCGGCACGCCCGACATGCGCGTGCCGATCGCGTATGGCTTGTCGTGGCCGGCGCGCATCGCGTCGGGCGCGTCGCAGCTCGATTTCCTGTCGCTCAAGCCGCTGACCTTCGAGCCGGCCGATGCCGCGCGGTTCCCCGGTCTGCAACTGGCCTGGGCCGCGCTGGAAGGCACGCCGGGCAGCACGGCGGTGCTGAACGCGGCGAACGAGATCGCGGTGGAAGCCTTCCTCGACCAGCGGCTGCGTTTCGACCAGATCCACGCGGTCAACGCCGAGACGCTGGCCCGCATCGTCGTTCCGGCGGATGCGACGGACTCGGTGGCCGGTTTGCTCGACCTGGACCAGTGCGCCCGCCGTCTGGCCGCTGAACTTGTCGGGCGCTGCGGCGTCTGACCCGGCATGAACACGCTGCTGGCTTTTCTCGTCACCCTCGGGGTGCTGATCGTCGTCCACGAGTGGGGCCACTTCCGGGTGGCACGCGCGTGCGGGGTCAAGGTGCTGAAGTTCTCGATCGGCTTTGGTCCGACGCTCTGGAAGCGGCAGATCGGCGAGACCGAGTGGGCCATCAGCGCGCTGCCGCTGGGTGGCTTCGTGCGGATGCTCGACGAGCGCGAGGGGCCGGTCGCACCACAGGAGCTGCACCGTGCGTTCAACCGCAAGACCTTGCTGCAGCGGTCGGCGGTGGTCGTGGCAGGGCCTGCGGCGAACCTGGTGCTGGCGGTGCTGCTGTATGCGGCCTCGTCCTGGATCGGCACGCAGGAGCCACGGGCCGTGATCGCCTCGCCAGCGGCGGGCAGTGTGGCCGAGCGCGCTGGCTTGCAGGCGGGGCAGTGGGTCCGCCGCTGGTCGCCCGCCGGGTCGGAGCAGTGGCAGGACATCGCCTCGCTCACCGACCTGCGCTGGCAGCTCACGCGGGCGGCACTGGACGGGCGCGATCTGAAGCTCGATGTGACCGGCGTGGGCGGCAGCGGTCGCCGCGAGGTGGCGTTGCCCCTGTCGGGTCTGCAGGCCGATGAGGCGGACACCGAACTGGTGCGCCGCATTGGCGTGGTCGCGCCGTATTCAGAGCCGGTGCTCGGTGACATCAAGGCCGGTGGACCGGCGGATCGGGCGGGACTGAAAGCCGGCGATCGGGTGCTGCGCGTGGATGGCCAGGCCGTGGTGGACGCGACCAGCCTGCGGGCACAGATCCGGGCTTCGGGCAGCCGCGGTGATCCGCTGCCGCAGTCGTGGCAGATCGAGCGCAGCGGGCGCACGCTCGCCATCGAGGTTCGACCTGTTCGCCTGGACGACCACGGGCAGACCATCGGGCGCATCGAGGCGGTGGTCGGCAGCCGGCCCCAGATGGATCTGGTCCGCTTGGGATTCGCTGAAGGGCTGCAGCAGGGCGTCGAGCGCACCTGGGACATGTCGGCGATGTCGCTGCGCATGTTCGGCCGCATGCTCGTCGGTGAAGCGTCGCTCAAGAACCTCAGTGGCCCGCTGACGATCGCGGACTATGCGGGCCAGTCTGCGGAGCTGGGACTGGCCTATTACCTGGGCTTTCTGGCGGTGGTCAGCGTGAGCCTGGGGGTGATGAACCTGCTGCCACTGCCCATGCTCGACGGGGGACACCTCCTGTATTATCTGATCGAGGGTGCCACCGGTCGGCCCATCTCCGACCTCTGGACCGCCAGACTGCAACGTGGCGGCTTCATGGTGATCCTGCTCATGATGTCGCTCGCCCTCTACAACGATGTGGCCCGTTACCTGGGCCTGCACTGATCGCTGACCGCATGCGCGTACCCGCCTACCAATTCGCTCTGTCTCCCCGTGCCTGTGCCGTTGCGGTGCTGGTGGCGTCCGCGGCCTTGCCCGCTCTGGCTGTTCAGCCATTCGTCCTCAAGGACATCCGCGTCGAAGGGCTGCAGCGGGCCGAGGCCGGCACGGTCTTCGCCGCGCTGCCGTTCCGCGTGGGCGACACCTACAGCGACGAAAAAGCCGCTGCGGCGCTGCGCGCGCTGTTCGCCACGGGCCTGTTCAAGGACGTGCGCATCGAGGTCGAAGGCCAGGTCGCCGTGGTCGTGGTCGAAGAGCGTGCCGTCATCGCCAGCGTCGATTTCACTGGCACCAAGGAATTCGACCGCGAGACCCTGATCAAGGCCCTCAAGGACATCGGCGTCGGTGAAGGCCAGCCCTTCGACAAGGCCCTGGCCGACCGTGCCGAGCAGGAACTCAAGCGCCAGTACCTCACCCGCAGCCTCTACGGTGCCGAGGTGGTCACGACGATCACCCCCGTGGACCGCAACCGCGTCAACGTCACCTTTGCCGTGACCGAAGGCGGCATTGCCCGCATCCGCGCGATCCACATCACCGGCAACGAGGCGTTTTCCGAAGGCACCCTGCTCGGTCAGCTCGACCTGACCACCGGCGGGCTGATGACCTGGTACACCAAGAATGACCGCTACGCCCGCACCAAGCTCAACGCTGACCAGGAAACGTTGCGTGTCTGGTACCTGAACCGCGGCTACCTGGAGTTCAACGTCGAGTCCACGCAGGTGGCGATCTCGCCCGACAAGCAGGACATCTCGATCACCATCAACATCAAGGAAGGGCAGCCGTACACCGTCACCGGCGTGAAGCTCAGCGGCGACTTCCTTGGCAAGGAAGAAGAGTTCAAGGCCCTGGTCAAGATCCGTCCGGGCGAGCCTTACCGCGCCGAGGACGTGGCCAACACCCAGAAGGCGTTCACCGACCGCTTCGGCCTGTTCGGCTATGCCTTTGCCAAAGTCGATCTGGTGCCGCAGATCGACCGCAACACCGGCCGCGTGCAGATCGTGCTGAACGCCGATCCGGGCCGCCGGGTCTATGTGCGCCGCATCAATGTCTCGGGCAACACCCGCACCCGCGACGAGGTGATCCGCCGCGAGCTGCGCCAGTTCGAGTCGGCCTGGTACGACGGCCAGCGCATCAAGCTCTCGCGGGACCGGGTCGATCGGCTGGGCTATTTCAGCGAGGTCGATGTCGATACCAATGAAGTTCCCGGTACCTTCGACCAGGTGGACCTGACGATCAACGTCAAGGAAAAGCCCACTGGCAGCCTGCTGGTGGGTGCGAACTTCTCCAGTGCGGACAAGTTCTCCTTCACCGGTTCGATCAAGCAGGACAACGTGTTCGGTTCGGGCAACTACCTCGGCATCGAACTCAACACCAGCAAGTCGGCACGCACCCTGGTGCTGTCCAGCGTCGATCCGTATTTCACCCGCGACGGCATCTCGCGCTCGCTCGATGTCTACTACCGCACCAACAAGCCGCTCAACAGCCAGGGTGAAGCCTATGAACTGGTGACGCCGGGGGCGGCGGTGCGGTTCGGTGTGCCGTTCTCGGACTACGACACGGTCTTCTTTGGCGTCGGCGTCGAGCGCACCAGCATCCGGTCGGCCACTGCGCTGCCGGAAAACTTCTACCGCTACCGCGCCACCTACGGCGAATCGAGCACCTCCTTCCCGCTGACGCTGGGCTGGCAGCGCGACGGCCGCGACAGTGCGCTGGTGCCGACCGACGGCCGCTACCAGCGCGTCAACCTGGAGTGGGGCGCTTTCGGTGACACGCGCTACCTGCGCAGCAACTACCAGCTCCAGCAGTATTTCCCGCTCAGCAAGAAGCTCACTCTTGGCCTGAACGCCGAAATTGGGCACGGCATCGGTCTGGGCGGGCGGCCTTTCCCGATTTTCAAGAACTTCTACGGCGGCGGTCTGGGCACGGTGCGCGCCTTCGATCAGAACTCGATGGGTCCGGTGGACGTGACGGGCGCCTACCTCGGTGGCACCAAGCGCATCAACCTCAACAGCGAGCTGTACTTCCCCTTCCCCGGCACCGGCAACGACCGCACGCTGCGCTTCTTCGGCTATGTCGATGCCGGCAACGTCTGGGGCGACAACGAGAAACCCACCCTCGCCTCGTTCCGGACCTCGGTCGGTCTGGGCTTGTCCTGGATCTCGCCCGTCGGTCCGCTTAAACTCAGTTGGGGTCAACCTATCCGCAAGTTCGCTCAGGATAGAATCCAACGCTTCCAGTTCCAGATCGGTACCGCATTCTGATGATGACTTCCTTCATACGTCCGCTGGCTGCCAAGGCCCTGTTTGCCCTCACCACCGGCGTCGTCGCGACGGCAGCATTGCTGGCGTGCCCGGCGGTGTCGGCGCAGGAATTCAAGATCGGCTACGTCAACAGCGACCGCATGTTGCGTGATGCGGCGCCCGCCAAGGCGGCACAGGCCAAGCTCGAAGTCGAGTTCGGCAAGCGAGAGAAAGAACTCAACGACGCTGCGGCCCGCCTGAAAACCACCGCCGACAAGTTCGAGAAAGAACAGGTCACGCTGGCGGAATCCGAGCGTGGACGCCGGCAGCGCGACCTCGTCGAGCAAGAGCGCGACCTCCAGCGCAAGCGCCGCGAGTTCCAGGAAGACCTGAACCAGCGCAAGAACGAAGAACTGTCCTCGGTGGTCGAACGCGCCAACCGCGTCATCAAGCAGATCTTCGACGCGGAGAAGTACGACCTGATCCTGCAAGACCCGGTGGTCTTCGCCGGTCCCCGCGTGGACATCACCGACAAGGTGATCAAGGCGCTCAACGCCGCACCCGCCACACCGGCCAAGTGAGTCCCGTCTTCTCCGTGCGGCTGCACGAGGTGCAGGCGGCCCTCGGGGGAGAACTGGTCGCCACCGACCTCGCCGAACCACCCGGCGATCGCCTGATCCACCGCATCGGCCCGCTCGACAGCGCCGATGCCACCACGGTCAGCTTCCTGTCGAACCCGCGCTACCGCAGCCAGTTGCAGGACACGGCCGCGGGCTGCGTCATCGTGGCCCCGGCGGTGCAGGATGGTGTGCGGGACGGCTGCGTCGCGCTGGTCACACCCGATCCCTACCTCTACTTCGCGCGCCTCACCCAGTGGTGGGCCGCCCGCACGCGCTTGGCGGCCCCTGTCGGCGTGCATCCCAGTGCCGTGGTGGCGCCAGACACCGTGCTCGGCGAGGGCGTGTCCATCGGACCGCTGGCGGTCGTCGAATCTGGCGCGCGCATCGGTCGCCACGTGGTGATCGGTGCCCATGCCTTTGTCGGCGCGGGTGTCGAGATCGGTGAGGCCACCCGGCTGGCCCCCCGCGTGACGCTGATGTCCGGCACACGCCTCGGTGCCCGTTGCCTGCTGCACAGCGGCGTCGTCATCGGCGCGGACGGCTTCGGCTTCGCGCCCACCGCCGGCCGCTGGGAAAAGATCGAACAGCTCGGTGGCGTGGTGGTCGGCGATGACGTGGAGATCGGCGCCAACACTTGCATCGACCGCGGCGCCCTCGACGACACCGTGATCGGCCAGGGTGTCAAGCTCGACAACCTCATCCAGATCGGCCACAACGTCCAGATCGGCGACCACAGCGCCATGGCCGGCTGTGTCGGCGTGGCTGGCAGCGCGCGCATCGGCCGCGGCTGCACGGTGGGCGGCGGCGCGATCGTGCTGGGCCATCTGGCGCTTGCGGACGGCGTCCACATCTCCGCGGCCAGCGTCGTGATGCGCTCGATTGCCAAGCCGGGACAGTACAGCGGGGTCTTCCCGCTCGACGACAACGCCGCGTGGGAGAAAAATGCCGCCACCCTGCGCCAGTTGCACACCTTGCGCGACCGCCTGCGCGCCCTCGAAAAGAAGATGACACCATGACCACGACGCCGATCCTGCCCGCCGAGACGACCGAGACCCCCGCGCCGGTCCTGCTCAAGATGGACATCCACCAGATCCTCAAGAAGCTGCCGCACCGCTACCCGATCCTGCTGGTGGACCGCGTGCTGGAGATCGAGCTGGGCAAGCGCATCAAGGCACTCAAGAACGTCTCGATCAACGAGCCGATCTTCCAG
Organism: Sphaerotilus sp.; assembly: GCF_013299175.1. Taxonomy (GTDB): domain Bacteria; phylum Pseudomonadota; class Gammaproteobacteria; order Burkholderiales; family Burkholderiaceae_C; genus Sphaerotilus. The sequence goes on from NZ_JAAFKF010000058.1 coordinate 13,677, forward strand.
GGCCACTTCCCGCACCGCCCCGTGATGCCGGGCGTGATGATCCTCGAAGCCCTGGCGCAGGCGTCGGCGCTGCTGTCGTTCGCGACGATGGGCGAGGATCCCGGCGAGGACACGGTGGTGTACTTCGCGGGCATCGACGGCGCGCGCTTCAAGCGTCCTGTCGAGCCGGGCGACCAGCTCATCCTCGAATCGACGCTGGAGCGGTCCAAGGGCGGCATCTTCAAGTACAAGGCCCGCGCCACGGTCAACGGCGAGTTGGCGACCGAGGCCGAGCTGATGTGTACCATGCGCAAGATCGCCTGACCACGGGCCGCGCATGAGCAGCATCCACCCCACCGCGATCGTCGATCCCGGCGCCGAACTGCACCCCTCGGTCGAGGTCGGCCCGTACTCGATCATCGGTACCCACGTTCAATTGGGCGAAGGTACCCGCGTCGGCCCGCACTGCGTCATCGACGGCCACACGGCGATCGGCCAGAACAACCGCTTCTATCCCTTCTGCTCGATCGGCTCCGATCCGCAGGACAAGAAGTACGCGGGCGAACCGACCCGGCTGGAGATCGGCGACGGCAACACCTTCCGCGAATCCTGCACCGTCTCCACTGGCACCGCACAGGACGAAGGCGTCACCCGCATCGGCGACGACAACTGGCTCATGGCCTACGTCCACATCGCCCACGACTGCCGCATCGGCAGCCACACCATCATGGCCAACGTCACGACCCTGGCCGGCCATGTGCAGGTGGGCGACTGGGCGATCATCGGCGGCCTGACGGGCATCCACCAGTTCAGCCGCGTCGGCGCCCACGCGATGGCCGGATTCGCCTCCCGCATCGCGCAGGACGTGCCGCCCTTCGTCATGGTCGCCGGCAACCCCTGCGAGGCCCACGGCTTCAACCAGGAGGGCTTGAAGCGCCGCGGTTTCAGTCCGGAGCGCATCGCCGTCGTCAAGCAGATGTACCGCGCGCTCTACCGCAAGAGCCTCACGCTGGACGCCGCCCGCGCCGAGATCGAGGCCCTGCTCGGCACGGTGCCGGACGCGGACGGCGAGGTGCGGCTGATGCTGGACTTCCTCGCCCACGTGCCCCGCGGCATCGTCCGCTGAGCCAGTCCGACGAGATGCAAACGACCGATCCGCGCCTCGCACTGGTGGCTGGCGAGCCTTCCGGGGATCTGCTGGCCGGCTTGCTGCTGGGGGGGCTGAAACAGCGTTGGCCGGATCTGCAGTCTTCGGGCATTGGCGGGCCGCAGATGGCGCGCCACGGTTTCGAGGCGTGGTGGCCCTATGACCTGCTGGCCGTGCATGGCTACAGCGTCGAGCTGCTGTGGCGCTTGCGGCGGCTGTTCGCGCTGCGCACGGCGCTGGGGGACCGCCTGCTGAAGGACCGCCCTGACGCGTTCATCGGTGTCGATGCACCGGACTTCAACCTCGGGCTGGAAACACGCCTGAAGGCGGCGGGCGTCAAGACCATCCACTTCGTCAGCCCGTCGATCTGGGCCTGGCGGGGCACGCGCATCCACAAGATCCGCAAGGCCGTGGACCATGTGCTGTGCCTGTTCCCCTTCGAGCCGGAGATCTACCAGCGCGCCGGCATTGCCGCCACCTACGTCGGCCACCCGCTGGCGGACGCGATCCCGATGGAGGTGCCCCGCGAAGCGGCCCGCACCGCGCTGAGCTTGTCGGCGGACGCGACCGTGATCGCCTTGCTGCCGGGCAGCCGCCGCAGCGAGATCCGCCACATCCTGCCGAGCTTGCTGGGCGCGGCGGCCTTGCTGACCCAGCGGCGGCCAGGGCTGAAGTTCGTGCTGCCGGCGATGCGCGGGGTGCGCGACCTGGTCGATCCGCTGGTGGCCAAGTTCGCCGGGCAGATCGACCTGCAGGTCATCGACGGCCGCTCGCACGAGGCACTGGCGGCGTGTGACCTGACGCTGATCGCCAGCGGCACCGCGACACTCGAAGCCGCCCTGTTCAAGCGCCCGATGGTCATCACGTACAACATGCCCACGCTGTCGTGGTGGCGCATGAAGCGCATGGCCTACCAGCCGTGGGTGGGGTTGCCGAACATCCTGGCGCGTGCCTTTGTCGTGCCGGAGCTGTTGCAGGACTCCTGTACCCCCGAAGCCCTGGCGCAAGCGGCCGAGCAGTGGCTCGACAGCCCCGCCCGCTGCGAAGGCGTGCATCGGCGTTTCACTGCACTGCACCACCTGCTGCGCCAGGACACGGCGCGACGAGCTTCCGATGCCATCGCGCAAATCCTCGGCCGCTGAGCCTGTCCGTTTCATCAGCGAGCAGTTCGCGCTGAGCTTCGACCGCCCCGGCCTGGTCGCGGGCGTGGACGAGGCCGGGCGCGGGCCGCTGGCGGGGCCGGTCGTGGCGGCGGCGGTGATCCTCGACGACCTGCAGCCCATCGCCGGTCTGGCCGACTCCAAGGTGCTCACGGCCAAGCGGCGCGAGCAGCTCTTCGACGAGATCCGCGCCAAGGCGCTCGCCTGCTGCATCGCCGAGGCGACGGTGGAGGAGATCGACCAGCTCAACATCCTGCACGCGACGATGCTGGCGATGCGCCGCGCCGTCGAGGGCCTGCGGCTGCGGCCAGTCAAGGTGCTGGTCGATGGCAACCGCATCCCGACCCTGCGCATCCCCGCCGAGGCCATCGTCAAGGGCGATGCCAAGGTGCAGGCCATCTCGGCGGCGTCGATCCTGGCCAAGGTCCACCGTGACCGGCTTTGCGCCGAGTTGCATGTGCGTTATCCGCAATACGCCTTCGATGTCCACAAGGGCTACCCGACCGCCGCCCACCTGAGCCTGCTGCGCGAACACGGTCCCTGTGACCAGCACCGCCGCTCCTATGCACCCGTGCGCGCCGCCGCCTTGCTGCACCAGAACCCGAAGCCGATCCCATGAAAGAACCTCGCCACATCACCTCCCGCAGCAGCCCGCTGGTCAAGGACTTGCGCCGGCTCGCCCAGGAGCCGGGCGCCTACCGCAAGCTCGGCCTCGTCTGGCTGGAGGGCGACCACCTGTGCCGGGCGTTTCTGGCGCGGGGCGGGCGGCCGAAGCAGGCGGTGGTCGGCGCGAGCGCGTGGCTGCAACCCGGCCCGCGCGAGCTGGCGCTGAAGGCGGACGAGATCAGCGTGCTCGACGACAGCCTGTTGCCCGAGGTCAGTTCGCTGGAGTCGCCTGCGCCGATCGGCTTCCTCATCGACGGCCCAGCCAAGGGGCAGGCGCCGATGGCGGGCGTGGCGACGGTGGTGCTCGACCGCCTGCAAGACCCCGGCAACGTCGGCACGATCCTGCGCAGCGCGGCGGCGCTGGGCGTGAAGCAGGTGCTGACGATGCGGGGCAGCGCGGGCCTGTGGTCGCCGAAGGTGCTGCGCGCCGGCATGGGGGCGCACTTCGCACTGCACCTGGTCGAGGGCGTGATCGTCAGCGAACTCGATTCGCTGGGCGTGACCCTCATCGCCACCAGCTCGCACGCGGCGCAGGCCTTGCATGAGCTGGCGCTGCCGGTGCCGTGTGCCTGGGTGTTCGGCCACGAAGGGCAGGGCGTCGCCGAGCCGCTGATGCAACGCTGCGGGCTGACGGTGCGCATTGCGCAGCCCGGCGGCGAGGAGTCGCTCAACGTGGCGGCGGCGACGGCGATCTGTCTGTACGAGTCGGCCCGGCAGGCGTTGGTGCCTTAACTCAGCGCATCCAGCAGCTCGGTCTCGAATTCGATCTGGCTGCGGTTGTGCTGCAGCGCCGCCCCATCGACCAGAAACGTGTCCTCGACCCGCTCGCCCAGCGTGCTGATCTTGGCGAGCTGCAGGTTGACGTGGTGCTTGGCCAGCACGCGGGCGATGCTGTAGAGCAGTCCCGAGCGGTCGCTGGCCGACACCGACAGCACCCAGCGTTGTGCCCGCTCGTCCGGGCGCAATTGCACGCGCGGCGTCACCGGGAAGGACTTGACCCGCCGTGACAGCCGGCCGCGGCTGGGCTGTGGCAGCAGGCCATCGGCTTGCAGGGCCAGACCGAGCTGGTTCTCCACCAGCGCGATCAGATCCCGGTACGCCTGGTCAAAAAACGGCGTGATGACCTGGAAGGTGTCGAGCGCATAGCCGGCCCGCGTCGTGTGGACCCGCGCATCCAGGATGCTGAACTGCGCCGAGTCGAAATAGCCGCAGATGCGCGCGAACAGGTCCGGCCGGTCGGGCGCATAGACCAGCACCTGCAGGCCCTCGCCGAGCGGGGACAGACGGGCGCTCACCAGCGGTTTTGTGGCATCCACCTTGCGGTTGAGCGCGCGCGCGTGCCAGGCGATCTCGCCGCTGTCGTGGCGGGTGAAGTAGTTCAGGTCCAGCGTCTTCCACAGCGTCTCTTCGATGCCCGGCAGCATCGAGTGCAGCGCGAGCAGTTGCCGCGCTTCCAGCTTGCGCATCTCGATTTCTGCATCCAGTTGCGGCTTGGCCCCGCCCAGCGCCCGCAGCGTGGCGCGGAACAGGTCTTCCAGCAGCTTGCCTTTCCAGGCGTTCCATACCTTGGGACTCGTGCCGCGGATGTCCGCCACCGTCAGCAGGTACAGCGCGGTGAGCCGGCGCGGGTCTTTCACATGCCGGGCGAAGGCGTCGATCACGTCCGGGTCGGACAGGTCTTCCTTCTGCGCGACGCGGGACATGGTCAGGTGTTCCTTGACCAGGAACTCGATCAGCCGCCCGTCTTCCTTGTCGATGCCGTGGTCACGGCAGAACTTGCGCACCTCGACCGCGCCCAGGTCCGAGTGGTCCCCGCCGCGCCCCTTGGCGACATCGTGGAACAGCGCGGCGACATACAGCAGCCACGGCTTGTCCCAGTGCGCGGCGAGCTGGGCGCAGAAGGGGTACTCGTGCGTGTGCTCGACGATGAAGAAGCGCCGCACGTTGCGCAGCACCATCATGATGTGCTGATCGACCGTGTAGACGTGGAACAGGTCGTGCTGCATCTGGCCGACGATGCGCCGGAACACCCACAGGTAGCGCCCGAGGACGGAGGTGTCGTTCATCAGCCGGAAGGCGTGCGTGTGGCCTTGTGGCTCGCGCAGGATCTCCATGAAGATGCGCCGGTTTTCGGGATCGCTGCGGAAGGCGCTGTCCATCAGCTCGCGGGCGTTGTAGAGCGCCCGCAGCGTGCGCGCCGACAGGCCCTTGATGCCGACCGTCTGCTGGTAGACGAGAAAGGTCTGCAGGATGGCGTGCGGATCGCGCTGGTAGAGGTCGTCGCTGGCGACTTCGAGCATCCCGCCGCGGTCGAAGAAGCGCGCGTCGATCGGCCGCATCGGGGCATCAGCCGAACCCGTGACGTGGTCCTCGATGCCCAGCATCAGGATCTGGTTGAGCTGCACCACCGCCTTGGCCGCCCAGTAGTAGCGGCGCATCAGGGCTTCGCTGGCGCGGCGTTCGTGGGTCGAGACGTAGCCGAAGCTCTCGGCGACCGCCGTTTGCAGGTCGAACACGAGGCGGTCCTCGCGCCGGCCGGCGATGGTGTGCAGCCGAGCCCGGATCAGCTTGAGCAGGCCCTCGTTGCGCTGGAGCTGCGTCGCCTCGAAGCGGGTGATCAGGCCCTTGCTCGCCAGCTCGCGCCAGGAGCGGCCCAGCCCGGCCCCGAGCGCGATCCAGCGCACCACCTGCAGATCGCGCAGACCGCCGGGGCTTTCCTTGCAGTTCGGCTCCAGCGAGAAGGGCGTGTTCTCGTACTTGACGTGGCGCTGCTGCATCTCCAGCGACTTGGCGCGCAGGAAGGCGGCCGGGTCGAGCACCTCTTGCGTCGCGCGGCGGAACTGCTCGAACAGCTTCTTCGCGCCGCACAGGAAGCGCGCCTCGATCATCGAGGTCTGGATGGTCACGTCCGCCTGCGCCTCGAAGACACATTCCTCGACCGTGCGGACGCTGGAGCCGATCTCCAGGCCGATGTCCCAGCAGGCAGTGATGAAGGCTTCGATGCCGGCGCGGCGTGGATCGTCCGGGGCCTGCTCATGGGTCTGCGCCAGCTCTTCGGGGAGCAGCAGCAGCACATCGACATCGGAATACGGGAACAGCTCGCCACGGCCGTAGCCACCGACCGCCACCAGTGCTGCGCCGCGAGGCAGCTCCGACTGGTGCCACAACTGGCCGAGCACGCTGTCCACATGCTGCGTCAACTGGCGCACCAGCCGGTCGGCGTTCGGCACGGTGGCCTTGCCGTCGCGGAACTGCTGGATCAGCGCCTGCTTGCCTTCGCGCAGCACGCGCCGCAGTTCGGGCAGCGGCAGGGCGGGCAGGGGGTGGCGGCGGTCGGCATCGGCGCCGGTGGTGTCAGACATCAGCAGGACGTGGTCGTGACAAACGCGGGCAGCGGGGGGCTGCCGGCGGAGAGCGTCATCACCTCGAAGCCGGTTTCGGTGACGGCCAGCGTGTGTTCCCATTGCGCCGAGAGCGAGCGGTCCTTGGTCACGATGGTCCAGCCGTCGCCCGCTTCCTTCAGCTCGCGCCGGCCGGCGTTGACCATCGGCTCGATGGTGAACACCATGCCGGGCACCAGCACGTCCAGCGTCCCCGGTCGGCCGTAGTGCAGGATCTGCGGCTCCTCGTGGAACTTCTGGCCGATGCCGTGGCCGCAGAACTCGCGCACCACGGACAGCCCTTGCTTCTCGATGAAGGTCTGGATGGCGTGGCCGATGTCGCCCAGGCGTGCGCCGGGCTTGACCTTCAGGATGCCGTGCCACATCGCGTCATACGTCACCGCGCACAGCCGCTTGGCCGCGATCGAGCCTTCGCCGACCACGAACATGCGGCTGGTGTCGCCGTGCCAGCCGTCCTTGATGACGGTGATGTCGAGGTTGACGATGTCGCCGTTCTTCAGCGCCTTGTCACTCGGGATGCCGTGGCAGATGACGTGGTTGACCGAGGTGCAGATCGACTTCGGATACGGCGTGTAGCCGGGGGGCTGGTAGTTCAGCGGCGCGGGGATGGCCTGCTGCACGTTCACGATGTGGTCGTGGGCGATGCGGTCCAGCTCGTTGGTCGTCACACCCGCCCGGACGTGGGGCGTGAGGAGGTCCAGGACTTCGGAGGCGAGGCGGCAAGCCACGCGCATGGCGGCGATGTCCGCGGCGGTTTTGATCGTGATCGACATGGGGCGGGATTATCGCACCGGGGGTCGCACTGGGGGTCGGCTAAGCTGCCCGCATGGATACCCTCGACAAGATCGAAACCCTCGTCATCGGCGCCGGCGTGGTCGGCCTGGCCGTGGCCCGCGCGCTGGCGCTGACCGGCCGCGAGGTCGTCATCCTCGAAGCCGCCGACGCTTTCGGTACCGTCACCAGCGCCCGCAACAGCGAGGTCATCCACGCCGGTCTCTACTACCCGACAGGATCGCGCAAGGCCGAACTCTGCGTGCAGGGCCGGGAGCGGCTGTACGCTTACTGCGCCGAGCGCGGGATCGAACACCGCCGCTGCGGCAAGCTCATCGTGGCCACCAGCGGTGCGCAGCTCGGCAAGCTGGATGCGCTGCACGCCCAGGCCCGCGCCAACGGCGTCCACGACCTGCAGCGCCTGACCGGCGACGATGCCCGGGCGGTGGAACCGGCCTTGTCCTGCGTCGCCGCGTTGTGGTCGCCCTCGACGGGGATCATCGACAGCCACGGCCTGATGCTGGCGCTGCTGGGGGATGCCGAAGCGGCGGGGGCGTCGCTGGCGCTGTGTTCGCCCGTGACCGGCGGGGTGATCACGGCGGAGGGGATCGTGCTGGACGTGGGTGACGTCGGTGGCGCGCAGCCGATGCAGATCCTCGCCCGCGAGGTGGTCAACGCGGCAGGGCTGAGCGCCCCGGCCATCGCCCGCAGCTTGCGTGGCTGGCCGGCGACACCTGAAGCCACGGCGCAGCAGCCCACGGCGTATTTCTGCAAGGGCAACTACTTCGCCTGCAGCGGCCGACCGGCTTTCTCGCGGCTGGTCTACCCGATCCCCGAGGCGGCGGGGCTGGGCGTGCATGTGACGCTCGACCTGGGCGGCCAGATGCGCTTCGGCCCGGATGTGGAGTGGCTCGACATCACCGACGCGGCGCAGATCGACTACGCCGTGGCGCCCGAGCGCGTGCAGGGCATGGCCGAGGCGATCCGACGCTATTGGCCCGGTCTGCCGGATGGTGCGCTGCAGCCGAGTTATTCGGGGGTGCGGCCCAAGCTGGGCGGGGCGGACGTGGCGGCGGCGGACTTCCGCATCGACGGGCCGGCGGTGCATGGCGTGCCAGGGCTGGTGCAGCTTCTGGGCATCGAATCACCGGGTTTGACCTCTTGTCTGGCGATCGCCGACGAAGTGGTGCGGGCGCTGTCCTGACCTCCACGCCAAGCTCGCCTAAAATCGCACGCTTTCCAGCCCTTCGGGACTCACCGCGTGTCTTCCTCCTCCAGCACCTCCCAGCACCTCCAGCCTTTCGAGGGTGGCAACGCCCTCTCTGCCTTCCGCGCCCAGGCTCTGCTGCCGCGGTTGCAAGCCGTCTGCCCGCGCATCGTCGATGTGTCGGCGCGCCATGTGCATTGGGTGTGGAGCGACACGGCGCTGGAGCGCGCGGACCTCGACAAGCTCTCGGCGCTGCTGACCTATGGCGATGCGTACACCGCCAAGCCCGAGGGCGAGCTGATCGTCGTGATGCCGCGGCTGGGCACGCTGTCGCCGTGGGCCTCGAAGGCGACCGACATCGCCCGCAACTGCGGCGCCACGCTGCACCGTGTCGAGCGCGTCACCGAGTACCGGCTGGTGCTGAAGTCCGGCCTGCTGGACACCTTCAAGGGCGGTGCCAAGCCGCTGACGCCGGCGGAACTGCAGGCGTGTGCGCTGGTGCTGCACGACCGCATGACCGAATCGGCCGCCTTCGAGCGTGACGCCGCCCGCCACCTGTTCGACGCGCAGCCGGCCGAGCCGCTGGCGCATGTCGATGTGCTGGGGCAGGGCCGTGCGGCGCTGGTCGTGGCCAACACGGAGTTCGGGCTGGCGCTGTCCGAGGACGAGATCGACTACCTGGTGAACGCCTTCACCGGTCTGGGCCGCAACCCGAGCGATGTCGAGCTGATGATGTTCGCGCAGGCCAACTCCGAACACTGCCGCCACAAGATCTTCAACGCCGACTTCACCATCGACGGCGAGCGCCAGCCGATGAGCCTGTTCGGCATGATCCGCAACACCGAGAAGGTGTCGCCCCAGTCCACCGTGGTGGCCTACAGCGACAACGCCTCGGTGATGACGGGTGGTGTGATCGAACGCTGGACGCCGCAGGGCTACACGAATGCACCGCAGTACGCTGCCCGCGAAGAGCTGGTGCATGTGCTGATGAAGGTCGAGACGCACAACCACCCGACGGCGATTTCCCCGTTCCCTGGCGCTGCTACCGGTGCGGGCGGCGAGATCCGCGATGAAGGCGCGACCGGCCGCGGCTCGAAACCCAAGGCAGGCTTGACCGGCTTCAGCGTGTCGAACCTGAACCTGCCCGGCACGAACGAGCCGTGGGAAACCGCGCCAGTCGGCAAGCCGGCACACATCGCCAGTCCGCTGCAGATCATGACCGAGGGTCCGCTGGGCGGCGCGGCGTTCAACAACGAGTTCGGCCGGCCGAATCTGGCGGGCTACTTCCGCGTGTTCGAGCAGAACGTGGCGGGCGTGCAGCGCGGCTACCACAAGCCGATCATGATCGCCGGCGGTCTGGGCACGATCACCGACAGCCAGACGCACAAGCTGCCCTTCGGCGCGGGCACGCTGCTGATCCAGCTCGGCGGGCCGGGCATGCGCATCGGCATGGGCGGCGGCGCGGCGTCGTCGATGGCGGCGGGCACCAACACGGCGTCGCTTGACTTCGATTCGGTCCAGCGCGGCAACCCCGAGATCCAGCGCCGTGCGCAGGAGGTCATCAACCACTGCTTCGCGCTGGGCGCCAGCAACCCGATCGTGGCGATCCACGACGTGGGCGCGGGCGGCATCAGCAATGCGTTTCCGGAGCTGGTGGACGGCGCCGGCAAGGGCGCGACCTTCGACATCCGCAAGGTGCCGCTGGAAGAGACAGGACTCGCACCCAAGGAAATCTGGTGCAACGAGAGCCAGGAACGCTACGTCATGGCGGTGACGCCGGAGGCGCTGCCGCTGTTCGACGAGATGTGCCGCCGCGAGCGGGCGCCGTATGCCGTGGTCGGCATCGCCACCGATGACCGCGAGCTGGTCCTCGAAGACGGCCCCGGTGGCGAGCGTCCGATCGACATGCCGATGGACGTGCTGCTGGGCAAGCCGCCGAAGGTCCACCGCGATGTCACCCGCGTGACCCGCACCGAGAAGCCGCTGAACCTGACCGGCGTGCTGCTCGACGAGGTGGCGTTCAGCGTGCTGCGCCACCCGACGGTGGCGTCCAAGCGCTTCCTGATCACCATCGGCGACCGCACCGTGGGCGGCCTGAGCCACCGGGACCAGATGGTCGGGCCGTGGCAAGTGCCGGTGGCCGACTGCGCGGTGACGCTGGCCGACTACAGCGGCTTCCGCGGCGAGGCGATGGCGATGGGCGAGCGCACGCCGCTGGCCTCGCTCGATGCACCCGCGTCGGGTCGCATGGCGGTGGCCGAGGCGATCACGAATTTGCTGGCGGCGCCGTTCGAGCTGTCGCGGGTCAAGCTGTCGGCGAACTGGATGGCGGCGTGCGGCGAGCCGGGCGAGGACGCGGCGCTGTACGAGACGGTCAAGGCGGTCGGCATGGAGCTGTGCCCGGCGCTGGGCGTCGGCATCCCGGTCGGCAAGGATTCGCTGTCGATGCGCACCAAGTGGAGCGACGATGGGCAGTCCAAGCAGGTCGTGGCGCCGGTCTCGCTGATCGTCACCGCGTTCGTGACCCTCGACGACGTGCGCGGCACGCTGACGCCGCAGCTCAAGACCGACACGCCGGCCGGACTCGACACCTCGCTGATCCTGATCGACCTCGGCAATGGCCAGAACCGCATGGGCGGCTCGATGCTGGCGCAGGTGATCGGCCAGTTCGGCCACGAGGTGCCGGATGTGGACGATCCGGCGCAGCTCAGGGCGCTGGTCACGGTGATCAACCAGTTGCGCTCGGAAGGCAAGCTGCTGGCTTACCACGACCGCAGCGACGGCGGGCTGTGGGCGGCGGC
>NZ_JAAFKF010000059.1 GCF_013299175.1 Sphaerotilus sp.
GGGCATGGTGCTGGCGGCGGGGTGTGGCAGCAAGACGCTGGTGCGCGTGGGCGGCGGGAGCCTGAAGTCGCTGGTCGTGCTGCTGGTGATGGGGCTGACGGGCTGGGCGACGCTGCGCGGGCTGACAGCGGTGTTGCGGGTGAATACGGTCGATCGGCTGTCCGTCGAGCTGCCGGTGTCCCAGGATCTGCCGAGCTTGCTGGCGCATGGGACGGGGCTGCCGGTGGCGGTGATTGCGGCGGTGTGTGCGGTGGTGGTCGGCGGTGGTCTGGTGGCGTGGGCGCTGGCGCGTGCCGAGGGGCGGCATCCGCAGGTGCTGGCCGGTGGGGTCGGCACGGGGTTGCTGGTGCTGGCGATGTGGTGGGTCACGGGGCGCTTCGGTTTCGTGGCCGAGCATCCCGAGACGCTGGAGGCCACTTTCCTGGCCACGGCTTCGCAGCGCATGGAGTCGTTTTCCTTCGTTGCCCCCGTGGCCCAGGCGATGGAGTGGGGGGTGTTTTTCAGCGACCGCAGCCGCACGGTGGGCGTGGGCATGGTGGCGGTCCTGGGGGTGCTGGCGGGTGCAGCGGCGGCGGCGCTGGTGACGCGGAGTTTTCGCTGGGAAGGTTTCCGCGATGACGCGGACATGGGGCGGCATCTGGTGGGCGCCGTGCTCATGGGCGTAGGTGGCGTGACCGCGATGGGCTGCACCTTCGGCCAAGGGTTGTCCGGCCTGTCCACGCTGGGGCTGACGAGTCTGGTGGCGGTCCCGGCCATTCTGTGCGGGGCGGTGCTCGGCCTGCGGTTTTTGGCGTGGCAACTGGAGCGTCAGGCATGACGGTCGATGTGGTGGATGCGGTGGATGTGGTGGATATGCATGCGGATCTGGAACGTCGCTTCGGTGGCCTGCGCCGCTTGTGGGGCGACGAGGGCTACCAGCGGGTCCGGGCGGCACGGGTGGCGGTGGTCGGCGTGGGGGGCGTGGGGTCGTGGACGGTGGAGGCGCTGGCGCGGTGTGGCGTGGCGGCACTCGTGCTGATCGATCTCGACCAGATCGCCGAGTCCAACATCAACCGGCAGGTCCAGGCCCTCGGCACCACGGTGGGCGCGGCCAAGGTGCAGGCCCTGCGTGACCGGGTGGCCGACATCCATCCCGGCTGTGCGGTGTACGCGGTGGAAGAGTTCGTCGAGCCGGGGAACTGGCCCGCGCTGCTGCCGATCGAGGTGGATGTCGTGGTCGATGCCTGCGACCAGAATGCGGCCAAGTTCGCGATGGCCCGCTGGTCGATCGCGACGGGCCGTGCGCTGGTGATGGCAGGCGCGGCGGGTGGCAAATCGAAGCCGGAGCGCATCGAGGTGGCCGATCTGGCCGAGGTGACGCACGATCCCTTGCTGGCACGCCTGCGGCAGCAGTTGCGCAAGGACGGCGCACCCCGCACGGGCCGCATCGGCGTGCGCTGCGTGTTTTCGCGGGAAGAGGTGCGGCTGCCACTCCAGGACACCAGCGCCTGCGCGGTCGATGGCAGCCTGAACTGCCACGGCTACGGCTCCAGCGCCATGGTGACGGCCAGTTTCGGCATGGCCGCCGCGGCGCAGGCGCTGGAACTCGTCCGTGGCGCCTGAGTCCGACAGGGTGCTTGACGAGATGGGTAGGAGTTGGTTTAGAATATAGGGCTTGACTCCAAAGACTCCAGACAAAACCAAACCGGAAGCAACGGCAAGGTAATGCAGGAGTACAAGAAGCACAAGAAAGTACAGCGCAGAGGCAGCGGGTCGTTAGCTCAGTTGGTAGAGCAGCGGACTTTTAATCCGTAGGTCGCAGGTTCGAGTCCCGCACGACCCACCAAACGCCAAAAACTGTGTTATAGTATCGGTCTTGGCGCAGAGGCGAACAGTTTTAGCGTCAGGCAAGTGGGGTTCTTAGCTCAGTTGGTAGAGCAGCGGACTCTTAATCCGTAGGTCGAGTGTTCGAGTCACTCAGGACCCACCACAACATACTGCATTCAAGATTGCGGGCTCTTAGCTCAGTTGGTAGAGCAGCGGACTCTTAATCCGTAGGTCGAGTGTTCGAGTCACTCAGGGCCCACCAAAACAGCAAAAGGACTTCCAGAAATGGAAGTCCTTTTTGCTTTTCCGGGTGGCCCTTGAAAACCCGGTGGATTCGCCTCAAGTCTCCTGCAACCGGAGGACACCCATGCGACTCGACAAACTCACCACCCTGCTGCAACAGGCGCTCGGCGACGCCCAGAGCCTGGCCCTGGCGGCAGACCACCCCTACATCGAGCCCGCGCACCTGCTGAAGGCGTTGCTGCAGCAGGAAGACGGCCCGCGCTCGCTGCTGCAGCGTGCGGGCGTGAACCTGAAGGCGCTGGACGACGCGGTCGAATCCAGCCTGACGCGCATCGCCATGGTGGGCGGCGGCGAGTTGCAGCCCAGCCGCGAGCTGGTGGCCCTGCTGCAGGCGGCCGAAAAGGAATCGACCAAGCGCGGCGACCAGTACATCGCCACCGAAATGGTGCTGCTGGCGCTGACTGAAGCAAAAATCGACTTCGCCCAGGCCGTGCGCAGCGCCGGCCTGACGCGCAAGGCGCTGGAAACGGCGGTGGACGCGGTGCGGGGCGGTCAGTCGGTCGATTCCGCGGACGCCGAAGGCCAGCGCGAGGCCCTGAAAAAATACACGCTCGACCTGACCGAGCGTGCCCGCAAGGGCAAGCTCGACCCCGTGATCGGCCGCGACGATGAAATCCGCCGTGCCATCCAGGTGCTGCAGCGCCGCACCAAGAACAACCCGGTGCTGATCGGCGAGCCGGGCGTGGGCAAGACGGCCATCGTCGAAGGGCTGGCGCAGCGCATCGTCAACGGCGAGGTGCCCGAGTCGCTGAAGAACAAGCGCGTGCTGGTGCTCGACATGGCGGGCTTGCTGGCGGGGGCGAAGTTCCGCGGCGAGTTCGAGGAGCGGCTGAAGTCGGTGCTCAAGGAAGTGGCGCAGGACGAGGGCCGCATCATCCTGTTCATCGACGAGCTGCACACCATGGTCGGCGCGGGCAAGGCCGAGGGTGCGATGGATGCCGGCAACATGCTGAAACCCGCGCTGGCCCGCGGCGAGCTGCACTGCATCGGCGCGACCACGCTGAACGAGTACCGCAAGTACGTCGAGAAGGACGCAGCGCTGGAGCGGCGCTTCCAGAAGGTGCTGGTGGCCGAACCCACCGTCGAAGCCACCATCGCCATCCTGCGCGGCCTGCAGGAGAAGTACGAGGTTCACCACGGCGTCGAGATCACCGACCCGGCCATCGTCGCGGCGGCCGAACTCTCGCACCGCTACATCACCGACCGTTTCCTGCCCGACAAGGCGATCGACCTGATCGACGAGGCGGCGGCCAAGATCAAGATCGAGATCGACTCCAAGCCCGAGGTGATGGACAAGCTTGACCGCCGCATCATCCAGCTCAAGATCGAGCGCGAGGCGGTGCGCAAGGAGAAGGATGAAGCCTCGATCAAGCGCATGGGCCTGATCGAGGAAGAGATCGCCAAGCTGGAGCGCGAGTACGCCGACCTGGAAGAGATCTGGAAGGCGGAAAAGGCCACGGCGCAAGGGTCTGCACACGTCAAGGAAGAGATCGACCGCATCAAGCACCAGATCGAGGAGTGGAAGCGCAAGGGCGATTTCAACCGCGTGGCCGAGCTGCAATACGGCCAACTGCCCGAGCTGGAGAAGCGGCTGAACGAGGCGCAGGCCAAGGAAGAGACCAAGACCCGCGCCGGCAAGGACGGCAAGGGCGGCCCGCAACTGCTGCGCACGATGGTGGGCGCCGAGGAGATCGCCGAGGTGGTCAGCCGCGCCACCGGCATCCCGGTGTCCAAGCTGATGCAGGGCGAGCGCGACAAGCTGCTGCAGATGGAGACCAGGCTGCACCAGCGCGTGGTCGGTCAGGAAGAGGCCATTACCGCCGTGTCGAACGCGATCCGCCGCTCACGCGCTGGCTTGTCCGACCCGAACCGGCCGCTGGGCAGCTTCCTGTTCCTCGGCCCGACCGGCGTGGGCAAGACCGAGCTGTGCAAGGCGCTGGCCGGTTTCCTGTTCGACAGCGAGGACCACATGATCCGCATCGACATGAGCGAGTTCATGGAGAAGCACTCGGTCAGCCGGTTGATCGGCGCGCCTCCGGGCTACGTCGGCTATGACGAAGGCGGTACGCTGACCGAAGCCGTGCGGCGCAAGCCCTACAGCGTCGTGCTGCTCGACGAGGTGGAGAAGGCGCACCCGGACGTGTTCAACGTGCTGCTGCAGGTGCTCGACGATGGTCGGCTCACTGACGGGCAAGGCCGCACGATCGACTTCAAGAACACCGTGATCGTGATGACCAGCAACCTCGGCTCGCACCTGATCATGGCGATGGCCGGGCAATCGACCGAGGACATCCGCGAGGCGGTCTGGGGCGAGGTGAAGGCGCATTTCCGGCCCGAGTTCCTGAACCGGATCGACGAGACCGTCGTGTTCCACGCGCTCGACCAGCGCCACATCGAGTCCATCGCCGCGATCCAGCTCAAGGGGCTGGAGGGGCGTCTGGCGAAGATGGAAATGGTGCTGGAGGTGACGCCCGAGGCGCTGAAGGAAATCGCCAAGGTGGGCTTCGACCCGGTGTTCGGTGCGCGGCCGCTGAAGCGGGCGATCCAGCAGCGCATCGAGAACCCGGTGGCGCGGCTGATCCTGGAAGGCCGCTTCGCCCCGCGCGACGTGATCCCGGTCGGGCTGGGCGTGGACGGCAGCTTCACCTTCGGCCGCACGGTCCACTGACCGCGTACCGCCGCGGGTCGGGTGTTCAGAGCACCGGCGCCCGCGGCAAGGCAGCGTCCATCGCCATCAGGCGTGGGCGCAGTTGGGTCCAACTGGTGAGGCTCGGGTCGTAGACGAGGTGCAGTGCCAGCCCCGGCTGGGACTGCAGTGCCCGCACGCCGAGCGCCTCGTTGCCACCCATCACGAGCACCTCGTCGGCTTGGCCGGTGAGGTGCAACTGCCGGCGCGTGCTGCTGCCTGCGGCCAGCAGCAGCGAGCCACGGCGCGCCAGATCGCTGGCGAGGAAGGCCGCTCCTGCGTGCGCGGCCACGCGGCTCGTGGCGACGTGGAACACGCACGCACTCTGCACGCCGGGCAGGGCGTGTGCCTCCAGCACGAACCGCTCGATCGGATGCGCCCGTGCGGCCAGCGGGGCGAGCGCGGCAGGCGTGGTGGCGAGGTCCGGCATGTCGTGCAGCGTCTCGCGGCCGGCGGCCAGCGGATTGAGCTGCGGGCCGGTGCCTTCGGGGTGCAGGGCGGCTTGCAGGCGGTTCCACGACTCGCTCACGAAGGTCCATGCCTCCACCGGCCGGCTCACCCGCGGCGCGATCTGGCACACGACACCGCTGCCCGGTCCGAGGGCGGCGACCAGTCCCGCCAGCGCGGCGTGGCTGCTCGCGGCCAGCGGCATGAACTGCAGGTACGCGCATTGCCAGTCGGGCCGGAACATGGCCTCGCGCAGCGGCTGCAGCGCGTCGCTCAGGGCGTGCGGTGGCACGTCACCGACGAGGATGACCGCCTGCGTCGCCTGGGCCATCAGCACGCGGGCCAGCGATGTGCGGGTGGCGCTGTCGGCCTCGACATCGGTGCTGTACAGGCGCACGCGCTGGCCGCGGCTGGCGGGACAGTCCACGTAGTCGATGCTGGCCAGCACCGTGCCGTAGCTCTGGCGGCGGATGCTCAGGCGCTCGACCGGCCGGCCCGCTGCGGAGGCGATGGCGTGCAGCAGGCGGCGGGCGCTGCGGCTGGCGACATCGTGCAGCGCGATGTAGCTCGGGCGCAGGTACTCGAACTGCTGCTGCAGCGCCTCGCCGGCTTCGCAGGACACGAACAGCTCGCGGGTGTGGTTGCCGACCGGACGGCCGATGTCGAGGGCGTTGTCCAGGCGGTCATCGGCGCCGCGCTGGATCTGGGTGGGCGACGGGTCGGCGTCGTGGGTGTGT
Source organism: Sphaerotilus sp. (assembly GCF_013299175.1). Lineage (GTDB taxonomy): Bacteria > Pseudomonadota > Gammaproteobacteria > Burkholderiales > Burkholderiaceae_C > Sphaerotilus. The sequence continues at coordinate 5,980 of NZ_JAAFKF010000059.1, forward strand.
GCGGGGGGGGGAGTGTGGGAAGGGGTGGGGCCGTCGGCGGGCAGGGTCATGCCGTGGTCTCCAGGGAACGAAAAGGCGCGGGCATCCTATCATCCGCACCCTGCATCCAACGGAACCTGACATGGATAACTTGCCTGACTCGCCCCACTTGCCTGTCGTGATCGTGGGGGCCGGATTGGCCGGACTGACTGTGGCGCTGCACCTGGCGGCCGAACGGCGGGTGATCGTGCTCGCCAAGCGGCAGCTCGGCGAAGCCGCCACCGCCTGGGCGCAGGGTGGCATCGTCGGCGTGCTCGGCCGCGACGACAGCATCGACAGCCATGTGCGCGACACGCAGGAGGCCGGCGGCGGGCTGGTGGACGAACACACCGCCCGCTTCATCGCCGAGCGCAGCGCCGACGCCGTGGGCTGGCTGGTGGACCAGGGGGTCGCGTTTTCGCCCGACCCGGACGGCCCGCTCGGCCTGCACCTGACCCGAGAGGGTGGCCACGCCGTGCGCCGCATCGCCCACGCTGCCGACGCCACCGGCTACGCCATCCACCAGGCACTGCTGGCCGAGGTGAAGCGTCACCCCAACATCGAGCTGCGCGAGCGGGCGATGGCCGTCGATGTGATCACGCCGCGCCACCTGCACACGGACACTGCGCCACGCTGCTACGGCGTCTACGTGCTCGACATCGACAGCCAGCGCATCGAGACCATCGCCACCAGCGCAGTCGTGCTGGCCAGCGGCGGTGTCGGCAAGGTCTACCGCTACACCAGCAACCCCGACACGGCGACCGGCGACGGGATCGCGATGGCCTGGCGCGCCGGCTGCCGGGTGGGCAACATGGAGTTCATCCAGTTCCACCCAACCTGCCTGTACCACCCGCAGGACCGCAGCTTCCTCATCACCGAAGCCCTGCGCGGCGAGGGCGCTTTCCTGCGGTTGCCGGATGGCACGCGCTTCATGCTGGCCCACGACGACCGCGCCGAACTCGCCCCGCGCGATGTCGTTGCCCGCGCCATCGACTTCGAGATGAAGCGTCTCGGCGTGGACCATGTGTGGCTGGACGCGACGCACCTCGGCGAAGCGTTCCTCAAGGAGCACTTCCCGACCATCCACGCGCGCTGCCTGAAGCTTGGCATCGACATCGCGCTGCAGCCGATCCCGGTCGTGCCGGCGGCGCACTACACCTGCGGCGGCGTTGTCACCGACCTGCACGGCCAGACCGACCTGCCGGGACTCTACGCGGTGGGCGAGACGACCTACACCGGCCTGCATGGCGCAAACCGGCTGGCCAGCAACTCGCTGCTGGAGTGCGTGGTGCTGGGCCGCAGTTGCGCCGAGTCCATCATGACGGCCGCGGCGACGGACCACCCCGCGCTGCCACTGTGGGACGAGAGCCAGGTCGAGAATGCCGACGAGCAGGTCGTGATCTCGCACAACTGGGACGAGCTGCGGCTGCTGATGTGGAACTACGTCGGCATCGTGCGGACCACGAAGCGGCTGGAGCGGGCGTTGCACCGCATTCAACTGCTGCGCGACGAGATCGACGACTACTACGCCAATTTCCGGGTCAACCGGGATCTGCTGGAGCTGCGCAACCTGGTGGAGTGCGCGGACCTGATCGTGCGCTCGGCCTTGATGCGCCACGAGAGCCGCGGCCTGCACTACAGCCGCGATTTCCCGACGACGCTGCCGGTGAGCTTCCCGACGGTGCTGGTGCGGCCGGCGCGCAGCCGGCGTGGCGCGCGGGTGGCGGGTCGGATGGCCGCGGTGACGCCCCCGACCGGGCTGTGCGGCTGACGGACGGGACGCAACCAGTCAGCGGCGGGCGCGCATGGCCATGCGCGCTTGCACGAACTCGAAGGCGAAGGTCACGGCATCGGTGATGGTTTCGTCCATCGCCAGCCGTTCCTTCTCGGTCAGGTAGAAGGTCAGATCGACCGAGTGCCGGATGTAGCGCGCCCCCAGCCGGTTCAGCGCGACACAGGCCACGTCCGGCAGCGCCTCCGCGTCGAGGTAGGGATAGCCGGGCGCCAGACGCACCACCGTGTCGAACACCGGCCGTTCGTAGTGGTTGTGGACGGAAGTGAAATCGATGTTCATGGTGGGGATGTCGGCGCCCCCGCCATGAACTTGACGACCGGGCGCTTCCCGCCGCTCAGGCTGCGCCGATGTTCGCCACGAAGCCCTTCGACGGCTGGCTGATCGCCGCCGGATGGGCCTTCACGAAATCGAGCATCCGGTCGATGCAGCCGAGCGCCTGGCTGCGGATCGGCTCGGCCACGTGGATTTCGCCCTGGCCGCGCTCCAGCCCTTCCAGGCAGTCGATCACGCCCTGCAGCGCGTTCATCGCCATCCACGGGCAGTGCGCGCAGCTCTTGCAGGTGGCGCTGTTGCCGGCGGTCGGCGCCTCGATCAGCACCTTGGTGGGGGCGGACTGGCGCATGCGGTGGAACATGCCGTTGTCGGTGGCGACGATGAACTCGGGCGCGTCCATCGTCATCACGGCCTTGAGCAACTGCGCCGTGGAGCCGACCACGTCCGCCTGATCGACCACCGCCTTGGGTGACTCGGGATGCACCAGCACCTTGGCCAGCGGATGCTCCTGGCGCAGCAGGTCCAGCTCGACACCCTTGAACTCGTTGTGGACGATGCAGTCGCCCTGCCACATCAGCATGTCCGCGCCGGTCTGGCGCTGCACGTAGCTGCCCAGGTGGCGGTCGGGCGCCCAGAGGATCTTCTTGCCCTGCGCGTGCAGGTGGCGAACGATCGCCTCGGCGCACGAACTCGTCACCATCCAGTCGGCGCGGGCCTTCACGGCGGCGCTGGTGTTGGCGTAGACGACGACGGTGCGGTCGGGGTGGGCATTGCAGAACGCGGCGAAGGCGTCCGGCGGGCAGCCCAGGTCGAGCGAGCAGGTGGCGTCCAGATCGGGCATCAGCACGCGCTTGTGCGGCGACAGGATCTTGGCGCTTTCGCCCATGAAGCGCACGCCGGCGACGATCAGCGTCTGCGCCGCATGGTCGCGGCCGAAGCGGGCCATCTCCAGCGAGTCGCTGACGCAGCCGCCGGTCTCCATGGCCAGATCCTGCAGGTCGCCGTCCACGTAGTAGTGGGCGACGAGCACCGCGTTGTGCTGCCGCAGCAGGGCGCGGGCGCGGGCCTGGAGGGCGCTGCGCTGGTCGGTGGTGAGGGGAGCGGGTACCTTGGCCCAGGCGTGCGCGGTGCAGCTCTGGCCGGAGGCGTCCTGCTGGGTGTAGTCGAATTGAACGTCGGTCATGGCGGAATCCTAACGCTTCGGCCGCTGGCTCAGATCCACTGGTTGCGCGCCACGGCGATCTGCCAGCGGGCGGCGCTCAGGTCGCCGAACTCGCGCTCGACGCTGGCCAGGAGCAGCAGGCCGGGCTGCCGCGGCACGGGCAGCGCGAGGTGGTGGTGGGTGGGGCTGCTCCAGCAGAGTTCCAGCAGGGGCTGGCCAGCGCCGAGGGCGCGGTGTGCCCGCCACAGTGCGCAGCCGGCGCGTGCGGTGGCTTCGAGCGCGGGCAACTGGTCGTCGGTCTGGGTCTGGGCGCGCAGCAAGCGGGCATCCTCGACCGCCACGACCGCACAGGCTGTCACGCCCACCCCCATCGACAGCACCCGCAGCACCCGCTGCATCACCGCCGCCGACACATCCGGCAGCGCCGAGGTCACGGCCAGCGGTGCCAGGGCGGGCGAAACCGCCGGGGACGAGGTCGGTGGCGGGGTCGGTGCGGGCATCGGGCGTGTTTTGGGCGTGGCCATTGTCTGGGCGGGTGGTGGTGGACTGGGCTGGACCGTGGGTGCGGGCACAGGGGCGGGGGCCTCGGCCGGTGGATCGATGGCACCAGGAACGGTCGGCTCGCCGCTGGCGTATCCCGTCACCAGCGTGATCAGTTGCTGCGACCAGCCCGGATCGTTGACGGAAAACAGCTCCAGCACATGCATCTTCATGCCGCGTGGCCAGGTGGCGCGGCGCAGCCGGTCGGCGCGGCTGGGCTTGTCCGCCGGTGATACCAGCAGCAGCGAGGGTCCGCGCCAGGCGTCCGAGCGCACGAAGTCGTTGATGCGCCGGATGAGATCCTTGTCGGCGTTCGCGCCTGCCAGGATCACCGCCCGGTCAGCCTGTTCCAGCAAGGTCAGGGCGACACTCAGGCTGCGGTTGTCCGTGAACCCCGCCTCGACCTCGACCACGCCGAGCGCCTGACCCGACGGCGTCGGCAGCACCGTGCTGCGCAGCCGCGCCACCGGCTCCGTGCCGTGCTCCTGCATCAGCGAGATTTCGCTGATGCGGCCGTGTGCGGCCAGGGCGAGCTGGGCGATCGAGAAGCCGGGCCAGCTCGCCGCGGGATCCCACACGGCCACGGTCTGCTGCGGCTGCACCGAGTCACGCGAGAACAGGGTCTGCAGCGGCGGGGCGGTGGGCGTCTCGGCGCGGGTGCGCAGCTCGCGGGTGCTGACAGGCACGGTGGTCGGTGGATCGGCGGGCAGGCTGCTGGGACCAGCCCAGGCGGCGTCGGGTGTGGCGGGGGTGCGCTTGAATTTCAGGCTGAGCATGGTGTCGAGGGTAGGGGCCGGTTCGCGTCACGTCGCATCGCATCGCACATCGCGCATCACATCAGCACCTGCTGTGCCTCCATGATGCGGTAGCGCGTCATCGCCAGGTTGCTGCGCAGCTTGTCCAGCACGGCCAGGATGAACAGGTCCGGGTGGGCGCGCAGCGTTCTGAGAATATGGTACCGACTGCCGGCCGTGACCAGAATTTCTTCCAGCGGCTCGCCGGGGCGGGCGTGTCCCAACTGGCGCAGCGTGCGGCGGTGGGTCTTCCAGATCTCGGCGGCGGCCAGCGCGGCGCGGTCGATGTCGGGTCCGTGGGCCGGGCTGGCGCGGACTTGGCCCGTGTTGCCCTCCACCAGCGCCACGAAGATCAGCCCGTCCAGCACCGTCAGCTCCTCCAGCACCGCCAGCGCCCGCCGTGGATGCACCACCGCCTTGCCCGGCTCGTGGGGCGTGCCGGTGTCGGCGCTGGACTCGCTGGCGGACTCCGGGGGAGCCACGAAGAGCGTGGATTGCTGGGCGGCAGCGAATGCGGTCGCGGTTGTGGTGGCGGCACTGCCCGACGGAGGTCCATCCGACAGGGGCATGGGCGCGCTGCCCGGCGCCGGCGGGGCCGTCGTCTGCTCCGAGCGCAGGCGCTGCCAGTGGGAGAGCATCCGGTTCCATACCGCGCTGGCGCTGGTCAGCGGCTCGCACATCGACTCGATGCGCACCTGCGCCGGCCAGTCCATGCGCTCGATCTTCTGCACCATCCAGCCCGCGCCCACCGGCAGCATGAACAGCAGGTTGCGGCATTGCCAGTGCAGGCTCTGGGTGGCGCCGTGCAGGTCGTCGAGCATGTCGTCGATCGCGGACGGCGCCATCGGGCCGATGATGACCACCGACAGGTCCGAGCGTTCCATCAGCGCCATCTGCACCTCCGCCGCATCGCCCCCCTCGGCCTGGATGTCGGCGTGGTAGATCTTCAGCGTGTCGTCCGTGCGCCGGGGCAGGGTGGTGCGCTCGATGGTGGCCATCAGGTTCAGGCTGGCCTGGTCGCGCAGGCTCAGGCGTTCGATGGGCTGCCCGCTCGCGTCCGCCAGTGCCCGGATCACGGACGCCGCCCACATGTGGGACGGGTCGCACATCGTGATGAGCTTCTGCCGCACGAAGGTGTCCTTGCGGCTGCCGGCGAAGTGGACGCGCATGGCCTGCGCCGGCGAGCCGCTGACCAGCAGGTCGTCGTGGTGGCGCGCGTCGGCTTCCTGGGCAGGCTCGGACGCATCGCCTTCGTGGTCCATGACGGCGGTGTTGGCGAACTCGGGCGGCTCGGCGGCGCGGCTCAGGGCGTCGCGGTCACGCAGCGGGGTCAGATCGCCGAAGAGGCTCTTGAGCATGTTCATCGCGTGCCGTGGCTGTCAGGAGAGAGGGGAGAGGGCATCGCTACTGTAGTCGCTGAAGCTGGTCACGGTCTGAGTTCGCGTGAAAGTGCATGGAAAGGCCGCATTCTGTCGGCAGGGGTGTTGACGGAAGTGAAAATTGCAAATGCGGGATTTTGGGATCGTTTCGGCGAAAATGCACGCAGGAACATGCACACAGTGTGAGGGCATGTGAACCAGTGTTGCGGCGGGTGTTGCGGCGCAGGTGCAGCAGGGACATGGGCAGTCGGTTAGGCTGGCGGGATGAAGACACACCGTGACGTGGGTGCCCGATGCAGGCGGGCGATGGGGGGCTGGTGGCTCGGGCTGCTGTGGCTGTTGTGCGCCTCCACGGGCTGGGCGGCCGATTTTCTCGATCCCGAGCAGGCGTTTCGCCTCACGGCGCGCGTGGCGGATGCCCATGCACTGGTGCTGCGCTTCGAGGTGGCGCCGGGGTACTACCTCTACCGCGAGCGGTTCGAGGTCCGTGCTGCGGAGCCAGGGGTGGTGCTGGCACCGCCGGTGTACCCGGCCGGGGTGGTGAAGTTCGACGAGACCTTCCAGAAGGAGGTCGAGATTTACCACGACAGCCTGGAGGTGGCGCTGACCGTGCCGCCTCTGCCGGCTGCGCCGGGGCGGTTCACGCTGACCGTGACGCACCAGGGCTGCGCGGACAAGGGCTTGTGCTATCCGCCGCAGGTGCATCGGGTGCAGGTGGACACCGCAGCGGGTGCGGTACGGACGGTGCAGGTGCTGGCAGCGGATGCGCCGGGGGGATTGCCGGACAGCGGCCCCGGTGGCGCCACCACCGACGCGCCCACCGCGTCGGCCGGCGTGTTCGACCGCTTCGGCACCGTGCTGCGCTCGGGCAACCTGTGGGCGGTGGCGGGGGTGTTTGCGCTGGCGGGGGTGTTGCTATCGTTCACGCCGTGCGTGCTGCCGATGGTGCCGATCCTGTCGTCGATCATCCTGGGGCAGGGCGGGGCGGGGTCGCGCCGGCGCGGGCTGGCCTTGTCGGTGGCCTACGCGCTGGGGATGGCGCTGGTCTACACCGCGATGGGCGTGGCGGCCGGACTCGCCGGAGAAGGGCTGGCCGCGGCGCTGCAGACGCCGTGGGTGCTGGGCGCCTTTGCACTGGTGCTGGTGGCGCTGTCGCTGTCGATGTTCGGGTTCTACGAGTTGCAGATCCCCTCGTCGTGGCAGACCCGCCTGCACGCGGCGAGCAGCCAGGTCGAAGGCGGGCGCTACGGCGGCGTGTTCGTGATGGGCGGGGTCTCGGCGCTGATCGTCGGGCCGTGCGTGGCCGCGCCGCTGGCGGGGGCGCTGGTCTACATCAGCCAGACGCGCGACGTGGTGCTCGGCGGGGTGGCGCTGTTCGCCATGGCCTGCGGGATGAGCGTGCCGCTGGTGCTGGTGGGGTTGTCGGCGGGGTCGCTGCTGCCCAAGGCGGGGGCGTGGATGGTCTGGGTGAAGCGCGGGTTCGGTGTGCTGTTGCTGGCGGTGGCGGCGTGGATGGTGTGGCCGGTGCTGCCCTTCGGACATGGACAGGCGGTGGCGCCGGGCGTGGCGTTCCAGCGCATCCGCACCGTGGCCGAGCTGGACGAGGCGGTGCGCACGGCGGGGCGGCCGGTGCTGTTCGATTTTTATGCCGACTGGTGCGTGTCCTGCAAGGAGATGGAGCGGTTCACCTTCACCGACCCGGCCGTCAAGGCGCGCATGGGCGAGCTGCTGCTGCTGCAGGTGGACGTGACCGCCAACAACGCCGACGACAAGGCCCTGATGCGTCGCTACGGCTTGTTCGGGCCGCCGGCGATCCTGCTGTTCGACGCGCAGGGCCGTGAGTTGCCCGAGCGCCGCATCATCGGCTTCGAATCGGCCGCCACGTTCCTGCCTCACCTGAATCTGCCATGACGATGATCCCGGTATCTACCTCGACCTGCGACCTCTGCGACCTGCACAAGGGCGACACCAGCGGCGCGTTCCGTGTCCTGCCGCCCGTGTTCCGCTCCTTCGGGGGCCGCGCTGCCTTTGCCGGTCCCGTGACGACCGTGAAGTGCTTCGAGGACAACACCTCCGTCAAGGCACTGCTGGAAAGCCCCGGCCACGGCCGCGTGCTGGTGGTGGACGGCGCCGGCTCGCTGCGCCGGGCGCTCATCGGCGGCAACATCGCGGCGGCGGCGGCGCGCAATGGCTGGGTTGGTGTCGTGGTCGATGGCTGCGTGCGCGATCTGGCGGAACTGGCCGCGGCCGATGTGGGCCTGTTCGCGCTGGCGCCCATGCCGCTGCCGACCGAGCGGCGCCAGGCCGGGCTGGTCGATGGGGTGGTGCAGGTGCAGGGGGTGCGCGTGCAGCCCGGAGACTGGCTCGTGGCGGATGCCGATGGCATCGTCGTGATGGCCATGTGACGGCCATGTGATGGCGACAGCAGGCCGAGATCCACGATCCAGGTCGTGTACTGCATCACGGTCGAGGAGGTCGGTCCTTACAGGACAGTAGTGCCGGCGCCGAAAAGCGGCTATGCATGTGCTCACCGCTCCGTCTGACCTCCTCGCGCCCTCGGTGGCATCGGCCTTGCCCGATGCGCGGATGCTGTCTGCGCTCGTTGCCGACATCGGCATCCCGCCGTGCCCCGAGATGCTGATGCGCCTGCGCGCCGAACTCGGCCGCTCCCGGCCGCGCACCGAGGAACTCGCCCGCACCGCGATGACGGACGTGGCGGTGTCGGCGGCGCTGCTGAAGCTGGCCTATGCGCCGTGGATGGGCGGGGAACGCGGGCGTGGTCGGGGCACCGTGGCGCAGGCGTTCGAGCGGCTTGGCCCGGCGCGCTGCACGGCGCTGCTGAGCGCGCTGGTGCTGCGCGAGGTACTGCCCGCGCATGGCCCGTCGCTGGAGCGGTTCTGGGATGTCGCCAACCGCCGCAGCGTGGCGATGGCGTGGCTGGCGCGGCGGCATGGCACGGTGGCGCCCGATGTGGCGCAGACCTTCGGCCTGTTCTGCGACGTGGGCATCCCGGTGCTGCTGCAACGCTTCGAGGCACCGAGCTACCGCGTCACGCTGGCCGAGGCGAACCTGGGCTGGCGTCCGTTCACCGAGGTCGAGCGCGCCCGCCATGGTACGGACCACGCCGTCGTCGGCGCTGCGCTGGCGCGGACCTGGGGCGTCGGGGAGGACATCGTCGAAGCGGTCTGCCTCCACCACGACTACCGCGTGCTGGGTGCGCCGCAGCGCCACCGCCCGCCGAGCCTGCTCATCGCGCTGGCGCTGGTGGCCGAGCGGATGATCCAGTTGCACCGTGGGCGCAATCGGCATGGCGAGTGGCTGCGTGGCGGTGCCCAGGCCCTGGCGACGCTGGGCATGACCGCCGACGATTTCGACGACTGGAGCGACGAAATCCGCACCCAGATGGTGCTCAGCGGGCCGTGACGACTTCCAGCAGCCGGTCCAGCCCGCCGCCGTTGATCGCCACCATGGCCTGTGCCCGCACCTTGGGCTTGGCCTGAAACGCCACCGACAACCCGACAGCACCCATCATCGGCAGGTCGTTGGCACCATCCCCCACCGCGATCGCCTGAGCTGGGGAGCACCCGATGGCCACACAGGTCGCCAGCACGGTGCGGCGCTTCTCTTCGCCGTCGCAGATGTCGCCCCAGTCCTGCGCCAGCACGCGGCCGGTGAGGTGGCCATCGACGACCTCCAGCAGGTTGCTGCGGGCTTGGTCGATCTGCAGCCGCGCGCGCACGCGGTCGGCGAAGAAGGTGAAGCCGCCCGACACCAGCAGCGTCGTCAGCCCGGCCTCGCGGCAGGCGGCCAGCAGCGCCTCGGCCCCCGGATTCAGCCGCAGCCGCTCGGTGTAGACGGCTTCCAGTGCGCCGGCCGGCACGCCCTTCAGCAACGCCACGCGCCTCCGCAGGCTGTCCTTGAAATCGGTGATCTCGCCGCGCATCGCCGCTTCGGTGATCGCGGCGACCTCGGCCTTGCGCCCGGCGGCGTCGGCGATCTCGTCGATGCACTCGATGTTGATCAGCGTCGAGTCCATGTCGAAGGCGATGAGCTTGAAGTCGCGCAGGCGCAGCGGTGGCTCGAAACCCTGGATCACCAGGCCGGGGGCGAATTCGCGGAGGGAGGTGGGCAGCGGAGCAGGCATCGGGCAGGTCGTCGAATCGGGAAAGGCCGCGATGCTACCCGCTTCAGCCTCAGCCCGGCAGCGGCTGCCCCAGCGCCCGCAGCACATCCCGCACGTACTGCGCCCGGTCCTTCGCGTCCGGATACGCCCGCTCGATGCGCAGCTTGTCGTTGCCGGCGAGCTTCACGTTCCGGTTCTTCTGCACCAGGTCGATGATGCGCATCGGGTCGATCGGCGGGTTCGGCCGGAAGTGGAGGTTGATCACCGCCGGTCCCGCGTCGATCTTGCTCACGCCGTAGGGCTTGGCCTGCACGCGCAGGCGGTGCAGGTCGAACAGCGTCTGGGCCTGCGCCGGGAGCTTGCCGAAGCGGTCCACGCACTCTTCCAGCATGGTGTCGATCCGCTCCAGCTTGTCCGCCGTCGCCAGCCGCTTGTAGAGGTTCAGGCGCACCTGCACATCCGGGCAATAAGCGTCCGGCAGCAGCGCCGGGGCGTGCAGGTTCACATCGGTCGTGCCGCCGAAGAAGCCGGTCGGGGACAGCAGATCGGGTTCCTGGCCGGCTTTCAGCGCCCGCACCGCCTCGGACAGCATCTCGTTGTAGAGCTGGAACCCCACCTCCATCATGTTGCCGCTCTGGTGGTCGCCGAGCACCTCGCCCGCGCCCCGGATCTCCAGGTCGTGCATGGCGAGGTAGAAGCCTGAGCCGAGTTCCTCCATGCTCTGGATCGCGTCGAGCCGCTGCTGAGCCTGCTTGGTCAAACCCTCGATGTCGGGCACCAGCAGGTAGGCATACGCCTGGTGGTGGCTGCGGCCAACGCGCCCCCGAAGTTGATGCAACTGCGCCAGCCCGAACTTGTCCGCCCGCGACATCACGATGGTGTTGGCGGTCGGCACGTCGATGCCGGTCTCGATGATGGTCGAGCACAGCAGCACGTTGTGCCGCTGCGCCACGAAGTCGCGCATCACCCGCTCCAGCTCGCGCTCGGGCATCTGGCCGTGCGCGACGCCGATGCGGGCCTCGGGGATCAGCTCCTGCAGCGACTGGCGGCGGTTCTCGATCGTGTCCACCTCGTTGTGCAGGAAGTACACCTGCCCGCCGCGCTTCAGCTCGCGCAGCACGGCTTCCCGGATCGTTCCCTTGTTCTCGTTGCGCACGAAGGTCTTGATTGCCAGCCGCCGCTGCGGAGCCGTGGCGATCACCGACAGGTCGCGCAAGCCTTCGAGCGCCATGCCCAGCGTGCGCGGAATCGGCGTGGCGGTCAGCGTCAGCACGTCCACCTCGGCCCGCATCGCCTTCATCTGCTCCTTGTGGCGCACGCCGAAACGGTGCTCCTCGTCGATCACCAGCAGGCCCAGGTTCTTGAACTTCGTGTCCGGGCTGAGCAGCTTGTGCGTGCCGACCACGATGTCGATCGTGCCGGCTGCCAGCCCCTGCATCGCCGCCTTGACCTCCTTGGGCGAGCGGAACCGGCTCATCTCGGCGATCTTCACCGGCCACTGCGCGAAGCGATCGACCAGCGTCTGGTGGTGCTGCTCGGCCAGCAGCGTGGTCGGGGCGAGCAAGGCCACCTGCTTGCCGCCCATCACCGCGACGAACGCCGCCCGCAACGCCACCTCGGTCTTGCCGAAGCCCACGTCGCCGCAGACCAGCCGGTCCATCGGGCGCGGGCTGATCATGTCCTGGATGACGGCGTGGATCGCGGCGTTCTGGTCCGGGGTTTCCTCGAAGCCGAAGCTGGTCGCGAACGCCTCGTAGTCCTGCGCCGAATAGCGGAAGGCGTGGCCCTCGCGGGCGGCGCGGCGGGCGTAGAGGTTGAGCAGCTCGGCCGCGGCGTCGCGCACCTGCTCGGCCGCCTTGCGCTTGGCCTTCTCCCACTGGCCGGAGCCGAGCTTGTGCAGCGGTGCTTCGTCCGCGCTGACGCCGGTGTAGCGGCTGATCAGGTGGAGCTGCGCCACGGGGACGTAGAGCGTGGCCTTGTCGGCGTATTCGAGGTGCAGGAACTCGGTCGGGCCTTCGCCGAGATCGATGCCGATCAGGCCCTGGTAGCGGCCGATGCCGTGGTTGGCGTGGACCACCGGGTCGCCGACCTTCAGCTCGGACAAGTCCTTGATCAGCGCCTCGACATCGCTGGTGGCCTCCTGGCGACGGCGGCGGCGCGTGGTCGGGGCGCTGTCGAACAACTCCGTTTCGGTGACGAGCTGGACGTGTTCCTCGGTCCAGAAGAAGCCCGACGACAGCGGCGAGGTGGTGATCGCGTAGCGGTGGTCGCTGCCGAGGAAGGCGGCGAGCGACTCGACCGACGCGGGTTCGAGCCGGTGGTCGCGCAGCAGTTCGAGGATGCTTTCGCGCCGCCCCGCGCTCTCGGCGACGATGAGAACGCGGGTGGCCGAACGTGTTTCGCCCTGGCTGTGGGCCGTGCGGGCGAGGTGTTCCTCCAGCTTGCGCAGCGGATCCTGGCCGCCACGCTCGACGCTCAGGTCGGGCAGCGGACGCGCCCAGTCCACCGCCTCGTTGCCACGGATCGACAACTGGGCGTGCGCGTTGCAGCGGGTGAAGAACTCCTCCATGCGCAGGTAGAGGTCTTCCGGCGGCAGGATCGGCCGCTCGGGGTCGTGCTGCAGGAAGCGGTGGCGCTCGCGGGTCTCGGTCCAGAACCGCTCCAGCGCCTCGTTCACCTCGCCGTGCAGCGCGAGCACCGCGTTCGGGCCGAGGTAGTCGAAAATGCTCGCCGTCTCGTCGAAGAACAGCGGCAGGAAGTATTCGATGCCACCGCCGACGATGCCTTGCGCGATATCTTTGTACAGCCGCGCCCGGCTCGGGTCGCCGTCCATCCGCTCGCGCCAGCGGGCACGGAAATCCTGCCGGGCGCGTTCGTCCATCGGGAACTCGCGGCCGGGCAGCAGCCGCACCTCGGGCACCGGGTAGAGGCTGCGTTGGCTGTCGGGGTCGAAGACGCGGATCGAGTCCACCTCGTTGTCGAACAGGTCCACCCGGTACGGCACCACCGACCCCATCGGGAACAGGTCGATCAGCCCGCCGCGCACCGCGTATTCGCCGTGTGACACGACCTGGCTGACGTGCTGGTAGCCGGCCAGCGTGAGCTGTGCCTTGAGCTTGGCCTCGTCGAGCTGTTGTTTCTGCCGGAAGTGGAAGGTGTAGCCGGCCATGAACGACGGTGGCGCCAGCCGCGTCAGCGCCGTGGTCGCCGGCAGCAGCACGACATCGACCTCGCCCGAGCGGATGCGCCAGAGCGTGGCCAGCCGCTCGGAGATCAGGTCCTGGTGCGGGCTGAAGGTGTCGTAGGGCAGCGTTTCCCAGTCCGGGAACACGGCCACGCGCAGCTCGGGCGCGAAAAAGGCCAGCTCGTCTGGCAGGCGTTGCACATCGGCGGGTTCGGCCGTGACCACCCCGAGCACCTTCCCGGCGGCTTTGTGCTGTTGCGCGAACCGGGCCAGCAACAGCGCGTCGGCCGATCCGAGGGGGCGGGGCAGCGTATAGCGGTGGCCGGGGGCGATCTTGGGAAGCTGCATGGGCATGGTGTGGGGTGGCGGCGGGCGGTCAGCGAGGTCGGCGGCGATTTTAGGCGGCGGCTCCGCAGCGGCGACAATCGGGGGCATGCAGATCGGAACCCTTCCCCGTTGTTACGCCCTTGTGCCCTGCGCGGGTGTTGGCCAGCGCGCTGGCGCCGCAGGCCCCAAACAGTACAAGCCGGTCGCCGGTCGGGCCATGGTGGCGCACACGCTGGCCGCACTGGCGCAGGTGGCGCGCATCGAGGCGACGCTGGTCGTGCTGTCGCCGGAGGATGTCCAGTTCGAAGCCGCTGCGCCGGACCATGTGGGCGCGCGGGCATGGGTGGCACGCTGCGGCGGCGCCACGCGCGCGGAGACGGTGGCGCACGGGCTGGTGGAACTCCAGACCCGCGGTGTTCAGCCGCACGACTGGGTTCTGGTGCATGATGCCGCCCGATGCCTGTTGCAGCCAGCCTGGGTCGATCGCCTGATCGACGCCTGTCTGGACGACGAAGTGGGCGGTCTGCTGGCGCTGCCGCTGGCCGACACGCTCAAGCAGGCCGAGGGAGGGCGGGTGCAATCGACGGTCGATCGCACCGGCAAGTGGGCCGCGCAGACGCCCCAGATGTTCCGTGCCGGGTTGCTGCTGCCTGCGTTGCGCATGGCAGGCGACACCGTCACGGACGAGTCCAGCGCCATCGAAGCGCTCGGACACGCGCCGAAACTGATACTCGGGGATCTCGCCAATCTGAAAGTCACTTGGCCCGAGGACTTTGTCCTCGCCGAGCGGCTGATGAAAGGCTTAAATGACACCCCCTGACCGCGGGATGTTGCGGTCGCTGTATCTTCCTCTCTTGACTGTTCCTTATTGTTCGGACAACAACACATGAAAACCGTATGGATCGTGGACGGGGCCTACCTGTTCAACTATGGCCGCAACCGCCCCTTCGACTACCTCAAGCTCAAGGCCGAGATGACGCGCCTGAACGGCGGGCCGATCTACGAGGCGTACTACCTCAATTCGACCCCGGACGCCGCCACCGAGAGCCAGAACGCCTTCCACAGCTGGCTCAAGTCGGCACCGCCGCGTGGGCCGAAGATGCGTGTGCAGCTCTACACCATCAAGGATCTCAACACCACCTGTCCGAGCTGCGCGCACCCCTTCCACCGCTCGGTGCAGAAGGGCGTGGACGTGGGCATCGCCACGCTGATCATCAAGCTGGCCGCGCAAGGGGTGTACGACCGCCTGATCCTGTCGGCGGGCGATGGCGATTTCGAGGACGCGATCACCTACATCAAGTCCGAGCTGCACAAGGAGTTCTGGCTGCACGGCGCGATGTCCAACCTCTCCACTGACCTGCAGTGCTACGCCGACCATGTGCTGTGGATGGACGACATGCACCCGGCCATCGACAAGGACAAGCCGAGCTACGGCAGCGGCAGCCTGAGCATGGGTGGTAGCGGCGGCAGCAACGGCGCAGGAGCCTCGGCGTGAACTGGAGTGCCCTGCGCGTGGGGGAGGGCTGGGACACCCATGCGCTGGTGGCCGGCCGGCCGCTGGTGCTCGGCGGTGTGGCCATTCCCCATGCACAGGGGCTGCTCGGTCACTCGGACGCCGACGCGCTGCTGCACGCCATCACCGACGCGCTGTTCGGCGCGGCGGGCCTGGGCGACATCGGTCGGCACTTCCCGGACACCGCTGCCGAGTTCAAGGGCGCGGACTCGCGGCGCCTGCTCGCGGAAGCCGCGCGGCGCGTGCGGGCGGGGGGCTGGTCCATCGTCAACGTGGACAGCACCATCGTCGCGCAGGCCCCCAAGATGGCGCCGCACATCCCCGCCATGCGCGAAGCCATCGCGGTGGCGCTGGAGATCGACGTGGGCTGCGTCAACGTCAAGGCGAAGACGGCAGAGCGGCTGGGGCCGGTCGGGCGCGGCGAGTCGATCGAGGCGCGCGCGGTCTGCCTGCTGGCGCGCTGACCGGTTGGCCGGCGCCGATCGGCGTCAGCCCCCGATGTAGCTCATCTCGATGCGCCGTCCGGCAGTCGCGCTGCTGGCGGGCTGGCTGGCACGCAACTGCGAGTAGCGGTCGCTGCGGTCCTGCCAGATCAGGCCGATCGCGCCTGCGATTTCGTCATCGGTGTACGGGCGACCAGCCGGGTGCGGTTGCCGCAGGAGGCTGCGCAGATCGTGGCCTTGCTGCGCGAACAGGCACAGGTAGAGCTGCCCCTCCGTGGACAACCGGGCGCGGTTGCAGTCGCCGCAGAACGCCTGGGTCACGCTGGAGATGAAGCCCACCTCGCCGCGCCCGTCGCGGTAGCGCCAGCGTTCGGCGGTTTCACCGGGCTGGCTGGGGTCCAGGGTGTCGAGCGGGAAATGCTGGTCGATCAGGCGCTGGACCTCGGCGGAGGGCATCACTTCGTCCATGCGCCAACCGTTGGTCGCGCCCACGTCCATGTACTCGATGAACCGCAGGATGACCCGGCCGCCGTAGTGGTCGCGGAAATACCGCGCCATCGGCACGATCTCCTGCGCGTTGGTGCCGCGCTTGACGACCATGTTGACCTTGATCGGACCCAGCCCGACCGCCACCGCCGCTTCGATCCCGGCCAGCACATCGGCCACCGGGAAATCGACATCGTTCATGCGGCGGAAGACCGCGTCGTCCATGCCATCAAGGCTGACGGTCACGCGCTGCAGCCCGGCGGCCTTCAGCGCGGCGGCCTTGCGCGTCAGCAGCGAGCCGTTGGTGGTGAGCGTGAGGTCCAGCGGGGTGCCGTCGGGTGTGCGCAGGGCCGCGAGCATTTCGATCAGCCGCTCCAGGTGCTTGCGCAGCAGCGGTTCGCCGCCGGTCAGGCGGATCTTGTGGACGCCTTGCGCCACGAAGAGCGTGGCCAGCCGCAGGATTTCCTCGAAACTGAGCAGCGACGATTGCGGCAGAAACTGGTGGTGCTTGTCGAATACTTCCTTGGGCATGCAGTAGCTGCAGCGGAAATTGCAGCGGTCTGTCACCGATATGCGCAAATCCCGCAGCGGGCGGCCCAATCCGTCGCTCAACAGGCTGTTGCGCGGCGCGGGGGTGTCAGGAATTCTCGGCCGCGTGGCGGCGGGGGCCGACGCGCTGCGTTGATCGACGATGGCAATGGTGTTTCGTTCCGACATGGCCGCCGCATTGTGCCTGTTTCAGGCGGCGTGCGGAGCCAATGGGGCGAATCAGTTGCCGTTGGCTGCGGCGTTGAGACTGCGTGGCACGGCGCTGGTGCCAACGCCAACGCCCGCGCCCAGCCCGGTGCTCAATTGTGGAACACGGCGTGCGCCATCGAAGCGGCGGACCCAGTAATCCTGGTGCATGTCCTCGACGCGGACGGTGCTGCCGGTGCGGGGGGCGTGGATGAATTTTCCCTCGCCGACGTAGATGCCGACATGGGAAAACGCGCTGCGCATGGTGTTGAAAAACACCAGATCGCCGGGTTTGAGATCGTCCTGGCGGATGGACAGCAAACCGGGTGCGCTGGCTTGTTCGGACGAGCGCCGGGGCAGCAGCAGGCCGACGCTGTTTTCGAACACATGCCGGGTAAACCCGCTGCAATCGAAACCAGTTTCTTCGCTGGTGCCACCAAAACGGTAGCGCACGCCCAGAAAATTCATTGCCGACAGCACCAGATCCGAAGCCCGCTCCCGCACGCCGCCCAGCAGCTCCTCGGCGGTGCGGCCCGTGGTGGCGGCGGCGCTGTCGAGGGTGAAACGGTCCTGCAGAAAGCGGCTGATCGGGTCGGTGCTCTCCGGCAGCGCACGGGCGGGCAGGCTGGTCAAGGCCAGCACCGCCGCCGCCACGCCGGTCAGGAGCAGGGTGCGCAGAGCCGAGTACAAACCTTGCATGGGGGATTGAAGTGTGAAAAAAGTCACCGGCGGAGCATAAGGAGGGGGCTGCGGGCTGTCAATGCGGAACCCACTGCCAATACTTAAGGCGGGTCTTGGAGCGGGTTCGGCCGCGCAGTTTGCCTGAAATGAAAAAACAAAACCACCCGGAGGTGGTCTTGTTTTGCGCTGGTCTGCCGATCAGACCGCGAAATCGGTCAGGCTGTGGCCGTTTTCGATCGCCGCCGTCAGCCACTTGGGCTTCAGGCCGCGGCCGGACCAGGTTTCGTTGGTGTTCGGATCGCGGTACTTGGCGGCCACCTTGCGGGTGGTGCCGGGTTCGGCGATGCCGATTTTCGGCGGGCGGCCGGGGCGGGCGGTGGCGAGGTCGGCCACCGACAGGCCATTGTCTGCCATCAGCGACTTGATTTGCTGGATGACATTGGCGCGTTCATTGCGCAGGGTTTCGGCGATCTGCTTGTCCAGATCGGCCTGCAAGCGGTCGAGTTCTGCCTTTTGCGCGATGAGTTCTTGGTAGGTGGACATGAGTTTTTCCCCAACGGTTGATCCGGGGGCGATTCTAGAAACAATTGCCCACCGCTGTCCAGTGCTGGCGCCGTGCCGGGATATCTCGCCTCAGGCCGACGGCGGCACGTATCCCTGCGGCTGGTCTGCGCCCGAGCCGAAGAAATAGTTCTCCATCTGGCGGGCCAGATACTGGCGCGCGCGCGCGTCGGCCAGATTGAGGCGATTTTCATTGACGAGCATGGTCTGGTGCTTGAGCCACTGCGCCCAGGCTTCCTTGCTGACGCTCTGGTAGATGCGCTTGCCCAGCTCGCCGGGATAGGTCGGGAAGTCCAGCCCTTCGGCTTCCTTTTTCAGCAGGATGCATTGAATGGTGCGTGCCATCGGTATTTTCCTTTCAGGGGGATTCGATCGGCCGATCAGCCGAGTTTCTTGACCAGCACCTGCGAGCGCCGGTCCCAGTTGTATTTGCGCTTGCGGGCATCCGGCAGCCAGTCGGGATCGACCTGCTGGAAGCCGCGCTTGACAAACCAGTGCATCGTGCGCGTGGTGAGCACGAAAATGCTGTCCAGCCCCATCGCGCGAGCGCGCTGCTCGATGCGCTTGAGGATGCGCTCGCCGTCGCCCTGGCCTTGCACCTGCGGCGAGATGGTCAGCGCGGCCATTTCGGCGGTCTTGGCCTCCGGGTAGGCATACAGCGCCGCACAGCCGAAGATGATGCCGTCGTGCTCGATGACGGTGTAGGTGGTGATGTCGCGCTCGATCTCGGTGCGGCTGCGCTTGACCAGCGTGCCGTCGCGCTCGAACGGCTCGATCAGTTGCAGGATGCCGC
>NZ_JAAFKF010000006.1 GCF_013299175.1 Sphaerotilus sp.
GTTCCGCGCGCTGCTCGACCTGTGGGAATCCGGCGCGCTGGCGGCAGACCGCGACACCGCCACCGATCCACCACGGCTGCAGCGGCTGGAGGCGCTCGTGCTGTCCACGCTGCGCGCCTCGGCCCGCGCGGCGGGGGTCACGCTGCCGGACGACAGGGTGCGCGACCTGCTCCAGATGGACGTGACACTGAACGCGCAAGGCATCGCGGCGTGGCTGGACCGGCAGACCGGCGCAGGTCGTGCAATGCGACCTTGAAGGGCGAGTGCGTACCACGCAGGATCGCACCATGCGTACATTCCCCACCCCCTTCCTGCGCACCAGCCTGCGCGTGCTTGCACCCATGCTGGCCAGCCTTCCTCTGACCTCGGCCTGGGCCGGCTATGACGAGGGCGTAGCGGCATACCAGCGTGGCCGACACGACGTGGCGTTGCGAGAGTTCGGCAACGCCGCCGCCCGCGGTGATGCCCGCGCCCAGCGCAGCCTCGGCCTGATGCACGAGCGCGGCGATGGCGTGGCGCGCGACCCTGGCACGGCGGCCGAGTGGTACCGCAAGGCCGTTGCCCAGGGACTCGAAGGCGCGCAGTACAACCTGGCGTTTGTCCTGTCTCCGCACCATGCAGGTGCAACCCCACCAGCCGTCCAGGTCGCTACCTCGCGCCCCTGAGACCTGCCGCGGCTCAGCCCGCCAACCGTGCCAGACAGGGCAGCGGCACCACCGCCACCCCCGCCGCGGCCAACCCTTCACGCACGGCCCGTGCCGTCGCCACCGCCTCGGCGCCATCGCCGTGGACACAGACGCTGTCGATCGCCGTCGGCAGCCGCCGGCCGTGGACACTGACGAGCGCCTGCGCCTCCACCATGCGCTGCACCTGCTGCCAGCACGCTGCAGCACCGTGCAGCACCGCGCCCGGCAGCGCACGCGGCACCAGTTGCCCATCGTCCTGGTAGGCCCGGTCGGCGAACACCTCCAGCGCCACCCGCAGCCCGGCGCGCTCCCCCGCCAAGGCCAGGACCGAATGCGCCGGTGCGAGCAGGATCAGCTCTCGGTCCACCGCCCGCACCGCCCGCGCCACCCCCTCGGCCAACCCCGCATCGGCACACGCCATGTTGCTCAGCGCCCCATGCGGCTTCACATGCGTCACCCGGCCGCCCTCTGCCGCCGCCAGGCCCTGCAGCGCGCCGATCTGGTAGATCAGCATCGCCGCCAGCTCCTGTGGCGACAGCTCCATGCGACGCCGGCCGAAGCCTTGCAGGTCCGGGAACGCCGGGTGCGCCCCCAGGCTGACCCCACGCGCCAGCGCGGCGCACACGGTCTGGCGCATCACCATCGGATCGCCCGCGTGGAAACCACAGGCGATGTTGGCACTGGCCACCACGTCCAGCATGGCCGTGTCGTCGCCCATGGACCAGGCGCCAAAGCTTTCGCCGAGGTCGGCGTTGAGATTGAGGGCATCGATGGGTTGCACGGTCACTCCTGCAGATCAAAAGGCCTCACGGCTCGGCCCGCAACACGCCGCTGACGAGGTTCTCGGCATACAGGGCCGCGTCATCCAGCCACCCCACCGGCTGGCACGGCGCCAGCGCAGCGACCCACGCCCGGCCCTGTGCCTCGGCGTGCAGCAGCGCCTGGCGGGCGGTCGCAGCGTCCACGGCCTCGAAGCGCAGCGTGCTGCCCGGCAGCGCCAGCGCCAGACGTGGCAAGTCCGCCCGGATGACGGTCGCGATCTTCGGGTAACCACCCACCGTCTGTCCATCGGCCAGCAGCACGATCGGCAGGCCATTCGCTGGCACCTGCACCGCGCCGGGCACGACGCCATCCGACACGATGTCGGCAGCCGCAGCGCGGATGTGTGCCAGCGGCGGGCCGGCGAGCCGCATCCCCATGCGGTCCTGCTCCGGGGTGACCCACCAGTCGGTGGCGAGAAACTGCGTCCGCACCGGCCCGGTGAAGTGGTCGTCCTGCGGACCCCACCGCACGCGGATCGGGCCAGCGGGCAGCGGATACGGACCCTGCGCCCTGCGCTCACCGGCCGGACCCGGTGGTCGGCGGTTGCACGGGAGCCGGTCGCCGGGTTGCAGCATCCGGCCCTCCAGCCCGCCCAGGCGCGTGCGGACATGCGTGGAGCGGCTGCCCAGCACCCGCGGCACCTGCACACCACCCCCCAGCGCCACGTAGGCGCAGCCGCTGGCCGGCACACCGAGGTGCAGCCGATCGCCTTCGGCCAGCGTGGCACTGCACCAGCGGGGCATGGGCCGCAGCGTCCCGCCCCCACGGGACACGGCCGCGCTGCGCTCGCCCGCCACCGCCACCCGCACCGGCCCGCACACCACCTGCAGCACGGCGCCCAGGCCACGCCACTCCAGGCAGGCCGCCTCCGGAGGATTGCCCGCCAAGGCGTTGGCGGCGCAGGCCAGCGGCGGCACCAGGCAGCCCGCCTGCGCGATGCCGGCATGGCGGTGGCCGATGCGGCCGGCATCCTGCACCGTCCAGCCCGGCCCGCCAGAGACGATCTCGATCAGTCCGCCCGACATGCCGGCTCCTCGGGATCCAGGAAATCAGCCCGTGTCAGCACACCACGCGCCCAGTCCGCGGCGAGGCGGTCGTGCTCGGTGCGGTCCACCACCACCCAGCGCACCCGGTCCCCCGCCGCCAGCCACGCCGGGGCCTCGCCATGCTGCAAATCGAACAGCGGCAGCGGCACCCGCCCCAGCAAGCGCCATCCCCCCGGACTCTCCCACGGGTACACGCAGCACATCGCCCCGGCCACCGCCAGCGACTGCGCCGGCACGGCCTTGCGCGGTGTGGCCAGCCGCGGCATGGCGA
The DNA here is from genome assembly GCF_013299175.1 of Sphaerotilus sp. Taxonomy (GTDB): domain Bacteria; phylum Pseudomonadota; class Gammaproteobacteria; order Burkholderiales; family Burkholderiaceae_C; genus Sphaerotilus. The sequence continues at coordinate 2,826 of NZ_JAAFKF010000006.1, forward strand.
GCACCGGCGGCAAACCGCTGAGGTAGGGAAATCCGGGCATGAAGCCGATCATGCCGACCCGAAAGCGCGTGGCGGTGAGCGTTTGCACCACCGCCTGCGCCGACAAGCCGCTCGCCGCCGACACCGCGGCCAGATCCGGCGCGAACACCGGCGCACAGCACACCGGCAGCCGCCAGCCGCGTCCAACCGGCACCCCCGCCACCTCGGCCACGCTCCACTCCAGCAGGCGCGCACCCAGGGCATCGGCATCGGTATGCAGCGGATCGAACAGCACGGTCAGCGAGCGGAACGTCGGCACCACGTCCTGCACGCCGTCCAGCACCGGGTCCACGCCCCGCAGGGCGCGGATGTGCTCGGCCAGTTGCAGCACCCGCGCCTGCAACGCCAGCGCGATCTCGTCGCCGAACTCCACCGTCCACGCCCCATCGCCCAGCGGCAACAGCCGGGCAGGCACGCAGCGCGGCGGCTGCGGATCGGCTCGGGTCTCTTCGTTCACGCCATGCCCTTTGGTTGACCTGTCCACCCACATGCCGCCATGCCGGCAAGCCCGTCGATTCTGTGCAGTCTGCCCCGCCAAGCTGTAACAGGATGGGACGACCACGTCAGGGAACAAAATATCGCCCCCCAGTTGGTAATCATATTTATCAGTTGAAGTCCAATTTGCGGTTTTGGGACCGGAATAATGTCCCCACACCACAAGTCGCCGCCAGCCGATGTCAGACCGCCCGCACAATCATCTTCAACAAGATCATTCAAAATACATGATCTTTCGTTAAGATCGTTCATCTACAGTATTTTTTTACCAAAATTACCATGCAAGTTCTCTTACCATATCACCCAATATATTAAAACTAGACTTTCTGGTAGTTTAAGAATTGACCAAAGGACAGGCTGCTCTTCGCCACGGAATTACCCCTAGAATCATTATCACCCGCACTTTGTCGGGGGAATTCCGAACAATCTCAGGAGTGGAACATGGCAATCCAATGCAGCGCACGACTGCTGGCCTGCGTGGCTGTCGCAGGCACCTTGCTTTGCGGCGTCCAGGCACAAGCCGCCGGCCCGCGCGAAGCCGCACCCGTGCAGCAACAAGCACAAAAACCCGCACACCACGACGCCAAGGGTGGCAAGGGTGCTGGGCATGACGCTCAGCACGCCGGCGGTGACCGGCACGAAGAGTCCGGCGACCGTGACGGCCCGCGTGATCACCCGCCCGTGGTCACACCACCGGTGATCCGTCCTCCGGTGACGCGCCCGCCGGTGCATCCGCAACCGCCGCCGCCGGTGATCGTCGTGCCGCCGTGCAAGCGCGGTGGCCCTGGCATCACGCGCTGCTGATCCGTGTGACGCGATGAAAAAAGCCCGCCGGGGCATCCCCGGCGGGCTTTTTGCGTTGCAGCGACTCAGAACCCTCAGGCGGTCACGCCCTTGGCCACGTCCGCGTACTCTTCGATCTGGTCGAAGTTCAGGTACGTGTAGATCTTGCTGCTGTCCTTGTTGATCACGCCCATGTCGGCGGCGTATTCGGCCACCGTCGGGATGCGGCCCAGCTTGGACGCAATCGCCGCCAGTTCGGCCGAGGCGAGGTACACGAAGGTGTTCTTGCCCAGCCGGTTCGGGAAGTTGCGGGTCGAGGTCGAGACCCCTATGGCAATGGCTTCAACCCCAACTCGATCAGAAATCGGTTGTGCTTGTCCTTGGCCGCTGCGATCGTCTTCTCGATCTCGACCAGTTCGCGGTGGGTGGCGTCCAGGTCAATCTCCGCCTCGCCCACCGCGGTGCTGATGTAGCGCGAGATGTTCAGGTTGAAGTCGTTCTTCTCGATCTCGGCCATCTCCACGCAGCGCGCGTAACGTGCTTCTTCCTTGCGGAACTGGTAGGTCTCGATGACCTTGGCGATGTGCTCATCGGTCAGTTGGTTCTGGCGCTTGCCTTTGACGAAGTGCTCGGCCGCGTTGATGAACAACACGTTGTCCGGCTTCTTGCACTTCTTCAGCACCAGGATGCAGACCGGGATGCCGGTGGAATAGAACAGGTTGGACGGCAGGCCGATCACCGTGTCGATGTGCCCGTCCTTCAGCAGCTTGGTGCGGATGCGCTCTTCCGCACCGCCCCGGAACAGCACGCCGTGCGGCAGGATGATGGCCATCACCCCCTGGTCCTTCAGGAAGTGGAAGCCGTGCAGCAGGAAGGCGAAGTCCGCCGCCGACTTGGGGGCGAGGCCGTGGTTCTTGAAGCGCACGTCGTCCGCCATCGCGTCGCTGGCCTCCCAGCGGTAGCTGAACGGCGGGTTGGCCACGATGGCATCGAACTTGGGCTGCTTGGCCGGGTTCAGTTCGCGCAGCATCGGCCAGTCGTTGGTGAGGGTGTCGCCGTGGAAGATCTCGAACTCGGTGTCCTTCACCCCGTGCAGCAGCATGTTCATGCGCGCGAGGTTGTAGGTGGTGACGTTCTTTTCCTGGCCGTGGATCTTGCCGATGGTCCCGCCGGCCTTCTTCACGCGCTGGCGCACGTTCAGCAGCAGCGAGCCTGAACCGCAGGCAAAGTCCATCACGCTGTCGAGGCGCTGCCGGGCGCCGGTCCTGGGTTCCTGGCTGTCCAGCGTGACGATGGTCGAGAGGATGTCGGAGATCTGCTGGGGGGTGTAGAACTCGCCCGCCTTCTTGCCCGAGCCGGCCGCGAACTGGCCGATCAGGTATTCGTAGGCATCGCCCAGCGTGTCCACGTCGGTGGAAAACGACGACAGCCCTTCGGCGATCTTCTGGATGATGGCGCAGAGCTTGTTGTTGCGCTCCGTGTAGGACTTGCCCAGCTTGGTCGAGCCGAGGTCGATCTCGGAGAACAGGCCGGCGAAGGCGCTCTCGAACGATTCCGTCTCGATGTAGCGGAAGCCTTGCTGCAGCGTGGTCAGCAGGTCGAGGCTTTGTGTGCGCGCCAGGTGGGTGACGCTGCTCCACAGGTGCGCGGGCTGGATGACGTAATGCACCTTGCGGCGCATCTGCTTTTCGAACGTCGGCACGTCAGCCGGGTTGTCGGCGTACCAGGCGGCCAGCGGCACCAGGTGGCTGTCGGCATCGACCTTCGGGTAGTCGCTGCCCAGCTCCTTTTTCGCGGCGGTCTCGTAGTTGTCCGACAGGTAACGCAGGAACAGGAACGACAGCATGTAGTCGCGGAAATCATCCGCGTCCATCGCGCCGCGCAGTTGGTCGGCGATCGCCCAGAGGGTCTTGCCCAGTTGTTTCTGTTTTTCGTCGGTCATGGCGCTGTTTCTTGTCGCTGTCGAATCAATCAATGCAGTTCAGAGGGTGCGCCGCAGCACTTCTTGAACTTCTTGCCGCTGCCACAGGGGCAAGGCTCGTTGCGGCCCACCTTGGCGCGCATCCGTTGCGCGGTGTGACGCTCCTGAACGGCCTGCCGCAGCGGCAGCCAGAAGGCGTGGATCCGCACCAGGCTCTTTGCGATGTCGGCCGCCAACGCCTCGCGCTGTTCGGGTTTCCGGGTCAGTGCGTCCTGATCGGCCGAAAACCCATCGGCGCCCAACAAGCCGATCGGTCGAAACCACCGCCGACCCTGTGGATCGCTGAGCAAGGGCTGCCAAGCGGCCGGGTTCAGCTTGACGCCTTGCACGAACCCATAGGCCCAGGCCTCGGCATCCTCGAACTCGCGGACCTGGTCGCCTTGGCCATGCTGCACCGTCGGCCACAGCGGCTGCGGTTGCGGCGGGTGCTGCTCGAAGTCCGACACGATGCTGTTGTGGTGGCGCATGATCCAGCCCATGACGCGTTGGACCTCGTCCAGGTCCGCTGCAGGCGGCATCATCTCGTCGGCGTCCTGTTGTCCCCACACCTTGGGCAGCCAGTCGCTGGGCAGCAGCGTCTCGGGCCCGATGACGATGGCGTGCAGAAAACCGTCCAGCATGTCCAGCGTCATGCCCTCGTCTGTGTCCAGGTCCAGCAGAAACAGCTCCAGCGCGTCCAGTTCCTCGTCCGACAGTGGCGTCATCATGTCGTGGGCGCCGCCGGACGGTGGTCGATTCTGCGGCGCGGGGGCCAGCTTGCGCAGCAGTTCGGGCTCGGCTTCCTCGGCCGCTTGCTGGGCCTGGGCCACGAAACTGAGCACGCCCTCGGTCTCGATCGCCACGAAAGCGGCTTCCATCGCCGCGGTGTCGGTGTCAAACGGGTCGTCCCAGACGGTGGACGTGCCCTGCTCGTCCACGATTTCGAGAATCCAGGGACTGTCCGGACTGCGGTAGATCTGGATGTGCAGCGTGTGGCCGTCGGCGCTGTGGGTTCGTGTCAGTGGCGAGTGGATGAGTTTGATCTCGTCGTCATTCGGGACATTCATGCGGCCACCTCTTCCTGTGCTGGAAACAATTGCTGCATCAGGGCTTTCTTGTGGGTTTTGAGGGTGTCGAGTTCTTGGGTGGCGGCGGTGATGAGGGTGTCGAGGGAGGTGAAGCAGTCAGCGATTCGCTTTTGCTCTGGGACGGGAATAAGTGGGATCTTCAATCGAGAGAATGTTTCACCGGTTAGATGCTTAATCCCCCCTCCGGTGAAAAGCATTTCGAATTGTGGCGTTCCAGAAATACTTTCAAGAAGCAGCACCAAAATCTTTGGCTCGAAAGGCACATTAAATCTAACACGATGAATTGCCTTCTGGAATTTCAGATCAGGCAAATGTCCATCCCATACGGCCGCACGGCCTGGTTCACCGCCTTCACAAACGACGACATCTCCCGACTTCAATCCAAATCGTTCAAGTTCTCGATCATCAAAATACATTTGAGGTAGATCAAGGACGTTAACCTCATTCCACCTCACTGAGATATTATTAAGGTATGGGAGAAGATACCCGGTCGTATTCTTCTGCTTATCTAGCATCTTTCCGAGTTTGATTTCAGAAATTTCTCCCAAGCTAACATTTCCCCACTGCTCATCGTTTCCAAATTCAGGAAACCGCACACGCGGCTGGCTCTCACCTTCGCAGGGAAAAAGCTGCTGCATCAGGCCCTTCTTGTGGGTCTTCAGGCTATCGAGCCGCTCAGTCTTGGTGGCAATGTGCTCGTCGATGGCAGCCAAAAAGTCAGCGATGCGTTGCTGCTCCTTCACCGTGGGGCATCGAAATTCCATCTTGGCAAAATCATCGAAATACAGTCGCAAGCGGTCTTTGGTCAGCCCTCTAGAGTGTGATGTCAAAAACTGCAGCATTGCAGGCAGCTTGAACAGATACTGGAAGAAGTGTGGAGCGGCATCCTTATTCGGTGCGAGCACGACATAGGCGGGACTCACCAAACAATCTTCTGGTGCAACGCCCATAGCGCCTTGCCACATGCGCATCATGTTATAGGCAATGTCGTTTCGGCACACCTTCTTATTGCCGGCGGCATCCTCGATGTCGTCAACCTTTCGATCCAAAGAATCGCGCCTGACCATTCCATCATTCATTGTGACGGAATAGATCGGAAGGTCTTGACCACCTTTTGTAGTTCGATGGGCAAAAAGCGATCCAGCTTTTCTTTTCTCCCATTCACCTGCATCACGAAACTCCGGAAACCGCAGCGTGGGAAGAAACCCCCTCTCCCCTTCGGGGTACTCCCCCTTGGCAGGGGGAGAGTTGGTAGCGGCGCTCAATTTATCCCCTCCTTTCCAAGGAGGGGTGCCCCGAAGGGGCGGGGTGGTTTCTTCCCTTGCCTCATAAATCCTCCACCCGGTACTCGCTGTAGCCTTCATAGTAGTAGCTCACGTCAATCCCTTTCATGTACAGCTCGCGGTCATTGATCTGGTCAGTCAAGGCACTCTTGAGCAGGTGTTTGATTTCCAGGTCTTTCACCACGCTGCGCTCCATGGCCGACAAATACTCGGCCTTGTCCACCGCGTTCCAGTCGATGACCTGGCGGATTTCTTTTTTCAGCATCAAGTCCAGCCAGATGCGTGTCGCGCGCCCGTTGCCTTCGCGAAACGGATGGGCCACGTTCATTTCCACGTATTTTTCGATGATCTGCTCGAAGCTCTGCTGCGGCATGGCGCTGATGTGCGTCAGCGATTGCTGCAAGTACATGACGGGCGCAAACCGGAAATTACCCTTCGCCAGATTCACGTCGCGCACTTGCCCGGCGAAGGCATACACCTCATCAAACAGATACGCATGGACATACGCCAAGCCGGCAAAGGTACCCACGTCCACCTTATCGATATCGCCGCTTTCAAACAACTGCTTGGCTTTTTGCTTGCTGAGCTTTTCTTCCGCCCTGTTGAGTTCAACCTGGCTTGCAATATTCAGTTTGTTGGCCAAGACCATGGTGTGTCCTTTGCGTTGGGGGTGGTTGGCGGCTGTTCACTCATACGCACTCAGCCCTGAAATCTCACCGCCTTGCGCCCGCTTGTTCAACAGCGGAATCAACTCGGCCATCAGCGCCGTCTCGGCCTGCGCACGCGCCTTCCAGCCCAGATCCAGCGGCGCCATCAGGTCGCTCAGCGCATCGCTGTCCAGGATCAGGCGCTGCAGCGTGCCGTCCACGAAGGCTTGCAGGGCGTCCACGGCCAATCCATGCCGAGAGGCCATGCCAGCCAGCTCGGCACCGTCCTTTTCCTTCTTGAAGCGCAGATAGCCCTCGCTGATGGCCTGCTCGCTCAGACCTTCGCCCGCCTGGAGGGTGCCGATGTACGCGGCGATGTCGTCGCGCTCACCCATGAACTTGGCATCTGCCGCGATGAGGCCGATGAGCTGTTCGCGGCTCATCGTGAGCTTGCCGCTGCCCGCGCCCTGCTGCGAGAAGCGGGCCATCAAGCCCATGATGTAGTCGTAGTCGATGACAGCGGAGGCGAAGAGCACGAACTCGAAGTCGAGTTCATCCACCGCACCAGCGACGGCGCCCTCGCCTTCCCGGTTGGCCTGGTCTTGCTGCGCCTTGAGCCGCTGCGCCGTCTCCAGGTACACCCCGCGAAACGCCTGCAGGTCTTCGCGGGGCAGGATGTCCTCGATGGCGGCAGCGTTGTCGTCGGTCAGATCGGTGTACTGGTCGAGCTGGGTCTTCAGCCGCTGCACTTCCTTGAACGCCTTGATGAAGGCCGCGCGGGCCTCGTCACCCTTGAGCTGCGGCACCGCCTCGGGTGCACAGGCCAGACCCTGGCTCTGCAGGAAGTCGGCCAGCTTCTGCACGGCCGCATCGAGCTTTTCAATGACCACCGGGGCCTTGTCCACCAGCCAGATCTTGCGGGCCTGCTCGCCGGTCTTCTCGCCGGAGAACAGGGCGATGGCCGCGTCCACGTTGTCCTGCTGCTGGCGGAAGTCGAGGATGTTGCCGTAGGGCTTGCTGCCGTTGAGCACGCGGTTGGTGCGCGAGAACGCCTGGATCAGCCCGTGGTGCTTCAGGTTCTTGTCCACGTACAGCGTATTCAGGTACTTGCTGTCAAACCCGGTGAGCAGCATGTCCACCACGATGGTGATGTCGATCTTCTTCGCTGCGGGGTAATCGGCGTTGGGCCACTGCTGGTCCTTGATGCGCTTTTGCACGTCCTGGTAGTACAAGTCGAACTCGCCCACGGTGTGGTTGGTGCCGTAGCGCGCGTTGTAGCCCGCCAGGATGGCCTTGAGCGCCGCCTTCTTGCCTTCGGGGTCTTCTTCGTTGTCGGCCTTTTCCTGCGGCAGGTCTTGCTGCAGTTGCCTCACGTCGGCGTCGCCCTCGGCGGGCGGCGAGAACACGCAGGCGATGTTCAGGGGCACGAAGTCGGGGTTGGCCTCGGCCTTGGCTTGCTGCAGCGCGCCGAACAGGGCGTGGTACTCGATGGCATCGTTGATGCTCGCGGTGGCCAGGATCGCATTGAAGCGGCGCCCGGCAGTGGCGGTGTCGTGCTTGGCGAGGATGGCCTCGATCACAGCCCTCTTGGCCAAGGCTTCGCCGGGCTTGGGCGCCGGTGCCTTGGCTTTGTTGCCCTCAGGCTTGTAGTAGTCCACATGGAAGCGCAGCACATTGGCGTCTTCAATGGCGTGGGTGATGGTGTAGGCGTGCAGCCGCTTCTGGAACAGGTCTTCGGTGGTCTTGAGCTGCGCCTCTTCGCCTTCGATCTGCCGGGCGGTGGCGTTGTCTTCAAAGATGGGGGTGCCGGTGAAGCCAAAGAGCTGCGCCTTGGGGAAGAAGTCCTTGATGGCCTGGTGGTTGTCGCCGAACTGCGAGCGGTGGCATTCGTCGAAGATGAAGACGATGCGTTTGTCGCTCAGCGGTGCCAGTTGTTCCTTGTAACTGGCCCGGCCGGCTTTCTTCTGCTGCTGGTTGCGCTTGCTGTTCTCGTCCAGCGCCAAGCCCAGCTTCTGGATGGTGGTGACGATGACCTTGTCGGCGTAGTCGTCCGACAGCAGACGACGCACCAGCGCGCCGGTGTTGGTGTTTTCTTCGACGCAGCCTTCCTGGAAGCGGTTGAATTCTTCGCGGGTCTGGCGGTCCAGGTCTTTGCGGTCCACCACGAACAGGCATTTCTCGATGTCCGGGTTGTCCTTGAGCAAGGTGGATGCCTTGAAGGACGTGAGCGTCTTGCCGCTGCCGGTGGTGTGCCAGATATAGCCGTTGCCGCAGTTCTGGTGAATGCAGTCCACGATGGCCTTGACGGCATAGACCTGATAGGGCCGCATCAGCAGCAGCTTCTGTTCACTGGCCACCAGCACCATGTAGCGGCTCAGGGTCTGGCCCAGCGTGCATTTCGCCAGGAAGGTCTCGGCAAAGTGGTCGAGGTGGGTGATCTTCTGGTTGGCCTCGTCGGCGTGCTGGTAGATCGGCAGGAAACGCTCTTCGGCATTGAACGTGAAGTGCCGGGCGTTGTTGTTGGCGAAGTACCAGGTGTCGGTGCGGTTGCTGACGATGAACAGTTGCACGAAGCTGAGCAAGGTCCGGGTGTAGCCGTTGCCCGGGTCATTCTTGTACTCGACGATCTGTTCCATCGCCCGCCGCGGGCTGATGTTCAGCGTCTTCAGCTCGATCTGCACACAGGGCACGCCGTTGACGAGGATGAGAACGTCGTACCGGTGATGGCTGTGGTCGGTGTTGATGCGCAACTGGTTGACCACCTCGAACGTGTTCTTGCACCAGTCCTTGATGTTGACCAGGGTGTAGTTCAGCGGGGTGCCGTCGTCGCGCGTGAAGGCGTTGCGCTCGCGCAGCGTGCGGGCGGCGGTGAAGACGTCCGGCGTGACGATGTCTTCCAGCAGGCGTGCGAACTCGCCATCACTCAGGTGGACACGGTTGAGCGCCTCGAACTTCTCGCGGAAGTTGCGCTCCAGTGCGAGCCGGTCCCGGATGTCGGGACGGTATTCGTATTTCAGGTCTTGCAGCTTGCCGATGAAGCCGTATTCGATCTGCTCCTCCCTGACGACAAGACCGGGTGCGCCCGCGCTGCGATCGTAAGTGGACTTGGATGAAGGCATGTGGGCACGGTCAGGAGGGGCGACGCAGGGCGACAAACCACGAATTGTGGCATTGCAAAAACGAAAAGGCCCGCCATCGGCGGGCCATCGTCAGCAGGGGCTGAACCGTCAGGCGGTCACGCCCTTGGCCACGTCCGCGTACTCTTCGATCTGGTCGAAGTTCAGGTACGTGTAGATCTTGCTGCTGTCCTTGTTGATCACGCCCATGTCGGCGGCGTATTCGGCCACCGTCGGGATGCGGCCCAGCTTGGACGCAATCGCCGCCAGTTCGGCCGAGGCGAGGTACACGAAGGTGTTCTTGCCCAGCCGGTTCGGGAAGTTGCGGGTCGAGGTCGAGACCACTGTCGCGCCTTCACGCACCTGCGCCTGGTTGCCCATGCACAGCGAGCAGCCCGGCATTTCGGTGCGCGCACCGGCGGCACCGAACACGCCGTAGTGGCCTTCCTTGGTCAGCTCGGACGCATCCATCTTGGTCGGCGGGGCAATCCACAGCTTGACCGGGATGTCGCGCTTGCCTTCGAGCAGCTTGCTTGCTGCGCGGAAGTGACCGATGTTGGTCATGCAGGAGCCGATGAACACCTCGTCGATCTTGGCGCCGGCCACCGCGGACAGCAGCTTGGCGTCGTCCGGGTCGTTCGGGCAGCAGAGGACAGGCTCGGTCAGCTCGTTCAGGTCGATCTCGATCACGGCCGCGTATTCGGCGTCCTGGTCGGCTTCGAGCAGGTTCGGGTTGGCGAGCCAGGCTTCGACCTTCTCGATGCGGCGGGCCAGCGTGCGGGCGTCGGCGTAACCGTCGGCGATCATGTTCTTCATCAGCACGGTGTTGCTGGTGAGGTATTCCTGGATCGGTGCCGGGTTCAACTTGACCGTGCAGCCAGCAGCCGAGCGTTCAGCCGAAGCGTCGGACAGCTCGAACGCCTGCTCGACCTTCAGGTCCGGCAAGCCTTCGATTTCGAGGATGCGGCCCGAGAACACGTTGATCTTGCCGGCCTTGGCCACCGTCAGCAGACCAGCCTTGATGGCGTACAGCGGGATCGCATGGACGAGATCGCGCAGGGTGATGCCGGGCTGCATCTGGCCCTTGAAGCGCACCAGCACCGATTCCGGCATGTCCAGCGGCATCACGCCGGTGGCGGCACCGAAGGCGACCAGACCGGAGCCAGCCGGGAACGAGATGCCGATCGGGAAACGGGTGTGCGAGTCACCACCGGTACCGACGGTGTCGGGCAGCAGCAGGCGGTTCAGCCATGAGTGGATCACGCCGTCGCCCGGACGCAGCGAAACACCACCGCGGCTGGAGATGAACTTGGGCAGCTCGCGGTGCGTCTTGACATCGACCGGCTTCGGGTACGCGGCGGTGTGGCAGAACGACTGCATCACCAGATCGGCCGAGAAGCCCAGGCAGGCCAGGTCCTTCAGCTCGTCGCGGGTCATCGGGCCGGTGGTGTCCTGCGAACCCACGGTGGTCATCTTCGGCTCGCAGTAGGTGCCGGGACGCACGCCCTGGCCTTCCGGCAGACCGACGGCACGGCCGACCATCTTCTGCGCCAGCGTGAAGCCGGCGTTGGTGGCAGTCGGGGTCGAAGGCAGGCGGAACAGCGTCGAGGCGGGCAGGTTCAGGAACTCGCGGGCCTTGGCGGTCAGCGAGCGGCCGATGATCAGGTTGATCCGGCCACCGGCGCGCACTTCGTCGAACAGCACTTCGCTCTTCAGCTTGAACTCGACGACGGTCTCGCCGTTGCGCACGAGCTTGCCTTCATACGGCAGCACGTCGATCACGTCGCCCATTTCGAGCTTGGTGACATCAACTTCGATGGGCAGCGAACCGGAGTCTTCCTGCGTGTTGAAGAAGATCGGGGCGATCTTGCCGCCGAGCGTGACGCCGCCGAAACGCTTGTTCGGCACGAAGGGGATGTCCTGCCCCGTGGCCCAGATCACCGAGTTGGTGGCCGACTTGCGCGAAGAACCCGTGCCGACCACGTCGCCGACGTAGGCGACGAGGTTGCCCTTTTTCTTCAGGTCTTCGATGAACTGCATCGGGCCGCGCTTGCCGTCGTCCTCGGGCACGAACGCCGCGCCTTCGCGGGTGTTCTTCAGCATCGCGAGGTAGTGCAGCGGGATGTCCGGGCGGCTCCACGCATCCGGGGCCGGGGACAGGTCGTCGGTGTTGGTCTCGCCGGGCACCTTGAACACGGTCACGGTGATCGACTGCGGCACTTCCGGGCGCGTCGTGAACCACTCGGCGTCGGCCCACGACTGCATGACTTCCTGGGCCTTGGCGTTGCCGGCCTTGGCCTTCTCGGCGACATCGTTGAAGAAGTCGAACATCAGCAGGGTCTTCTTCAACCCTTGCGCCGCCACGCCAGCCACTTCGGCGTCGTCGAGCAGCTCGATCAGCGGATGCACGTTGTAGCCGCCCACCATGGTGCCGAGCAGCTCGGTGGCCTTGGCCTTGGAGACCAGCGCGACGGCGATGTCACCGTGCGCGACAGCGGCCAGGAACGACGCCTTGACCTTGGCCGCATCGTCCACACCGGGGGGAACACGGTGCGTCAGCAGGTCCAGCAGGAACGCGTCCTCGCCAGCCGGCGGGTTCTTGATCAGCTCGATCAGGTCGGCGACTTGCTTGGCATCGAGCGCGAGGGGCGGGATGCCGAGCGCAGCGCGTTCAGCGGCGTGTTGGCGATAGGCTTGCAGCATGAAAAGCTCCGTGCGGTGTGGCTGAACCCCGGACTTGGGGTAAGTCCGGTATTTTATGTCTTATATAAGACTTGCCAAGTCCTGATGTGCCGTGATGTGCCAATGTGGCACTGCGCTCAAACCTTCTGGCTCGGATGGATGCATTCGTCCACCATGCGCTGCCCGATCTTGGCGTTCATCAGCATCGACTTGTTGGCGATTTGCAACCACACCACGCCAGCCTTCTTGTCCTCCAGACGGACAGCGCCCGTGGTGGTCGGCTCGGGCGCCAGCAGGTACTTCTTGCCCTTGAAGACGATGTGGAAGTAGCCGGCTTTCTCCGGCGCCCCTTCGACGGCAATGGTCTGGTTGAACTCGCACGCCTGGGCGCCGGTCAGCACCCGCTCGGCGTTGGCGAGCTGTTCCTCGCTGAGGTCGGCGAGGGGCGCGGGCTGGGCGGGTTGGGCCGCGTGCGCAGGCTTGGCTTTCTTGGTAGTCGCCGACGCCGAACCGGCGCTCAGTACACAGGCAGCAGCAACCAGAACAGCGGTCAGGGAACGCACGGTAACAGGGGTGGTGTGGGGCATCAAGGACTCCGGATTCAACGAGCAGGCGGGAGCGAACCATATCGGACCACCCAGCCAGCATCCTTAACCCGGTCGGCATCCGGGTGGCTGCGGCGTCACAGTCGTGCAGTTTTCCACACCCTCAGGCGTCCCCGAAAAACGCCAGCCGCACCTCGCCCGGCAATTGGCCAGCGCCCGTGCCGGACGTGCGGTGCGCGCGCTCCAGCACATGCCAGAAGTAGCGGTAGCTGGCCCGGTCGTGCAGCGTGTCCTGTCCGTGGTGGCGGTGGCGGATCGGACCCCAGCCGTTGGCCTGGGCGTCCAGCAGGATCTCGGCGGCCTGATCGACCTCGGCCGTGGTCGGCGAGAAGGCATCGACGATCGGGCGGATCTGGTCCGGGTGGATGCTCCACATGCGCGTGTAGCCGAGTTGCCGGCACGCTCGGGTTGCAGCCTCTTGCAACGCGGACAGGTGCTTGAACTCGGTCACGACGCAGTGCGAAGGCACCTTGCCCCAGGCGTGGCAGGCAGCAGAGATTTCCAGCTTGGCGCGCATCACCAGCGGGTGCTCGAACTGGCCCTTGACGGTCATGCCGCTCTGCGGAATGGCGCCACGGTGGTCGGAGACGAAATCCATCAACCCGAACGACAGCGACTCGATGCGCGGATGGGCGGCCAGTGCCTGCACCTCGCGCAGCGCCCCATGCGTTTCGACCAGCGCATGCACGGGGATCTGGCGCGACACGCCGTGGCGGGCGATGGCTTCGTCGATGACGCCGATCGCCCGCTCCAGATCGGCGAGGCCCCGCGGCTTGGGCACCATCAGGTAGGCCAGCCGCTCGCCCGCCCGTCCGACGACGACATCGACCATGCGCTCGAAGGCGGGGTGATCGACGGTCTGCACGCGGGCACCGACACGGCCGAAGTGGTTCTGGGGCGACAGGACCAGCTCGGCGATCAGGTGCGCGTGCTCGACCTCGCCGCCGACAGGCGCGCCATCCTCGCCGTCGAGCGTGATGTCGAAGACGGGACCAAGTTCCGCCTGCAGCTCCAGGCTCTTGCGCATCCGGACTTCGACACCGGCGTAGTGGTCGCACACCGGCAGCTCGGGCACGGCCAACTCGCTGGCGTCGAACAAGGCGTCGCGGGGATGGACTTTGTTCATGTCACACCTCAAAGAAAAAGGCCGGCGCCTGAAGCCGCCGGCCTTGCATTGTGGACCGCAGTCCCGGATTCAGCGCATCAGAGCAGGTGCTTGACGCCGTCCTTCTCGCCGTCGAGTTCGGCCAGGGTCTTGTTGATGCATTCCTGCGAGAACGCGTCGATGGACAGCCCTTCGACGATCTTGTACTCGCCACCTTCGCAGGTGACGGGGTAGCCGAACATCGTTTCCGCCGGGATGCCGTATTCGCCAGCCGACGGGATGCCCATCGTGACCCAGGCGCCGTTCGTGCCCAGCGCCCAGTCGCGCATGTGGTCGATGGCGGCGTTGGCAGCCGACGCGGCCGACGATAGGCCACGGGCGGCGATGATCGCGGCGCCACGCTTGCCGACGGTCGGCAGGAACACGTCGCGGTTCCAGGCTTCGTCGCCGATCATGTCCTTGACCGACTCGCCGTTGATGGTGGCGAAGCGGTAGTCGGCGTACATCGTCGGCGAGTGGTTGCCCCACACGGCCAGCTTCTCGATCGACGCGACCGGCTTGCCGGTCTTGGCGGCGAGCTGGCTGGCGGCGCGGTTGTGGTCCAGGCGCAGCATGGCGGTGAAGTTCTTGGCCGGCAGGTCCGGGGCCGACTTCATGGCGATGTAGGCGTTGGTGTTGGCGGGGTTGCCGACCACCAGCACGCGCACGTCACGCGAAGCGACGGCGTTCAGTGCCTTGCCCTGGGCGGTGAAGATGGCGCCGTTGATCGACAGCAGCTCGGCGCGCTCCATGCCCGGACCCCGCGGACGCGAACCGACCAGCAGCGCGTAGTCGGTGTCCTTGAACGCGGTCATCGGATCGCTGTGGGCTTCGATGCCGGCCAGCAGCGGGAACGCGCAGTCTTCCAGCTCCATGATCACGCCCTTGAGCGCCTCCTGGGCCTTTTCCATCGGCACTTCGAGCAGTTGCAGGATGACCGGCTGGTCCTTGCCGAGCATCTCGCCCGAGGCAATGCGGAACAGCAGGGCGTAACCGATCTGACCAGCAGCGCCGGTGACGGCAACACGGACGGGCTTCTTGCTCATGGGCGTGGCTCCTGAAATGGGTGAGTGCAGCGAAGTGGGGTCAACGAAAAATCAGAAAACATCCGAAATCGGCGGCCAGTCTAGGGATCGACCCCAATGCTGTCAATCATCTTATGTCTTATATAAGACATCTTGTAGAACTGCGTTGCAGGCCGACACACCGTTGTGCTGCAATCTCGCCCATGCCCCCTTCCGCGTCCACGTCAGCGCAGTTCCAGCCCTCCGATCCGGCGGGTGACCACACGCCGGCCTTCAGCCCGCTCTACCAGCAGATCAAGACGCTGATCCTGCGCGGAATGCAGTCCGGCGAGTGGAAGCCGGGCGAGGCGATCCCGAGCGAGCTGGAGCTGGCGGCGCGTTTCCGGGTGAGCCAGGGCACCGTGCGTAAGGCTATCGACGAGTTGGCAGCCGAGAATCTGCTGGTTCGCCGCCAAGGCAAGGGCACCTTCGTGGCCACGCACAGCGAAGAGAAGATCCAGTACCGTTTCCTGCGTCTGCAGCCGGAAGACGGCGCAGACCCGGTGCCGATGCAGCGTCAGTTCCTGGACTGCCGCCGCATCCCGGCCCCGGCCGACGTGGCGAAAGCCCTGTCGCTGCGTCCGGGCGAGATGGCGCTGGAAATCCGCCGCACGCTCTCGCAGCATGGCAACCCCATCGTGCTGGACGACATCTGGCTGCCGGCCCAGCTCTTCACCGGGCTGACCGCACAGCGCATGGGCGACTACCGGGGGCCGCTGTACGGGCTGTTCGAATCCGAGTTCGGGGTTCGCATGATCCGGGCCGAGGAGAAGATCCGGGCGGTGGCGGCGGACACGGAGATCGCCAGCGTGCTGGGCGTGGCAGCGGGCAGCCCCCTGCTGAGCGTCGAGCGGCTGTCGTTCACGTACGGCGACAAGCCGGTGGAGTTGCGCCGAGGCTTCTACAACACCTCGACACACCACTACCGCAATGAGCTGAGTTGAAAAGATGTGGGCTGAACACGCTGTCCAGGGTGTGCGGCCTGCTGCATTGCAATAAAATTCCGCGGTTTCTTCGTCATTACACAAGACACACCACACGACAACAGGCAAAGGCAAAGGCATCCCATGGCAGACACCCTCAAGCAGCGACCAGGCCCGATGCGCCTGATCGACGCGACCCAGTACCGGCTGCCCGTCGCGGCGCAGTTGTCCATCCTCCACCGCGCCAGCGGCATCGTGATGTTCCTGCTGCTGCCCTTCATCGTCTGGATGTTCGACACCAGCGTGAGTTCGGAAGTCTCGTACGACACCTTCACCTCCGTGTTCACGGCAGGTTTCGGGTTCTTGCCGGGCTGGTGCGTCAAGCTGGTGGTGCTGGCCCTGATCTGGTCGTATCTGCACCACTTCTGCGCCGGCGTGCGCCACCTGTGGATGGACGCGACGCACAGCGTGTCCAAGGAGCAGGGCCGCTCGTCCGCCATCGTCTGCTTCACGCTGAGCCTGGTGCTGACCGTGGCCCTCGGCGCCAAGCTGTTCGGCCTGTTCTGACCTGACTGACCTGACAAGAGACCACGAGGCAATCCCCCACCATGTCCACGAATTACGGTTCCAAGCGCATCGTCACCGGTGCGCACTACGGTCTGCGCGACTGGCTCGCGCAGCGCATCACCGCGGTGCTGATGGCGCTGTTCACCATCGCCCTGCTCGCGCAAGTCCTGTTTGGCGGCCCGCTGGGCTATGACCGCTGGTCGGCGATCTTCTCGTCGCAGTGGATGAAGACGCTGACCTTCGTGCTGATCGTCTCGCTGGCGTGGCACGCCTGGGTCGGCATGCGCGACATCTTCATGGACTACGTGACCCGCTCGCTCGGGCTGCGGCTGACGCTGCAGGTGTGTACGCTGGTCTGGCTCGTCGGCTGTGCCGGCTGGGCGGTGCAAGTTCTCTGGAGACTCTGATGGCGTCCATCGCTACTGCTGCCGGTTACACCGGCTCCCTGCCGCGCCGCAAGTTCGACGTGGTGATCGTCGGCGCCGGTGGTTCGGGCATGCGTGCCTCGCTGCAACTGGCCCGCGCCGGCCTGAACGTGGCCGTGCTGACCAAGGTGTTCCCGACCCGCTCGCACACCGTCGCCGCCCAGGGTGGCGTCGGTGCCAGCTTGGGCAACATGTCGGAAGACAACTGGCACTACCACTTCTACGACACCGTCAAGGGTTCGGACTGGCTGGGCGACCAGGACGCGATCGAGTTCATGTGCCGCGAAGCACCGAAGGTGGTCTACGAGCTGGAACACTTCGGCATGCCGTTCGACCGCAACGCCGACGGCACCATCTACCAGCGCCCCTTCGGCGGCCACACCGCGAACTACGGCGAGAAGCCGGTCCAGCGCGCCTGCGCGGCGGCTGACCGCACCGGCCACGCGATGCTGCACACGCTCTACCAGCAGAACGTCAAGTCGCGCACGCAGTTCTTCGTCGAGTGGATGGCACTCGACCTGGTCCGCGACGCCGAGGGTGACGTGGTGGGCGTGACGGCGCTGGAGATGGAGACCGGCGAGGTCTACATCATGGAAGCCAAGAGCGTGCTGCTGGCCACCGGTGGTGCCGGTCGCATCTTCCAGGCATCGACCAACGCCTTCATCAACACGGGCGACGGCCTGGGCATGGCCGCGCGCGCCGGCATTCCACTGCAGGACATGGAGTTCTGGCAGTTCCACCCGACCGGCGTGTCCGGCGCGGGCGTGCTGCTGACCGAAGGCTGCCGCGGCGAAGGCGCGATCCTGCGCAACTCGAACGGCGAACGTTTCATGGAGCGTTACGCCCCGACGCTGAAGGATCTGGCCCCGCGCGATTTCGTCTCGCGCTGCATGGACCAGGAGATCAAGGAAGGTCGCGGCTGCGGTCCCAACAAGGACTACATCAACCTCGACATGACCCACCTGGGCGGCGACACCATCCTGAAGCGCCTGCCCTCGGTGTTCGAGATCGGCCACAACTTCGCCAACGTGGACATCACCAAGGAGTCGATCCCGGTGGTGCCGACCATCCACTACCAGATGGGTGGCATTCCGACCGGCATCACGGGCCAGGTCGTGACGACGAAGGACAACGTCAACACAGTGGTGAACGGCCTGTACGCGGTGGGCGAATGCTCGTGCGTCTCGGTCCACGGCGCCAACCGGCTGGGCACGAACTCGCTGCTCGACCTGCTGGTGTTCGGCAAGGCCGCCGGCAACCACATCATCGAGGCGTTCAAGGCTGCGCCGAAGTCGCACAAGGCACTGCCGAAGGACGCCGCCGACCGCTCGCTGGCCCGTCTGGCCCGTCTGGACAGCAGCACCAGCGGCGAGTACGCGCAGGATGTCGCCAACGACATGCGCGCCGCGATGCAGCAGCACGCCAGCGTGTTCCGCACCCAGAAGATCATGGACGAGGGCGTCGTCAAGATCAACGCACTGCGTGAGCGCGTGGCCAGCATCACCCTGAAGGACAAGTCCAAGGTCTTCAACACCGCCCGCATCGAGGCGCTGGAAGTGGACAACCTGATGGAAGCCGCCCAGGCGACGATGACCTCGGCTGCAGCCCGTCACGAATGCCGCGGCGCGCACACGGTGAAGGACTACGAGCGCGGTGCTGACGACGCGCAGTTCCCGCTGGGCCGCAACGACAAGGAATGGATGAAGCACACCCTCTGGGACAGTGCCACCAACTCGCTGTCGTACAAGCCTGTCAACCTCAAGCCGCTGACGGTGGATTCGGTTCCGCCCAAGGTCCGCACCTTCTGAAGAGAATCCCATGGCCAAGCGCACATTCCAGATCTACCGCTACGACCCGGACAAGGACAGCAAGCCCTACATGCAGTCGATCGACGTCGAACTCGACGGCAACGAGCGCATGCTGCTGGACGCCCTGAACAAGCTCAAGGCGGTCGATCCTTCGCTGAGCTTCCGCCGTTCGTGCCGCGAAGGCGTGTGCGGCTCGGACGCGATGAACATCAACGGCAAGAACGGCCTCGCGTGTCTCACCAACATGCGTGACCTGCCGGGCGTCGTCGTGCTCAAGCCGCTGCCGGGGCTGCCGGTCATCCGCGACCTGATCGTGGACATGACCCAGTTCTTCAAGCAGTACAACTCGATCAAGCCCTACCTCGTCAACGACGACCCGCCGCCGGACAAGGAGCGTCTGCAATCGCCCGAGGAGCGCGACGAGCTGAACGGCCTGTACGAGTGCATCCTGTGCGCGAGCTGCTCGACCTCGTGCCCGAGCTTCTGGTGGAACCCGGACAAGTTCGTCGGCCCGGCCGGTCTGCTGCAGGCGTACCGCTTCATCGCCGACAGCCGCGACCAGGACACCAGCGCCCGCCTGGACAACCTGGAAGACCCGTACCGCCTGTTCCGCTGCCACACGATCATGAACTGCGTGGACGTGTGCCCGAAGGGTCTGAATCCGACCAAGGCCATCGGCAAGATCAAGGAATTGATGATCCGCCGGGCCGTCTGAGTCCGTGGTGCGCTGTCCTGGCGCACCGTGGTCAGACCACTGAAAGATGCGCAATGGACACTTTGCTCGACGAGCGCGCCCTCAGCAAGCTGCACTGGCGCTGCCGGCGGGGCTTGCTGGAAAACGACCTGTTCATTGAACGGTTCTTCAGCCGCCATGAATCCAGCTTGACAGTCCGGCAGGCCCGCGGCCTGGAAGTTTTGATGGACCTGGCCGATAACGACCTGCTGGACTTGCTGCTGCGCCGGCGCGAACCTGAAGGCGATCTGGCCGAGCCAGACGTGAAGGCCGTGCTCGAGATGCTGCGGCAGCGCCGACCCGATACAGACTCCGACACTCTTGATCTACCGAGGAAACAGCCATGATGACCCCCTCCGACGTGAAGGCCACGCTCTCGTTCTCCGACGGCAGTGCCTCGATGGACCTGCCGCTCTACAAGGGAACGATCGGCCCGGACGTCATCGACATCCGCAAGCTCTACGCGCAGACCGGCAAGTTCACCTATGACCCGGGCTTCCTGTCCACCGCGTCGTGCAACTCGACCATCACCTACATCGACGGTGACAAGGGCGAACTGCTGTACCGCGGCTACCCGATCGAGCAGCTCGCGGTCAACTGCGACTTCCTCGACACCTGCCACCTGCTGCTGTACGGGGATCTGCCGAACGCGGACCAGCGCACGGACTTTCATGGCCGCGTGACCAACCACACGATGGTCAACGAGCAGATGCAGTTCTTCCTGCGCGGTTTCCGCCGGGACGCGCACCCGATGGCCATCCTGACGGGTCTGGTGGGCGCGCTGTCGGCCTTCTACCACGACAGCACGGACATCAACAATCCGGAGCACCGTGACATCGCCGCGATCCGCCTGATCGCCAAGATGCCGACGCTGGTGGCGATGGCCTACAAGTACACCGTGGGCCAGCCCTACATGTACCCGCAGAACGACCTGTCCTACGCGGGCAACTTCATGCGGATGATGTTCGCCACGCCGTGCGAGGACTACAAGGTGAACCCGGTGATCGAGCGCGCGCTCGACCGCATCTTCATCCTGCACGCCGACCACGAGCAGAATGCCTCGACCTCGACCGTGCGCCTGTGCGGCTCGTCGGGCACCAACCCGTTCGCGGCGATCGCGGCCGGTGTCGCCTGCCTGTGGGGCCCGTCGCACGGCGGTGCCAACGAAGCCTGCCTGAACATGCTCGGCGACATCCAGAAGATGGGTGGCGTGGCCAAGGTCGGCGAGTTCATGAACCAGGTGAAGGACAAGAACTCCGGCGTCAAGCTGATGGGCTTCGGTCACCGCGTCTACAAGAACTACGACCCGCGTGCCAAGCTGATGCGCGAGACCTGCCACGAAGTGCTGGGCGAACTGGGTCTGCAGAACGATCCGCTGTTCAAGCTGGCCATGGAGCTGGAGAAGATCGCGCTGGAAGACGACTACTTCGTCGCCCGCAAGCTCTACCCGAACGTGGACTTCTACTCCGGCATCGTGCAGCGCGCCATCGGCATCCCCGTGCCGCTGTTCACCGCCATCTTCGCACTGGCCCGCACGGTCGGCTGGATCGCGCAGTTGAACGAGATGATCGGCGACCCGGAGTACAAGATCGGCCGTCCGCGCCAGTTGTTCGTCGGTGCGGGTCGCCGCGACGTGCCGCCGCTGTCGGCGCGCTGACGCTCAGAAGCGGTACCCGATCCGCAGGGCGCCCCAGTGGCGACCCTGCACCAGGATCGGCGCCGCGACTTCCTTGAGCAGCACGAAACTGCCCCCTCCCATGTCCCGCCGGTAGGTCTGCACGAGGAACGGCCGGCGGTTGCGGGCCGATGCCAGACCGGTGCGGTCATTGAAAATGCGGCGGTGGCGGCTGTTGGCGGTGTTCCAGACGGCATCACTGCGGCGCTGGGGCTGGCAGTACACACGGTTGTGGACCGCCACATAGCCATTGCGGTCCACTGCAATGCAATACACCACCTTGTCGCTGCTCGACAGCACCTGCTCCTGCACTTCGGGAAACAGCCGCTCGGCGAGCGGGACAAAGCGGGTCAGGAACTGGGGCGGATCGGTGTGGGCAATGGGCTGGTAGTGCGCGTCGAACAGCGCCTCCAGGTCGATATGGCCGGCCGCCAGCGCCTGCTCCAGCAAGACCACCACGTGCAGGGCAGCCCCTTGGGCACCACGGATCAGCGGCGTGTCCTCGGTCTCGATCCCGCAGCCCGCCAGCTCGTCGATCAGACGCTCCGATACCGCGAGGAAACGGTTGCTGCACTGCATGGCCACCTCCAGACCGCTGATCGCCCCCTGGATGTCCTTGCCCAGCGCCTGGGTCTTGTCGATCACCTGCTGGGCGATCATGCGGCTGGTGTCGGCCGCAGCGTCGATGCGGTGAACAGCGGTTTCCACGTCCGCGAACGCCCGGTGGATCTGCCCCTGTCGGTCGGTGCGGGGATCGATGCAGATGTCGCGCGAGAACGCGGCAATGCGCCGATCGAGATCGTCCAGCGTGCCCATGATGGTGCGGGACGACAGCTCGACCCGCCCCGCCAGCTCTTTCACGGCATCGGCCACCACCCCGAATCCCCGGCCCGCTTCCCCTGCCCGCTTGGCCTCGACCGAGGCGTTGAAGGCGACCAGACGGGTCTGCAGGGCGATCTGTCCGATGTCGCCCGCCGCGTTGGCCACCTGGTGCAGCACCTCGACGATGCCCGTGACCTCACGCGCCACCTGCTCCACCTGCTGCCGCACACGCACCACCGCCGCCCGGCTCGCCGTCGTCGCCTCGCCGATGGCGTGCTGGGTCTCCCGCACACGGCCGAGGTCGAGGTTGAGGTGGTGCATGGCCTGCAACTGCGCGGTCACGATCTTCTGGGTGTCCTCGATCACGCCGCGTGTCTCCGCGGCGTCCCGGCCGATGTTCGACACCTGGCGCGACAGCCGCTGCAGCACCTCGGTCGAATCGACCTGGTCGGGCGTGGTGTCCATGTCCGGCACCACGGGAGCCGACCCCCAGGATCGAAGCAGTTGCAGCATGGGGTGGTCCTCGGACAGGCTTACCAGGTGCGCAGCTTGGCGCGCAGGCGGGCGATGGACTGGCTGTGCAACTGGCAGACCCGCGATTCGGTCACGCCCAGCACCGCCGCGATTTCCTTGAGGTTCATGTCCTCTTCGTAGTACATGCTCATCACGAACTGCTCCCGCTCGGGCAGGTGCTTGATGGCCTCGACCAGCGCCTCGCGCATCCGGCGGTCGTTCAGGCGCGCCAGCGGGTCGGCGTCGTTGTCCACGACGTGGCGGTCGAGGTAGTCGTTCTCGCCCTCGTCGCCGCTCATGTCTTCGAGGTAGACAAGCTGCGTGCCCCGCACCCGGTTGAGCAAGTCCTGGTAATCGGTGAGTGCCAGACCCATTTCCAGGGCGATCTCGCTCTCGTGCGGGGCGCGGCCGAAGCGTTGCTCCAGCCGATGCACGGCGGCCTCGATGTCGCGCTGGTGCTTGCGGTTGCTGCGGCTCATCCAGTCGCCGCCGCGCAGCTCGTCGAGCATGGCACCACGGATGCGCTGGGTCGCGAAGGTCTCGAACTGGACCCCCTGCTTCACGTCGAAGCGCGTGAGCGCATCGGTCAGCCCGATCATGCCGACCTGGATCAGATCGTCGAGTTCGACGTTGGCCGGCAGCCGGGCAATCATCTGGTGTGCCAGACGCCGCACCAGCGAGCTGTATTGCTCCAGCATCTGGTTGGCTTCGAGTTGGCCCTTGGAGGTGTACATCAGGTGACTCCGGATCGGTTCAGACCATCGGCTGGAAGCGGGAGAAGACCTGGACTCATGCGCCCAGATCTCGTGAGGGGTGGCCGCTGCGGCGCAGTGCAGCGCCGGCCAGCACGCCACCAGGGCGCGCAAAGGCCATGCCCACGTCAGAAGGACTCAGACGCCACGCCTGCGAGGCACTGCCCCGCAGCGCGCGCTGGACCAGTGTCTGGCTGCTCAGGTGGTGCCAGTCTTCCGGCACCCGCTGGCCAGTCGAGACGGCGAGCACCTTCAGACGGTGGCGGATCACCGCGTCCAGCGCCGGGCCGAGCTTCACCGCCTCGTCGAGCTTGGACAGGATGACGCCCTTGGCCTGGCTGGCCTTGTAGGCGGTGATCACATCGTCGATCGTCTCGGCCTGCTGCGCGGCATTGACCACAAGCAGCCGCTTGATGCTGCGGTGGGTGAGCATGTCCATCAGATCGCGGGTGCGGGCATCGCGCTGGGACAGGCCGGCGGTGTCGATGAGCACCATCTTCTTGCCGGACAGCAAGTCGAGCAGATCCTCCATCGCCGCGCGGTCGTGCGCCGTGTGGACCGGCACGCCCAGGATGCGGCCGTATGCACGCAGTTGCTCGTGGGCACCGACGCGGAAGGCATCCAGCGTGATCAGACCGAGCTGCGACGGGCCGTGGCGCGTGGCGAAGGCGGTGGCGAGCTTGGCGGTCGAGGTGGTCTTGCCCACACCGGTCGAGCCGATCAGCGCATAGACACCGCCCTCGTCTTCCAGATCGGTTTCGTCCTCGCTGGTGAGCAGGTTGCGCTGCAGCAGGTCCGTCACGGCGCCCAGCTCGTCGCCGTCGTCCAGCGACACGCCATCGACCAGCTCGCGCACCAGCGCCGGCGAGAACCCGGACTCCAGCAGCCGGGTGCTGAGCTGCACCTGGCGGGGGTTCTTCTGCAGCCGGTCGATGAACGCCATCATGGTGAAGCGTTCCTCGATCAAGCTCTTCAGCGCACGGATCTCGGCCAGCATGTCCGCACTGGCCGATGGCGAAGCGGCGACCTCCATGTCGTCGTCGAAGCGGTCTTCGGTGTTGGTGGTGCGCGCAGCCGTGGGAAGCGGCCGGTTGTCGGCCGCCGCGGAGCGGGCCGGTGGCGCCGGGCGCGCCGGCACCGAAGGACTCAGCAAGAACGGGCGGATCGAGGCTTCATCCGTCGTGAAGGTGGCGTGCGGCTCTGCGCGTGTCCCGTCTGGCGGGGGGAGCGGCCAGTCCGATTCGCCCGCATCGACGGCCGACGCTGGCCGGCCCATCAACGGCTCGCGCCGGGGATCACCACGCAGTTCGTTGCGTGCAGCCGCCCGCGGTTCGGCCGCTGTGCTGCGGACATCAGGCTCCGGTGTGACAGCGCCATCGCGTCCGCTCAGCTCGGCCTTGCGCTTCTTGAGCATCCGCTCGCGGACGTAGTCCTGGAACGACAGCGTGCTCATGGCCAGCGTGCCCACGTCATCCTGCACAGGCGTCGCAGCCGCTTCGGCCGGGGCCGTGGCTGCGGACGGTTTTGCCGCTGCGGGTGCTGCCGGCGGGGTCGCCAGCGAGCGTGGTGCCGGGGGGGGTAGCGGCGGAGCGGCGTCGGTGACCGACTCGTGCCGCTCCAGCGCCTCGATGCTCTCGGATGGCATGGCCACGACCTCGACCCCGTCGCTGCTCGGCTTGGTCGAGAGGATCACCGCGTTGTCGCCGAAGGTCTGACGCACTTTCTGCATCGCTTCGCGCGAGTTGCGCCCGAAAAAGCGCTTCACATTCATGGCTGTGCTCCGATGATCGAACCGATGCGGATCGAGTGGGTGTCAGGTATTTCGCTGTGGGCCAGCACCTTCAGGCGCGGCGCAGCGCGGCGCAGCAGGCGGGACAAGGACGGCCGCAACGTGTCCGGCACCAGCAGGCACGCCGCCTGGCCCAGATCTTCCTGGCGGCGTGCCGCGTCGAAGGCACTGCGGCTGAGCTGGTCCGCCACGCTCGGATCGAGCACCGGGCCGTTCACCGCGGTCAGCGCCTGCGTCAGCAGCCGCTCCAGATCCGGCTCCAGTGCGATCACGTCCAGCTCGCGCTGCGTGCCGTAAATCTGCTGCACGATCGCAGGCGCCAGGGCCACCCGCAGCCGCCGCGCCAGCTCGACCGGATCGTTCACGCCCGCCGCCGATTGCTCGGCCAGCGATTCGACGATGGAGCGCATGTCGCGGATGTGGACGCCCTCTTCCAGCAAGGACTGGAGAATTTTCTGCAGAGGGACGATGCCGATCATCTTGGGGATCACGTCTTCGATCAGTTTGGGCGCCAGCTTGGTCACATGCTCGACCAGCGCCTGGGTCTCGGTGCGGCCCAGCAAACGGGCCGCGTGTTGTTGCATCAAGTGTGAAAGATGGGTCGCCACGACAGTCGAGGAATCAACAACGGTGTACCCAGCCATTTGGGCAGTTTCTCGCTGGCGCTCATCGACCCACACCGCCGGCAGTCCGAAGGCCGGATCGGTGGTCGTCTGGCCCTGCAATGCGAGCTGTGCATTGCCCGGATTGATGGCCAGGAACATGCCCGGATACGCCTCGCCCTCGCCCATGACCGCGCCGCGCAGCGTCAACCGGTACATGCTGGGCTTCAGCTCCAGATTGTCCCGGATGTGAACAGAAGGCGGCAAGAAGCCGACCTCTTGCGCGAATTTCTTGCGCACGCCCTTGATCCGGTTGAGCAGGTCGCCGCCACGCTCCTTGTCCACCAGCGCGATCAGGCGGTAGCCGACCTCCATGCCCAGGGTGTCCACGGGCTGCAGGTCGTCCCAGCTCGCCTCGTCGCCGTGGGCCTTGGTGCTGGGCGCATCCGCCGCCGCCAGGCTGGCCGCCTCGGCCGCCGCCAGCAAGGCACCGCGGCCGCGCATCGTGTACGCCAGATAACCCAGCCCCGCCGCCACCGACAGGAACACCAGGTGCGGCATCCCCGGCACCAGCCCGAGCATCCCGATGACCCCGGCGACCATGCCCACCGCCTGCGGCGTGCGGAACATCTGGCCGATGATCTGCGTGCCCACGTCCTGTTCCTTGCCGACCCGCGAGACCACCATCGCCGCCGCCACCGAGATCAGCAGGCTCGGAATCTGCGCCACCAGCGCGTCTCCCACCGCCAGCAGGACGTAGGTGCTGGCGGCCGCAGAGGCGGTCAGGTCGTGCTGCGCCACGCCGATGACGAAGCCGCCGAGGATGTTGATGACCAGGATCAGGATGCCGGCGATGGCGTCGCCGCGCACGAACTTGGACGCGCCGTCCATCGAGCCGAAGAACTCCGCCTCGTTGCCGACCTCGATGCGGCGGCGCTTGGCTTCCTTCTCGTCGATCAGGCCGGCGTTCAGGTCGGCGTCGATGGCCATCTGCTTGCCGGGCATGGCGTCCAGGGTGAAGCGCGCCCCGACTTCCGCGATCCGCTCCGCACCCTTGGTGACCACAACGAAGTTGATCACCACCAGGATCGCGAACACGATGAAGCCAACCGCGAAGTTGCCGCCGATCAGGAAGTGGCCGAAGGACTCGATCACCGCACCTGCCGCGCCCGGCCCGGTGTGGCCTTCGAGCAGCACGACCCGGCTCGACGCCACGTTCAGCGACAGCCGCATCAGCGTCGTCAGCAGCAGCACCGACGGAAACGCCGCGAAGTCCAGCGGCCGCACCATGTAGGACGCCACCACCATCACCATCAACGCTGCGGCGATGTTGAAGGTGAACAGCAGGTCCAGCAGGATGGTGGGCAGCGGCAGCACCATCATGGCCAGCACCATGAGGATCATGACCGGCGCGGCCATGCCTTGCAGCCAGGCGGTGTTGGTGCCAAACAGGCGCTGCAGGGTCAGGGTCAGGGTCTGGGCGTTCATGGCGTGGGGGCGCTGCCGGTGCGGGCGGCGTGCCGGTTGTGGCGGGGATCGGCCGGATCAAGCTCCGGCGGCACGGCAATCGGATCGAGGGCATCGGGATACGGCGCCCGCCCCGCCACCGCCTCGCGCAGGCGGAACACATGCGCCAGCACCTGCGCCACGGCGCTGTAGAGCGCCACGGGAATCTCGCGGTCCAGCTCGGTCGTGGCGTAGAGCGCGCGGGCCAGCGGTGGCGCTTCCAGCACCGGCACGCGCGACGCCGTGGCCAGATCACGGATCCTCATCGCCACCTGGTCCGTCCCCTTGGCCACGACCTTGGGGGCGCCTCCGCTGTCCTCGCTGTACTGGATCGCCACGGCATAGTGGCTCGGGTTCATCACGACCAGATCGGCCTTGGGAACCGCTGCCATCATCCGGCGGCGGGAGGCTTCACGCATCCGCTGGCGCAGGCGTCCCTTGATCTCTGGATTGCCGTCCTGCTGCTTGTGCTCTTCCTTGATGTCCTGGTGGCTCATCTTGAGCTTGGAGGCGTGCAGGAACCGCTGCAGCGGCAGGTCGATCACCGCGAACAGCGCCAGCACCAGCACCAGCAGCCACAGCCCCGACAGGATCTGGCTGCCCGCCTCGGTGAACGCCGCCGTCAGATCGACCGACTGGCTGCGCACGAAATCCCCCTGGTGCGCCCACAGCCACAGCGCCCCCACCACGCCCAGCAGCAGCGCCAGCACGCTGGACTTGAGCGTTTCGCTCAGGTTGTCCTTCGACAGCAGGTTGACCAGGCCGCTGAGCGGGTTGAGCTTGCCGAAGTTCGGGGCCAGCACCGACAGCGTGAACACCCAGCCCCCCGACACCAGCGCCGACACCACCGCCACGGCACAGACCACGCCGCCCAGGAACAGGCTGAGCAGCAGCAGGTCCGGCACCACCGACGCCAGCCGCTCGGCCATGAAGGCGGGGCTGGCCACCGTCACGGCGTCAAAGCGCAGGGCTGCAGCAAGCAGATCACGCAGCCGCTGCGTCACCGAGGGCGCCACAGCACCGATCACGCCCAGCGAGGCCGCCACCACCGCGCAATGCGCCAGATCCCGCGAGCGCACCACCTGGCCCTCGGCACGCGCCTTTTCCAGGCGCTGCGCGGTGGCGGGAAGTTGCTTGTCTTGGGAGCTGTCGCCGGACATGAAAAAAGTATCAGAGTACGAAGCCGTGGTGTCGCCGCCATTCTTCCGGTCGCCCCCTCAAACTGGAGACCAATAAGCACGCTCTTTCGCGGCGTATTCCCGCCCGGCCTCACTCACGCACAAGCGCACGGCCGCCAGACAACAAAAAGGCGGCCATCGGCCGCCTTGATCGCACGCAAACCCCGCTTCAGTGCATCCGCACGTCAGCGCGGCGCCACCGTCACCCACTGCCACTCCAGCCAGTTGTCGGCGCGGTGGACCACCGTGACGTTCTGGCGCGCCGCCCAGGGCACGAACTGCCGGTGCAGCGGAATGTGGTGGACCTGCGCGTTGTGCTCGACGAAAACCTGCTTGATGAGGCCCTGGCGCTTGGTCACGTCGGCTTCCTTGCTGGAGGCCGCCGCCAGTGCGTCGAGCTTGTCGTTCTTCACGTTGCCGAAGTTCCAGTCGCCCACGCCCTTGTCGGCGCGGCTGCGGTAGATCGGGGTGAAGGTGGTTTCCGGGTCGGTGATCGAGCCACCCCAGCCGAGCAGGTAGAGGCTGGTGTCGAGCTTCTGCAGCTTGGGGAAATACACCGCGCGCGGCATCGCGTTGACCCGCACCTTGACCTTGAGCTGCGCCCACATGCCCGCCAGCGCGACGCAGAGTTCCTCGTCGTTGACGTAGCGGTTGTTCGGGCAGTCCATGCCGACTTCAAACCCGTCGGCGTAGCCCGCCTCCGCCATCCCCTTGCGGGCGGCGACCAGATCGAACGGCAGGCGCCGCTCGATCTCCGGATCGTTCAGGCTGCCCAGCGGACTCGGCACCACCGCCCCGGTCGGGATCGCCTGCCCGTTCATCAGCTTGGTCTTGATCGCCTCGATGTCGATCGCCTGGTAGAGCGCGCGGCGCACCCGCACGTCCTTGAACGGGTTGGTGTCGCCCGGCACCTGGCCATAGAGCAGCTTGTCGCGGGACTGGTCCATGCCGATGAAGAGCACGCGGTTCTCCACGCCCTCGACCACCTTGATGCCCGCGGTGCTCTTCAGGCGCGCCACGTCGCGCGGCGCCGGATCAAGCACGAAGTCCACCTCGCCCGAGACCAGCGCGGCCAGCCGGGTCGCGTCGCTCTTGATCGGGGTGTAGACGACCTCCTGCAGGTTGCCCTCGAACTTGCCCCACCACGCCGGGTTGCGCTTGTAGGCGGTCTTGATGTCGGGCTGGCGGCTGACGAGGATGAACGGGCCGGTGCCATTGGCGTTCATCGCGGCGAAGCTCTCCTCCTTGTTCTTGAAGTCCTGCGGCTTGGTGACCCGGTTCTTCTCGGACCACGACTTGCTCATGATGAACAGCGTGTTCATGTGCTGCAGGAAGACCGGGTTCGGCTCGGTCATGCGGAACTCGACCGTCAGCGCGTCGATCTTCTTCGGCTCGCCCACCTGATTCGCGTAGGCGATGAGGTTGGAGCTGGGCTCGCGGGCACGCAGGATGGAGAAGACCACATCGTCGGCGGTGAAGGGCGAGCCGTCGTGGAACTTCACGTTCGGCCGCAGCTTGAAGCGCCACGTCAGCGGGCCGGTCTGCTGCCACTCGGTGGCGAGCTGCGGGACGATGCCGAGCTGCTTGTCGCGGCCGACCAGCGTCTCGTAGACCTGGGCGTTCATCTGGTTGGTCAGCGACTCGTTCTGCGCGTGCGGGTCCATGGTCTGCGGATCGCCCTGGGTGGCCCAGCGCAGCGTCTGGGCCGCGGCGGGCAGGCTGAGCGCCGCGGCGAGCACCGCGGTGGCGATGGCGGCGGTGGACAAGAGCGGGCGGTGGTGGGGCATGGAAGCGGCTCCGGCAGACAACGATGGCGCAGTGTAGGCGGATCGCCCGTGCATTGTGCTCACCCGCCTGGTGCCTGCCGACTTGACCCGCATCAAGCCCGACCCCTCGAAACCGGGCACAGTTCCTCCATGGACACCACCGCACCTCTGGACGCCGTCGCCGCCCTGACCGAATGGACCCTGCCGATCGACGGCATGACCTGCGCCTCGTGCGTGCTGCGGGTCGAGAAGGCGCTGAAGAAAGTACCGGGCGTGGTCGAAGCCGAGGTCAACCTTGCCATCGAGCAGGCCCACGTCGTCGCCCGCGCCGACACCGCCACCCGTGCAGCCCTGCAAGCGGCCGTGCAGCGCACCGGGTTCAGCGTGCCCGACGAGGTGGTGGCCGGTGCGGCGCCGGTCGTGGCGGTCGAACCGTGGTGGAACGAAGGCCGGCGGGTGGCGGTCGCGGGGCTGCTGTCGGCGCCGCTGGTGCTGCCGATGCTGGCGGGGGTGTTCGGCCAGCACGGGATGCTGCCCGGCTGGCTGCAGTGGGCCTTGGCGACACCCGTGCAGTTCTGGCTCGGGGCACGCTTCTACCGGGCGGGGTGGGCCGCGCTGCGCAGTGGCAGCGGGAACATGGACCTGCTGGTCGCGCTGGGCACGAGCGCGGCGTATGCGCTGTCGGTGTGGCTGCTGCTGACGGACCACTCCGGGATGCCGCACCTGTACTTCGAGAGTGCCGCGGTGGTCGTCACGCTGGTGATGCTGGGCAAGTGGCTGGAGTCGCGCGCCCGGCACCACACGGTGGACGCCATCCGGGCGCTGCAGGCCCTGACCCCCGCCTTCGCCCATGTCATCGGCCCGGACGGCACCGAAGCGGATCGCCCACTGGCGCGGCTGCGGGTTGGCGACCGGGTGGTGGTGCGGCCGGGGGAGCGCGTGCCGGTGGATGGCGAGGTGCTCGACGGCAGCAGCCATCTGGACGAATCGCTGCTGACCGGCGAGAGCCTGCCAGTGGCGCGTGAACCGGGCCAGCGCGTGACGGGCGGCGCGGTCAATGGCGAGGGCCGGCTGGTGGTCCGCACACTGGCCATCGGCGCCGAGACCACGCTGGCGCGCATCGTGCGGCTGGTGGAGTCGGCACAGGCCAAAAAGGCGCCCATCCAGCGGCTGGTCGATCAGATCAGCGCGGTGTTCGTGCCCGTGGTGGTGGTGATCGCGGTCATCACGCTGCTCGGCTGGGGGCTGACGATGGGCGACTGGACGGTGGCGGTGCTGCGGGCGGTGGCCGTGCTGGTGATCGCCTGCCCCTGCGCGCTGGGGCTGGCGACACCGGCGGCGATCATGGTCGGCACCGGTACAGCCGCTCGCCACGGCATCCTCATCAAGGACGCACAGGCACTCGAACTCGCCCACGCCGTGCGGATCGTCGCCTTCGACAAGACCGGCAC
Organism: Sphaerotilus sp.; assembly: GCF_013299175.1. GTDB lineage: Bacteria > Pseudomonadota > Gammaproteobacteria > Burkholderiales > Burkholderiaceae_C > Sphaerotilus. Next base: position 34,242 of record NZ_JAAFKF010000006.1, read on the forward strand.
GCTCACGGCCGGCAAGCCCGCGCTGGTCGGCCATGTCGCCGCGCCGGGTCAGACCGCAGACACGGTGCTGGACTGGGCCGCGGCGCTGCAGGTGGGCAGCGAGCATCCGCTGGCGCGCGCCGTCGTCACGGCCGCTGCAGCCACCGGCCAGACGCTCCCCACGGCAAACGGGATGCAGGCGCAGGCGGGCCGCGGCGTGGTGGGTGTCGTGCAAGGCCGTGCGCTGCGGCTGGGCAGCCGGCGCTGGATGGAGGAGCTGGGCGTGCCGGTGGCGCCGCTGCAGGCCACCGCGGACGGCTGGCAGTCGCAGGGACAGACGCTGGCGTGGCTGGCCGAAGTGCCAACCGAGAACACGCCAGGGACACCGCAGTTGCTCGGCTTGCTGGCCTTCGGCGACACGCTCAAGCCCGGCGCACGCGAGGCGATCACGCAGTTGCACGCGCTGGGCATCCGTACCCTGCTGGTCAGCGGCGACAACCGCGACGCCGCGAACGCCGTGGGCCGGGCGCTGGGCATCGACGAGGTGCGGGCGGAGGTGTTGCCGGGCGACAAGGCGGGGGTGATCGCGACGCTGCGGGCCGATGGCACCCGCGTGGCCATGGTCGGCGACGGGTTGAACGACGCACCGGCGCTGGCTGCGGCCGATGTCGGGATGGCCATCACGCACAGCGATGGCACCGGCACCGATGTCGCCATGCACGCCGCCGGCATCACGCTGATGCGGGGCGACCCGCGCGCCGTGGCCGAAGCGATCGACATTTCACGCCGCACCACGGCCAAGATCCGCCAGAATCTGTTCTGGGCGTTTGCCTACAACGTGGTGGGGATCCCGCTGGCGGCGTTCGGGCTGCTCAGTCCGGTGGTGGCCGGTGCCGCCATGGCCGCCAGCAGCGTCAGCGTGGTCAGCAACGCCTTGCTGCTGGCACGGTGGTCGCCGCGCGGGCGGTGAACCACCGGGTCAGACCGGGAACGCTCAGCGGAACTTGGCGTTCGGGACGACCTGCAGGTCGCTCGGCAGCGAGCCGATGTAGTCGGCCAGCGACTTCAGTTCGGCATTGGTGAACGGCTTGGCCATGCCGCCCATGATCGCGTTGCCGCGGCCGACGTTGGGGTTGTTCTCGGTCTTGTAGGACTTGAGCGCCACGTACAGGTAGTCGGCGTGCTGGCCGGCCAGCTTGGGGTAGCTGGCATCGATCGGCTTGTTCAGGCCCTCGCCGTGGCAGGACGCGCAGTTGCCCTTCTTGAGCAGCTCGGCCACGGCCGCACTCGGCGCAGGCGCAGCAGCGGCAGCGGTCGGCCGCTGGTGGCTGGCGTAGAAGGCGGCCACGTCGGCGATGTCCTGGTCCGACAGCGAGCCGGCAATGCCGCGCATCGTCGGGTGCTTGCGCTCGCCCTTCTTGTAGGCGGTCAGCGCCGAGGCGATGTACTTGGCACCCTGGCCCGAGATCATGGGCACCTGGTGGATTTCGGGGAAGCTGGCGCGGTAGCCCGGAATGCCGTGGCAGCCGATGCACATCGCGGCCTTCTTCTGGCCGTTGGCTGCGTCTCCGGCCGGGTTGTCCTGAGCACGCACGCAAGACACACCGGCGGCAAGTGCGAGTGCGAGGGCGGCCGTGGCAATGGTCTGTTTGCTCATAGAGTGGTGTTAGATGACGATCAAGCAAAAACGCCGCGAATTATAGATACGCGTCCCTGACTTCCAGCCGGTTTTCAGGACGGCAGAAAACCAGCCGATGCCCTGACACCACATTTCCAGCCCCCTGCCGGCACGGCACGGCCGACGCAGTGCCATGACACCGTCTCCCGTTTTGAGCACAATCCCGGCGTGCGGTGCCATTGCCGCGAGCCGGGACCAGCCATGACCCTCACCGAACTGCGTTACATCGTGGCCGTCGCCCGCGAGCGACATTTCGGGCGGGCAGCAGAAGCCTGCTTCGTCTCGCAGCCCACGCTGTCGGTGGCGATCAAGAAGCTGGAGGAGGAGCTGGAGGTCAAGCTGTTCGAGCGCGGTGGCAGCGAGGTGAGCGTCACGCCGCTGGGCGAGGAGATCGTCCGGCAGGCGCAGGCCACGCTGGAGAGCGCCGCATCGATCAAGGAAATCGCCCGCCGCGGCCAAGACCCGCTGGCCGGGCCGCTGCGGCTGGGCGTGATCTACACGATCGGTCCCTACCTGCTGCCCGATCTCGTGCGCAACGCCATCGCGCACGTCCCGCAGATGCCGCTGATGCTGCAGGAGAACTTCACCGTGCGCCTGCTGGAGATGCTGCGCACCGGTGAACTCGACTGCACCATCCTGGCCGAACCCTTCCCCGACACCGGGCTGGCGATCGCCCCGCTCTACGACGAGCCGTTCATGGTGGCCGTGCCGCGCGATCACCCGCTGGCCGGGCGGGCCTCGATTTCATCGGCCGAACTGAAGCAGCAGACCATGCTCCTGCTGGGCACCGGCCACTGCTTCCGCGACCATGTGCTGGAGGTGTGCCCCGAATTCGCCCGCTTCTCCAGCGACACCGAGGGCATCCGCAAGAGCTTCGAAGGCTCGTCGCTGGAGACGATCAAGCACATGGTGGCCTCGGGCATGGGCATCACGGTGGTGCCGCAGTTGTCGGTGCCGGTCGGGCATGACGCGCCGGACAACCCCGCGCTGCTGCGCTACGTGCCGTTCAGCGATCCGGTGCCGACGCGGCGGGTCGTCCTGGCCTGGCGGCGCTCGTTCACACGCTACGAGGCCATCGCGGCGCTGCGCAACGCGGTCTACGCGTGTGCGCTGCCAGGGGTTCGCCGCTTGAGCGACTGAGCGCCCGCGCTGCCGGCCGGCTCAAGCTTCACGCCAGGCTGCCGAAACCAGCAACGGGGACATGGTCCGACATGTCCGGTTGCGAGTTTCCCGATGCCCTCTTCTCCGAAAACGAGCCGTCCCTCGTCGATGTCGCCCCGGCGCCGCGAAGCGGAACGCCGTCGCATCGATCGGCGGAACTCGGTCCAGTCGTCCGAGGCGGCCGTCGAGGCCCGCGTGCGGCTGCGCCAGCACGCCGCTGTCCTGCGCACGCTGCCCTACATGGCCGGCATGTCGCTGCTGAACGCCCTGCTGCTGGCCTTCACCGCGTCGCCGCAGATCCCGCAGGCCCTGCTGCTGGTCTGGCTCACCGCCATCGTTGCCCTGACGCTGGCGCAACTGCAGTTCTGGTACCAGCACCGCCGGCACCGCGCCTCGGCCATCTCCGCGCGGCGCATCACCACCTACGACCTGCACGCCGCCCTCATCGGCGCCACCTGGGGCCTGGCGCCGGGCACGCTCGTCTTCGACGCCCAGCCAGCCCACCAGCTCACCATCGGTCTGTCGATGGTGGCCATGCTCAGCGCCGGGGCCTTCACGCTGCTGTCGCTGCCGCGGGCGATGCTCGCCTTCACGGGGGCGCTGAGCCTGGGCACGCTGCTGTCCTACCTCGGCTGGGGTTCGGGGCTGCAGACCTACGGGGTGGTGCAGTGGGTCGTGCTGACGGGGCTGGCGATCGGCGCCTCGCGCAGCGTGCAGCGCAACCTGCAGGCCCGCGTCAGCGCCGAAGTCAAGGCCGAGCACCAGAACCAGCTCATCGGCCTGCTGCTGCGCGACTTCGAGGAGCAAGGCAGCGACGTGCTCTGGGAAATCGACTCGACCGGCCGTCTTCAGCATGTCTCCAAGCAATTCGCGGGCGCGCTGGGATTGACGGTGGAAGACCTCAACGACCACTCGCTGCTCGCGCTGCTGGCCGATCTGCAGAAAAAGCTCAGCGAGACCGACCGCGAATCCGCCAACACCCTGCACGACCGGCTGACCCAGGGCCATCCCTTCCGCGACGTGCTGCTGCCCATGGTCATCCAGGGCAAGCAACGCTGGTGGTCGATGACCGCCAAGCCGCTGGTGGACGAGCGCGGCAGCGCGATCGGCTGGCGCGGCGTGGCCCGCGATGTCACGCAGGCGCGCATCGCCGATCGCCGCCTGGCCTGGCTGGCGCACTACGACACGCTGACCGGACTGACCAACCGGGCGCATTTCCGCGTGCTGCTCGAAAGCGCGCTGCAGACCAGCCGCACCCGGCTCAGCCAGGGCGCCGTGATGTGCCTGGACCTGGATGGCTTCAAGAACGTCAACGACACCCTCGGCCACGCCACCGGCGACGCGCTGCTGGTGGAGGTTTCCCGCCGCATCAAGGAAGCGGTCGGGCGCAGCAACGTCGTCGCCCGGCTCGGGGGGGACGAGTTCGCGGTGCTGTTGCGCTCGGTGCGAGAAGAGGCCGAGATCGGCACCACCGCCCAGCGCATCGTGGACGCCATGCGCCCGGCCTGCGAGGTGATGGGCGCGGCCGTGCCGGTGCGGGTGAGCATCGGCATCGCCCGCTTCCCGCAGGACGGCACCACCGTGGACGAGATGATGCAGAACGGCGACCTGGCGCTCTACGACGCCAAGGCGCATGCCACCGGTTCGATGCGCTTCTTCGTCGCCCGGCTGGGCGAGCAGATCCGCCGCCGGCTGGTGCTGGAACGGGATCTGCGCGAAGCGATGGAGAAGAACCAGCTCTCGCTGCACTACCAGCCCAAGGTCAGCCTGGATGGGTGGGAGGTCATCGGCTTCGAGGCCCTGCTGCGCTGGAACCACCCGGAGCACGGCGCGATCCCGCCGGTCGAGTTCATCCCGGTGGCCGAGGAGAGCGGCCTGATCCTGCCGATGGGCGAGTGGGCGCTGACGGAAGCCTGCTGCCAGGCCGCACGCTGGCCCGACCCGCTGCAGGTGGCGGTCAACATCTCGCCGGTGCAGGTGATGGCACAGAACCTGCCCGAAGCGGTGCAGCGCGCCCTGCGGACCAGCGGACTGGCACCCGGTCGGCTGGAGCTGGAGATCACCGAGTCGGTCTTCATCAACGACAACCGCGGCACGGTGGAGCGGCTGCACGCGCTGCGCCGGCTGGGCGTGCAGATCGCGCTGGACGACTTCGGCACCGGCTACTCCTCGCTGGCCTACCTGCGCCGCTTCCCTTTCGACACGCTCAAGATCGACCGCGCCTTCGTGCGCGAATTGCTCACCAGCCGCGATGCACGCTCGATCGTGCGCAACATCCTGGCGCTGGCCAAGTCGCTGCGCATGTCCACGGTGGCCGAGGGCGTGGAGGAGCCGCTGCAGGTCAACGTGCTCGAAGCCGAGGGCTGCAACATGGTGCAGGGCTACTTCGCCTCGCGTCCGATGCCGGCCGACCAGGTGCTGGAGTTCGTGCTCAAGTGGCGCGAGCGCGACCGGCCGCAGCGCCCGCGGGAACTGGAGCTGGAAGACACGCGCGCCGCCGAACTGATGCCCTCGCTGCCCGAAACCATGCTCTGACGCGACAATCGCGGGCATGAACAAGCTCGCTCTCTGCCTCGACCTGATCCGCTGGAATCGCCCGGCCGGCTGGCTGCTGCTGCTGTGGCCGACGCTGGCGGCGCTGTGGCTGGCGGCAGGCGGTTGTCCGGGGTGGCACCTGCTGGCGGTGTTCACGCTGGGCACCCTCCTCATGCGCAGCGCCGGCTGCTGCATCAACGACGTGGCCGACCGCGACTTCGACCGCCACGTCCAGCGCACCGCCGCCCGACCCGTGACCAGCGGCGCCATCTCGGTGAAAGAGGCGCTGCTGCTCGGTGCGGCCCTGGCGCTGGTGGCCTTCGCGCTGGTGCTGACCACGAATGCGCTGACCATCGGACTGTCGTTCGGCGCACTGGCGGTGACGCTGGTGTATCCGTATGCCAAACGCTTCGTCTCGATGCCGCAAGCCGTGCTGGGCGTGGCGTTCAGCTTCGGCATTCCGATGGCCTTCGCCGCAGCGCGTGCGGAGGTGCCGCCGCTGGCCTGGGCGCTGCTGGCGGGCAACCTGTTCTGGGTGCTGGCCTACGACACCGAGTACGCGATGGTGGACCGCGACGACGATCTCAAGATCGGCATGAAGACATCAGCCATCACGCTGGGCCGCTGGGATGTGGCAGCGATCATGGGGTTCTATGCCGTCTATCTGGCGGTCTGGGCGTGGTTGGGTGTGCGGGCCGGACTGGGCGCGGTGTTCCTGGTCGGGATCGCTGTCGCCGCCGCGCAGGCGCTGTGGCACTGGACGCTGATCCGCGACCGCACGCGCACTGGCTGCTTCCGCGCCTTCCGCGAAAACCACTGGCTGGGCGCGGCGGTCTTCGCGGGCGTGGTGCTCGACTACGCGCTGCGCTGACCGGCGGACACCTCGCCCGCCAGCCGCCGCGCCATCGCCAGCGCCGCCACCAGACTCGACGCATCCGCCACGCCACGCCCGGCCACGTCGAAGGCGGTCCCATGGTCCGGGCTGGTGCGCACGAAGGGCAGGCCCAGCGTGACGTTGACGCCCTGCTCCACCCCGAGGTACTTCACCGGGATCAGCCCCTGGTCGTGGTACATCGCCAGCACCACGTCGAACGCGCCCGTCCGCGCCCGCATGAACACGGTGTCCGGAGCGAACGGGCCGCGGGCGTCGATGCCCTCCGCGCGGGCCGCCGCGATGGCCGGCGCGATGGTCTCGATCTCCTCGCGGCCGAACAAGCCACCCTCCCCCGCGTGCGGATTCAGCCCGGCCACCGCGATGCGTGGCGTCGGCTGTCCCCAGCGTGCCGCACCCGCGTGGGCGATGCGCAGCGTGGACAGCACGGCATCGAACGTCACCCGATCGATGGCCTCCCGCAGCGAACAATGCACCGTCACCAGCACGGTCTTCAGCTCCTCGTTGGCCAGCATCATCCGCACATCGGCCGGCTGCCCGTGGACCGCGCTCTCGGCGGCGAGCATCTCGGTGTGGCCGGGATACGGCTCGCCCGCGGCGGACAGCGCCTCCTTGTGGATCGGCGCCGTGACGATCGCCGACACCGCGCCCCGGCTGGCCAGCGCCACCGCGTCGCGGATGCAGGCCGCCGCGAGCCGACCGCAGCGGGCATCCACCGTGCCCCAAGGCGCCTGCCCCAGCTCCGGACAGCGCCAGCTTGGCAACAGCACCGGCAGCGCGCCCGGCGGCACCTCGGTCAGATCCGCCACCGTCTCGATCACGGCGATCGGCAGCTCTGGCACATCCGCCCGTTGCCGCCACACCGCCGCCGCCCGCCGCAGCACCGCCGGCTCGCCGATCACCAGCGTCTGCCCCGGCGGGCCGGTGCGGCCACCGAGGAAAGCGCGGACGGTGATTTCCGGGCCGATGCCCAGCGCGTCGCCGAGCGTGATCACCACCGGGGCCAGCACAGCGCCAGCCGGGAGAGATTGAACAGGGTCAAGGTGTGCCATGGGGAGATTGTCACGGAAGGGGCAGGCCGGCCATGCCCGGTTGCTACACTCCCCCGCATGAACTGGTTGGACAAGATTGCATGGACTGCCGAGGGCCTGGTGCCCGTGATCGCGCAGGAAGCGGGCACGCACGACGTGCTGATGTTCGCGTGGATGAACCGCGAGGCGCTGGCGTTGACCGCCGAACGCGGGGAAGCCGTCTACTGGAGCCGCTCGCGCAAGCGCCTCTGGCACAAGGGTGAAGAGTCGGGCCATGTGCAGCAGGTGCATGAGATCCGGATCGACTGCGACCAGGATGTCGTGCTGCTGAAGGTCACGCAGCACGGCCACGCACCCGGCATCGCCTGCCACACCGGGCGCCATTCCTGCTTCTACGAGCGCCTGCTGCCGGGTGCGGACGGACAGCCCGCGTGGCAGCCGGTCGAGCCGGTGCTCAAGGATCCCCACACCATCTACGCCAAGCCGTGACGACGACCCCATGACGACGACGCACCCGACCTCCCAGGACAGCCTGGCCCGCCTCGCCGAGGTCATCGCCGCACGCCGCGGCGGCGATCCCGACAAGAGCTACGTCGCCCGCCTGTTCCACAAGGGCACCGACGCCATCCTCAAGAAAATCGGCGAAGAGGCCACCGAAGTGGTGATCGCCGCCAAGGATGGCGACGCGCAGAAAATCGTCTACGAAGTCGCCGACCTCTGGTTCCACAGCCTCGTGGCGCTCGCGCAGTTCGGCCTGACCCCCGCCGACGTGATCGCCGAGCTGGAGCGCCGCGAAGGCTTGTCCGGGCTGGCCGAGTTCGCCAGCCGACCCCAGAATTGACCACCCCCTGCACCGCTGCTGTCCCATGAGCCACGACCCGAACTGCCTGTTCTGCCGCATCGCCGCCGGCGAGATCCCCGCCCGGAAGGTCTACGAGGACGACGAGCTGATCGCGTTCAAGGACATCCACCCGGCCGCGCCCGTCCACCTGCTGGTCATCCCGCGCCAGCACATCGCCGGACTCGGTGACGTGACCGCCGAGCACGAGGCGCTGCTGGGCCGCATGATGACGCTGGCCCCGCGGCTGGCCGTCGAGCAAGGGGCGACCAACGGGTTTCGCACGGTGATCAATACCGGCCCGGACGGCGGCCAGGAGGTCTACCACCTGCACCTGCATGTGATGGGCGGACCCCGGCCCTGGAAACACGGCTGACCTAGAATTCTTCGCTGAATTTCCCAGCATCACCTACCCGCACCGGAGCACCGCCATGGGCCTGTCCACCACCCACCTGATCATCTTCCTCGTCATCATCGTGCTGGTCTTCGGCACCAAGAAGCTCAAGAACCTCGGCTCCGATCTCGGCTCGGCCGTCAAGGGCTTCAAGGACGGCGTGAAGGACGGTGACAAGGCCGCCGAGACCGCCGCTGCCGCGCCGGCCGCCCAGGTCGCCGCCGAGAAGCGCCTGGACAGCCAGACCATCGACGTCGAAGTCAAGACCAAGCAGTGATGCAGCACGGCACCTGACCCATGCTTGACATCGGCATTTCCAAGATGATGCTCGTGGCGGGCATTGCGCTGGTCGTGATCGGCCCGGAGCGGCTGCCCCGCGTGGCACGCATGGCCGGCACGCTGATCGGCCGGGCGCAACGCTATGTCGCCGACGTGAAGGCCGAGGTCAACCGCTCGATCGAGCTGGAGGAACTGACCAAGGTCCGCGAGCAGTTCGAGACCGCCGCGCGCGATGTCGGCCAGTCGGTGTCCGGCGGGTTGAACGACGCCACGCGCGATGTCAATGCGGCCCTGGGCCAGCACGTCGATGGCGACACCCCGACCTACGAGCCGTACAACTGGGACAGCACGCCGGCCCCGGCCCCCCACAAGCCGCCGAAGAAGAACTGGCGCCTCAAGCGTTCCGCCGTGCCCCAGTGGTACAAGAAAAGCGAGAACGTGCGCCGCCATGTGCAGTCGGGCGCCGCCCGGGTGGCACGTTTCCGCCCTGCGCGCCCGACGCGTTCGCTCTGATCCCCTGGTTCCATGCCCACTCCGACCGATGAACTGGAAGGCACCGAAGCGCCTTTCGTGAGCCACCTGATCGAGCTGCGCGACCGCCTGCTCAGGACCGTCTACGGCGTCGGCGCGATCTTCGCGCTGCTGTGCCTGTTTCCCGGCCCGTCGCGGATGTACGACCTGCTGGCGCTGCCGCTGGTCAAGGCGCTGCCGGCGGGTTCCAAGATGATCGCCGTCGGCGTCGTCTCGCCCTTCCTGATCCCGATCAAGGTGACGCTGCTGGTGGCGTTCGGGGCGGCCCTGCCGTGGGTGCTGTACCAGATCTGGGCGTTCGTCGCGCCGGGGTTGTACAAGCACGAGCGCCGTCTGGTGCTGCCGCTGGTGACGAGCAGCACGGTGCTGTTCTACCTGGGCGTGTCGTTCTGCTATTTCTTCGTCTTCGGACAGGCGTTCCCGGCCATCCAGTCGATGGCGCCCGCCTCGGTGGCGGTGAGTCCGGACATCGAGGCGTACCTCGACTTCGTGATCACCATGTTCATCGCCTTCGGGGTGGCGTTCGAGGTGCCGGTGGCGGTGGTCGTGCTGACACGGCTGGGCGTGCTCACGGTGGACCAGTTGCGCGAGTTCCGGCGTTACTTCTGGGTGGCCGCTGCGGCTGCCGCCGGGCTGGTGACGCCACCGGATGCCGTGTCGATGGTCGCGCTGCTGCTGCCGATGGGCCTGCTGTACGAAGTGGGCATCGTGGCGTCGCAGTTCTTCCTGAAGCACACCCAGGCGCCGGCGGTGGAGCCGGAATCGACCGACTGACGGGCCGCGCGGCGGCGATTCGGTTGGCTACTCGGCCGACTTGCGGCCCGCGACCTTGGCCTTCGGGCGCTGAGCGACCTTCACGGTCAGGTCCACCGCCTGCTCGCCACGCTGCACCGTGATCACCACCGACGACAGCGGCTTGAGCGCCGCCACGGCGTTGAGCAACTGCGCGGTATTGGCCACCGCCGACCGGCCCACCTTCAGCACGACATCGCCCGGCTGCATCCCGGCTGCACTGGCCGGCCCATCCTGCAGCACCCCCGTGATCAGCACGCCGTGGTCCACCTTCAGCTTGAAGGACTCGGCCATGTCGGGGGTCAGGTCGCTGGGCTGCACGCCGATCCAGCCGCGGGTGACGACGCCCTCGGTGATCAGCCCTTCCATCACCTGCCGCGCCGTGGACACGGGGATCGCGAAGCCGATGCCCATGCTGCCGCCCGAGCGGGAATAGATCGCCGTGTTGATGCCCAGCAACTGCCCCGTGGCATCGACCAGCGCGCCGCCCGAGTTGCCGGGGTTGATGGCGGCATCGGTCTGGATGAAATTCTCGAAGGTGTTCAGCCCCAGCCCGGTGCGGCCGACGGCGCTGACAATGCCCGACGTGACCGTCTGCCCCACGTTGAACGGGTTGCCGATCGCCAGCACGACATCGCCCACCTGCAGGCCATCCGCATCCCCGAAGGTGATCGCCGGCAAGCCCTTGAGCGCCACCTTCAGCACCGCGAGGTCGCTGTCCGGATCGGTGCCGATCACCTTGGCCGCCACGCGCCGGCCATCCGCCAGCCCGATCTCGATCTGGCCGGCGTTCTCGACGACATGGTTGTTGGTGAGCAGGTAGCCGTCGGGCGAGACGATCACGGCCGAACCGGTGCCGCTGGTCGGTCCCTCCTGGTCGCCGAAGTAGCGGTGGAACCACGGCTCGGCCGGGTTGGGCTTGCGCTTGGGGTCCACGGCCGCGCTGGTGACCACGCTGACCACCGATGGCGAGGCCCGCCGTGCCGCAGGGGCAAAACTGCCCGGGCTGGGCGGTGTGGAGGCCCCGCTGGCGCCGGAAGGGGGTGCCTGCGCAATGCTCAACTGCACGGGCGGACCACCGACTGGCGCGCCGATCCACTGCGGCTTGAGCGTGGCCAGCACGAACACCACGGCCAGGGCGACCGTGACCGCTTGAGAGAATACGAGCCAGAGCCTGCGCATGGAGATCGAAGATGACTGAAAACGTGGCACACCGAACCGGGTTGGCCGACCATCTGGAGCAGTGTCTGGAGGTGGCCCGGTTCGCCGATTATGGTCCCAACGGGTTACAAGTGGAGGGCCGCGCCGAGGTGCGCCGCCTCGTCAGCGGCGTCACGGCGAGCTTGGCGCTGATCGAGGCCGCCGCCGCTGCAGGCGCCGATGCCATTCTCGTCCACCACGGACTGTTCTGGCGCGGGCAGGACGGCCGCGTCACCGGCTGGATGAAGCAGCGGCTGGCCACCCTCCTGCGCCACGACATCAACCTCTACGCCTACCACCTGCCGCTGGACGCCCACCCAACGCTGGGCAACAACGCGCAGCTCGGCTTGCAGCTCGGGCTGGCAACGGACGGCACCTTCGGTGACAAGGCGCTTGGCGTGATTGGCCGGCCGGTCGATGGTGCCTGCACGCTGGAGGCCCTCGCGGCCCGCATCGGCCACCGGCTGGGCCGCGCACCCGTGGTGGCCGCGGGCGATGGGCGGGTGGTGCGGCGCGTCGCGTGGTGTACCGGCGGCGCGCAGGGCTGGTTCGAATCGGCGATCGCAACGGGGGCCGATGTCTACCTGACCGGCGAGATTTCCGAACCCCAGGCCCACATCGCCCGCGAAACGGGCGTGGCGTTCATGGCCTGCGGGCACCACGCCACCGAGCGTTACGGCGTGCAGGCCGTGGGCGCACACTTGGCCGCGCACTTCGGCATCGCGCACCAGTTCATCGACATCGACAACCCCGGCTGAACGCGCCGGGCGCCCGGCTCAGGCCAGCGCGGCGGCCAGCGCACCCGCCTGCGGCCCGAACGCGAAGCTGTCCATCGCCAGCACCCCGGCATCGACGCTGCGGTGGATGCCCACGGCCGGCGACGCTTCGCCGCCGGCGCCCGCGGCGATGTAGAACGGCAGCCAGTGTTCGTCCGTCGGGTGTTGCAGCGCGGCGCCGGGGGCCTGCTTGCGGTAGTCGAGCAGCGCGGGCCAGTCGCGCGCCGTGCCGCGGGCGTGGACCCAGTCCTGGAACGCCACCACGTCCGGCTCGATCTGGCCCTCCGGCACCGAGCGCGGGCCGAAGAAGCGCCGCAGGTTGTGCGTCATCGCGCCGCTGCCGATGAGGAGCACGCCGTCCTCGGCCAGCGCCGCCAGTGCGCGGCCCGCCGCCCAGAGCTGCGCGGGCGTCCACGTCGGCACCAGCGTCAGCGGCACGACCGGCACCTCGGCACCCGGCCAGGCACGCTTCATCACCGTCCAGATGCCGTGGTCCAGACCACTGGCGTCCACCGCCTGGGTCGGGATGCCCGCCACGCCCAGCCGACGCGACACGTCATGCGCCAGCACCGGATCGCCGCGCACGTCGTAGCGTTGGGCATACAGCTCCGCCGGGAAGCCGCCGAAGTCGTGGATCGCCCCGTGCTGCGCGCCGGCCAGCACCATCGGCTGGCGCGTCGCCGAATGCGGCGAAACCACCACCACCGCCCGAGGACGGCCGAAAGTGCGGTCGATCGCCGCACCGAGGCGGTCGAGGAACTGCGAAGCCGGCGAGGTCTCGATGGCGATCATCGGCGAGCCGTGCGACAGGTAGAGCGGGGGCAAGGACGAAGGGTGTGTGTGCATGGTGGACTCGATTGAAGCACCGCGATCGGACACCGCCATTCTGTGCCTTTGCACACAGCGTTCGGTCCGATGGTGCGGGCTGGTGTACCTTGGCGGCATGAACACCGATTCCGCTGCTGCACCGCCCTTGCCTTCCGCTGCCCAGACCAGCACCAACACCCCGCCCTCCGTGCTGCGGCTGGCTTGGCGGCAGTTGCTGCGCGACTTCCGGGCTGGCGAGCTGCGGCTGATGCTGGTGGCGGTGGCACTGGCGGTGGCTGCCATCTGCGCGGTGGGGTTCTTCGCCGACCGGCTGCAGGCGGGCCTTGCACGGGATGCGCTGACGCTGCTGGGCGGGGATGCAGTCGTCGCCAGCGACCAGCCGCTGCCCGCCAGCTTCGAGTCCACAGCCCGCGAGATGGGGCTGAAAACCGCCCGCAATGTGCGTTTTCCGAGCATGGCCCGCGCGCCGGACGCGCGTGGCGGTGCATCGAAGCTGGTGTCCGTCAAGGCGGTCTCGGCGGGCTATCCGCTGCGCGGCACGCTGGGCGTGAGCGACAGCGCCACCGGGCCGGTGCGCGAACAGACCGCCGGGCCGGCAGCAGGCACGGTCTGGGTCGATGCGGCCGTGCTGGACGGGCTGTCCGTGCAGGTCGGCGACACGCTGCTGCTGGGCGACGCGCAGTTGCGGATCGCCCAGGTGCTGCGGGTCGAACCCGACCGGGATGCCGGGTTCATGAGCTTCGCGCCCCGCGTGCTGCTGGCCGAAAGCGACCTCGCCACCACGGGTCTGATCCAGCCCGCCAGCCGCGTGAACTGGCGGCTCGCCGTGGTCGCCGCAGACGCCAAGCGCCGCGCCACTGCGCAGGCCGCCGTGCGCGGCTACGTCGCCTGGGTGGACGCCACGGTCGAGCGCGATCACCTGCGCGGCACGCGGGTCGAGTCGATGGACAACGCCCGCCCCGAGATGCGCCAGACGCTGGACCGGGCGGGGCAGTTCCTGCAACTGGTGGCCGTGCTGGCGGCGCTGCTGGCGGCGGTGGCGGTGGCAATTGCGGCGCGGGGATTTGCGGCGCGGCACCTGGACGCCTGCGCGATGCTGCGGGTGCTGGGGATGCCGCAGCGGCGCATCGCGGCGGTGTACGGGCTGGAGCTGGGTCTGGTCGGCGTGGCGGCGAGTGCGCTGGGCGTGTTGATCGGCCTGGTGGTCCACCAGGTGTTTGTCGTGCTGCTGGCAGGGCTGGTCGAGACGAACCTGCCCGCGCCCGGCGTGTGGCCCGGCGTGTTCGGGCTGGCGGTGGGGATGGTGCTGGTGGCGGCGTTCGGGCTGCCGCCCGTGCTGCAACTGGCGCAGGTACCGCCGCTGCGGGTGATCCGGCGCGATCTGGGGGCGCAGCGGGCGGCGTCGCTGGGGGTGTTGCTGGCGGGGTTGGCCGGCTATGCGGCGCTGCTGATGGCGGTGGCGCAGGACGCCAGGCTCGGGGCCATCGCCGTGGGGGGCTTCGCGCTGGCCTGGGGCGTGTTCGCCGGGGCGGCGTGGCTGGCGGTGCAGGTGCTGCGGCGGGCGGTGCCGGAGGCAGGTGCGCCGCGCTGGCTCACGCTGGCCACGCGCAGCCTGGGGGCGCGGCCGGGGTTGGTGGTGCTGCAGGTCAGTGCGCTGGCGCTGGGGCTGATGGCGCTGATGCTGCTGGTGCTGCTGCGCACCGATCTGGTCTCCAGCTGGCGCGCTGCCACGCCTGCCGATGCACCGAACCGCTTCGTCATCAACGTCCAGCCCGAACAGGGCGAAGCGTTCCGGCAATCGCTGGCAACCGCCGGCGTGGCGCACTACGACTGGTACCCGATGATCCGCGGCCGGCTGGTGGCGGTGAATGGCCGCGAGGTCGGCCCGGCCAGCTACCCGGACGTGCGCGCGCAGCGGCTGGTCGAGCGCGAGTTCAACCTCAGCCACAGCGCGGCACTGCCCGGACACAACGAGGTGGTCGCCGGGCAGTGGAAGGCGGACGAGCCCGATGGCCTGAGCGTGGAGGAAGGTCTGGCGAAGACACTCGGCCTGAAGCTGGGCGACCGGCTGCGCTTCGACATCGCGGGCACACCGACCGAGGGCCGCATCAGCAGCCTGCGCAAGGTGGACTGGGGTTCGATGCGGGTGAACTTCTTCGTGATGTTCCCGCGCACGGCCATGCCCGACCTGCCGGCCACCTACATCGCCGCGCTGCGGGCACCGAGCCAGCCCGGCTTCGACGCGGCCCTGGCACGCGCCTACCCGAACATCACCAACGTCGATGTCTCGGCCCAGATCGGACAGGTGCAGCGGGTGCTCGACCAGGTGATCCGGGCGGTGGAGTTCCTGTTCGGCTTCACGCTGTGCGCGGGGCTGCTGGTGCTGTTCGCCGCCGTGAGCGCCACGCGGGAGGCGCGGGCCAGGGAGTTCGCGCTGCTGCGGGCGATGGGCGCAGGCAGCAGGCTGCTGCGGCAGGTGCAGCGGGCGGAGCTGCTCGGCGTGGGGGCACTGGCGGGGTGGCTGGCCTCGGTCGCGGCGCTGGCCGTGGGCTGGGCGCTGGCGCGGGAGGTGTTCAACTTCCAGTGGAATCCACCGCTGTGGGTGCCGCTGTTCGGCGCGGCGTTGGGGGCGCTGCTGGCACTGGGGGCGGGGTGGTGGAGCTTGCGCGAGGTGCTGCGCCGCCCGGTGAGCGAGACGCTGCGGCAGGCCACGGGCTGACCCGTGGTTCAGCTCCGGTGGACCAGCGCGCCCACGTCCAGGATCAAGGCCACCCGGCCATTGCCGAGGATGGTCGCCCCCGACACCCCCGGCACGCGCCGGAAGTGGGTCTCCAGGTTCTTGACCACCACCTGCTGCTGGCCCACCAGCTCGTCCACCAGCAGGGCCGCGCGCGTCCCCTCCGACTCGACGATCACCACGATGCCGGGCGCGGCCGGTGCCAGGGTGGCCGCCTCCTGCGCCGGCGGCGTGCCCAGCAGCTCGGCCAGGTCCACGACCGGGAGGTAGTCGTCGCGCACCTTGGCCACCCGACCACCGCCACCCAGCGAGCGGATCGTGTCGGGCTCAATCAGGTCGCTCTCGACCACCGACGCCATCGGCAGGATGTAGACCTCGTCGCGCACGGCAATGCTCATGCCGTCCATGATCGCCAGGGTCAGCGGCAGGCGCACCTTGACACTCATGCCGCAGCCCGGCGCCGAGTCGATCTCGACCCGCCCGCCCAGCCCGGTGATGTTCTTCTTCACCACGTCCATGCCGACGCCGCGGCCGGACACGTCCGTGACGACCTCGGCCGTGGAGAAGCCCGGCTCGAAGATCAGGTTCCAGACCTGCGCGTCGGTCAGCGTGTCCGGCGCAGGCAAGCCGCGTTCGCGGGCCTTGGACAGCAGCTTCTCGCGCGACAGGCCCTTGCCATCGTCACGCACCTCGATCACGACCGAGCCGCCCTGGTGCCAGGCCGACAGGGTGATCGTGCCGTGCGGCGGCTTGCCATGCTGGGTACGGATCTGGGGCGCCTCGATGCCGTGGTCACAGGCGTTGCGCACCAGGTGGGTCAGCGGGTCGGTGATCTTCTCGATCAGGCCCTTGTCCAGCTCCGTCGCCTCGCCGAGCGTCACCAGCTCGACTTGCTTACCCAGCTTGCTGGAAAGGTCGCGCACCATGCGCGGGAAGCGGCTGAACACCGCCGACATCGGGATCATGCGGATCGACATCACGGCGTCCTGGAGATCACGCGAATTGCGCTCCACCAGACCGATGGAGGCCAGCAGCACCTGGTGTGCCACGGGATCGAGCGCGCGGCTGCCCTGGATCAGCATGGCCTGCGTGATCACCAGCTCGCCCACGAGGTTGATGAGCTGATCGACCTTGTCCACCGACACGCGCAGCGTCGTGGCGTCCACCGAGGCCCCCGCACCGGCACTGGCGGCACGGGGTGCGGCGGGGCTGGCGGCCGGCGTGGTGGCGGGTGGTGGGGCGTGGGATGGGGAGGCCGCCGTGGCGCTCGCAAGCGGCGCGCCCGGATTGCCCTCGTGGAAGCCATACCCCGGACCCAGCGCTTCCAGGCGCACCAGCGAACGATCGACGTGGAAGCTGAACAAGTCCAGCAGCTCGGCATCGGTACACGCCGTGGTGACGCTGAAGCGGCGCATCCCGTCCACGGCCTCGCCGAAATCCAGCGGGCGCAGCTCGCCCAGGCCCGGAATCTCGTCGAACAGCTCGTGGAGCTGGTTGGCCGCCTGCGGGTGCTCCAGCGGACCGATCCGCACGTCCAGCTCGCGCAAGCCCGCCTGCGCGGACGCGGGAATGGAACGCACGTCGGCCACGGGGGGCGCACCGGTCTGACCGACCAGACGGCGGATGTCGTTGACCAGGGCCTCGATCGCCGGGGTCTGCGGCACCCGCCCCTGGCGGAACAAGAGCTGCGCCCACAGCGCATCGCCACCACGCAGCAGCACATCGACCATGGGCGCCGTCGGCACCAGCTCGTGGCGCCGCAAGCGGTCGAGCAGCGTCTCCATCTCGTGCGACAGCGCGGCCACCTCCGTGAAACCGAAGGTCGCGGCGCCACCCTTGATCGAATGGGCCACACGGAAGATCGCGTTGAGCGTCTCGTCATCGACCGCCGCCGGATCCAGCGCCAGCAGCAGCGGCTCCATGCGCTGGAGGTTTTCCGCTGCTTCTTCGAAGAAGGTCTGGTGGAACTGCTGCAAATCCAGTCCCATGCCGCTGTCGCGGGGGGCGGCAGGGTCCGGGTGCTGCGGGGTGGAGTCGGTCATGGCGGGCGCGGTCAGCGGATGACCATGCGCAGGACTTCGAGCAGCTTGATCGCATCAAAGGGCTTGACCAGCCAGCCCGTTGCCCCGGCCTCGCGCCCGGCCTTCTTCATGTCCTCGCCGGATTCGGTGGTGAGGATGAGGATGGGCGTGGCCTGGTATTGCGAGGTTTCGCGCAGCTTGCGCGTCAGCGCGATGCCGTCCATGCGCGGCATGTTCTGGTCGGTCAGGACCAGATCGAAGGATTGCCGCCCAGCTTTTTCCCAGGCATCGGCGCCGTCCACGGCCTCCACCACCTGGTAGCCGGCACTCTTGAGCGTGAAAGACACCATCTGCCGCATGGAGGCGGAGTCATCGACTGCGAGGATCAAGGGCATGAATCACCACTCCGGCTGGGTCCGGACGCACGCCCAACGCGCCAAACGACGGGGTATGCGTCAACTGCCTCGATTTTTCTCAGTATGGGCGTTCAGTGGTGCCGGGATCACGCCTCAAAATCCGAGCCAGTTTCCAGGAGACGCCCCATGTACCGCCCGCCTCCACCGCGCCGCCTGCGCATCCTGCACCTCGAAGACTCGGACATGGACCACCAATTGGTCCTGGTCCACCTGCGCCGCGGCGGCATCGAAGCCACCATGCACCGTGTCGATACCGAGGGGGCTTTCCTCGCCGCACTCGGCCAGAGCTGGGATGCCGTCATCTCGGACTACAACCTGCCCGGCTTCTCGGGCCTGGTCGCGCTGGAGCTGCTGCGCGACCGCGACACCTTGATGCCCTTCATCCTCGTGTCGGGAGAGATCGGGGAGGACACCGCCGTCGAGGCCATGCGCAACGGCGCATCCGACTACCTGCTCAAGATCAACCTGGCACGCCTGGTGCCGGCGCTGCTGCACGCGGTCGAGGTCTGCGAAGGCCAGCGTGCCCGCCAGCGCACCGACGAGGAGCTGGCCCGCTCGCGCAAGCGCCTGTCCGAGCTGGCCCAGCACCTGCAGACCAGCATCGAGATGGAGCGCGCCGCCATCGCCCGCGAGGTCCACGACGATGTGGGCGGCTCGCTGACTGCGGTCAAGTTCGACCTGGCCTGGATCGCCCGCCATGCCCCGAACGGGCCGATGGCCGAGCGTGCCCAGCAGGCGCTGGAGTCGGTCAACCACGCCATCGAGGCCAGCCAGCGGATCATGCACAACCTGCGCCCGGCCATCCTGGAGCAGGGGCTGGTGGCCGCACTGCAGTGGATGACCCAGCGTTTCGAGCGCCGCACCCACATGCGCACCACCTTCCGCACCAGCCACGACCACCTGCGCCTGTCGCCCGGCATTCCACTCGTGGCCTACCGCACGGCCCAGGAGGCGCTCACCAACATCTCCAAGCACGCCCAGGCCACGCGGGTCCAGGTCGATCTGACGGTGGCTGCGGGCGTGCTGTCGCTGGAGATCAGCGACAACGGCCGCGGGCTGGCCAATGGCGATCTGGGCAAGGACCATTCGTTCGGAATTCGCGGCTTGCACGAACGCGCGGACACGGTGGGCGGCTGGGTGGACCTGAGCAGCTCACCGACGGGGACGACCCTGATACTCTCCGTGCCTCTCGACCTGAGCGATGTGGCCTTGCGTCCCGGTGACACCGACATCGACCCGCCACTGACCAGCAGCCCGCACGATCCTTCTACCTGGGGCGCCCTATGACCCGCGTGATTCTCTGTGACGACCATGCCCTGATCCGCCGCGGCATCCGCGACACGCTGGCCGAGCAGCCCGACATGCAGATCGTCGGCGAGGCCGGCGAATACGGCGAACTGCGCTCCCTGCTGCGCACCACCACCTGCGACGTGCTGGTGCTCGACATCAACATGCCAGGCCGCAGCGGACTGGACGTGCTGCACGCGCTCAAGGACGAAGGCTCGCCGATCCGGGTGCTGATCGTGTCCATGTACCCGGAGGACCAGTACGCGCTGCGCGCACTGCGCGGCGGCGCCTATGGCTACGTCAACAAGGGCGGTGACACGGCGCAGATCGTCACCGCGGTGCGGATGGTGGCGCAAGGCCGCAAGTACATCACCGCCGAGATGGCGCAGATGCTGGTCGAAAGCCTGACCACGCCCGCGCCGGAGGCTGCGCATGACAAGCTCTCCGACCGCGAGCTGCAGACGCTGACGATGATCGCCTCCGGCAAGCGGCTGAGCGACATCGCCGAGCAACTGTCGCTGAGTCCGAAGACGGTGAGCGTCTACCGGGCGCGGGTGCTGGAGAAGCTGGGGCTGACGAACAACTCGGAGCTGACGGTGTATGCGATCAGGAACGAGCTGGTCTGAAGGGAAAGCAGAGGTCTGGACATGCTCGACCTTCACCGCACTTGGTCACTCGCCTGGAAAACACTCGGGGCACGCACCGCAGGCGACGATCTCTTCACCACCCTGCTGGCCCGGTACGACGAGCCACACCGCCACTACCACTCGCGCCAGCACCTGACCGAGTGCCTCGAACACTTCGACGCCGTGCGGCACCTGCCCACGCACGCGGCAGAAGTGGAAGTGGCGCTCTGGTTTCACGACGCCGTTTACGACCTGTACAGCAGCGACAACGAAGCCCGGAGCGCCGACTGGGCCAGGTCAGCGTGCCTGCAGGACGGTGTACCGGCCGAGGTGGCGAACCGCGTTCACGCACTGATCATGGCGACCCGGCACACGGCCGTGCCCACAGGACTCGACGAACAGGTACTGATCGACATCGACCTGTCGATCCTGGGCACACCACCAGCACGCTTCGCCGAGTACGAGGAGCAGATCCGCGCCGAGTACGCCTGGGTGCCGGGCGTGCTGTTTCGGGCGAAGCGCCGCGCCATCCTGCAATCGTTCCTGGACCGGCCGACGCTCTACAGCACCGCGCATTTCCGCAACGCGCTGGAAGCCACGGCCCGCGACAACCTGCGCCGCGCCATGGGCCTCGGCCTCGACGCGGCCTGACGCCGGCAAGCTGCGATCAGAGGCGAACCGGAATCCCACGCGCCGCCATCAGCGCCTTGGCCTCACCGACCGTGTGTTCGCCATAGTGGAAGATGCTGGCCGCCAGCACCGCGTCCGCCCCGCCCTGCTGCACGCCGTCGGCCAGATGGTCCAGATTGCCGACACCGCCGGACGCGATCACCGGCACCGACACGGCATCCGCCACCGCCCGCGTCAGCGCCAGGTCGAAGCCGATCTTGGTGCCGTCGCGGTCCATGCTGGTCAGCAGGATCTCGCCGGCGCCCATCTCGGCCATCTGGCGCGCCCAGGCCACGGCGTCGAGGTGCATGTTCTTGCGCCCGCCGTGGGTGTAGACATCCCAGCCCGGCCCCTTGGCGACCAGATCCTCGCCCACGCGCTTCTTGGCGTCGATGGCGACGACGATGCACTGCGCGCCGTACTTGTCGGATGCCTCGCGGATCACCTGCGGGTTGGCGACGGCGGCCGAATTGAAGCTCACCTTGTCCGCGCCCGCGTTGAGCAGCCGGCGCACGTCGGCCACCGTGCGCACGCCGCCGCCCACCGTCAGCGGGATGAAGACCTGCGACGCCACCGCCTCGATGATGTGCAGGATCAGGTCACGCCCGTCGCTGGTGGCGGTGATGTCGAGGAAGGTCAGCTCGTCGGCGCCCTGGTCGTTGTAGCGGGCGGCGATGTCCACCGGATCGCCCGCGTCGCGCAGGCCGACGAAGTTGACGCCCTTGACGACCCGACCGCCGGTCACGTCGAGGCAGGGGATGATGCGTTTGGCGAGCATGGCGTTCCGATCCGGCTCAGGCCGTGGTGCCGTTGCGTTCGTCGGCCAGGCGCTGGCCTGCCGCGAAGTCGAGGTCGCCGGTGTAGATCGAACGGCCGCAGATCACGCCCTGCACGCCTTCCTTTTCCACCGCGCACAGCGCCTCGATGTCGGCGATGTTCGACAGCCCGCCCGAGGCGATCACGGGAATGGTCAGCGCCTGCGCGAGCTTCACGGTGGCGTCGATGTTGATGCCGGTGAGCATGCCGTCGCGGCCGATGTCGGTGTAGATGATGCTTTCGACGCCGTAGCCCTCGAACTTCTTCGCCAGATCGACGACCTCGTGGCCGCTGAGCTTGCTCCAGCCGTCGGTGGCGACCATGCCGTCCTTGGCGTCGAGTCCGACGATGATGTGGCCGGGAAAGGCGGTGCAGGCGTCACGCAGGAAGCCGGGGTTCTTCACCGCGGCCGTGCCGATGATGACGTAGGTGATGCCCGCGTCGAGGTAACGCTCGATGGTGTCGAGGTCGCGGATGCCGCCGCCGAGCTGCACGGGGATCTTGCCGTCCACCTCGGCCAGGATCGACTGGATCGCCCCGGCGTTGACCGGCTTGCCGGCAAACGCGCCGTTCAGGTCCACCAGGTGCAAGCGTCGGCCGCCCGCGTCGAGCCAGCGGCGGGCGACCACCGAAGGGTCCGCGCCGAAGGTGGTGGAGTCGTTCATGTCGCCTTGCTTGAGGCGAACGCATTGACCGTCTTTGAGGTCGATTGCCGGGATCAGCAGCATGGTGTCAGGGCTTTCAGGGCTTCCAACCCAGGAAATTGCGGTACAGCGCCAGCCCGTGGGCGGCGCTCTTTTCGGGGTGAAACTGGGTGGCGAAAATGTTGTCGCGGGCCACCGCACAGGTGAACGGCGCGCCGTAATCGGTCTCGCCCGCGGTGTGGCGCGGGTCGTCGGGCGTCGTGAAGTAGCTGTGAACGAAATAGAACCACGCGCCGTCCGGCACACCGGCCCAGACCGGATGCACCGTGCCGCCCTGCCCTTCATGCGCGATCTGGCGCACGCGGTTCCAGCCCATCTGCGGCACCTTGTAGCGGCTGCCGTCGGGCTGCAGGCGGCCTTCCAACTGGAAACGCTTCACGCGGCCGGGGATCAGGCCGAGTCCTGGCGTGTCCTGCTCCTCCGAGTGGTCGAGCAGCATCTGCATCCCGACGCACACGCCCATCAGCGGCTTGGTCGCGGCGGCTTCGAGCACAGCGTCCTTCAGCCCGGAATCGTGCAGCTCGCGCATGCAGTCACGCATGGCGCCCTGCCCCGGCAGCACGACACGCTCCGCGGCGCGCACCTCGTCGGGCTGCGAAGTCACGACGACCTCCAGCCCCGAGCCTTGCGCAACGTGCATCACCGCCTGCGACACCGAGCGCAGGTTGCCCATGCCGTAATCGACGACGGCGACCGTCCGGGCCATCACAGGCACCCCTTCGTCGAGGGAATCACCCCCGCCGAGCGCGGATCGGGCGTGATCGCCATGCGCACCGCGCGGCCGAACGCCTTGAACATCGTCTCGCACTGGTGGTGGGCGTTGTGGCCCTTGAGGTTGTCGATGTGCAGGCTGACCAGCGCGTGGTTGACGAAGCCCTGGAAGAACTCGTAGACGAGCTGCGTGTCGAGCGCGCCGATGCTGCCGGCGGTGAACTTCACGTCCATTTCCAGCCCCGGACGCCCGGAAAAATCGATGACGACGCGGGACAGCGCCTCGTCCAGCGGCACGTAGCTGTGGCCGTAGCGCGTCAGGCCCTTCTTGTCGCCGACCGCCTTGGCCACCGCCATGCCCAGCGTGATGCCCACGTCTTCCACCGTGTGGTGGCCGTCGATGTGCAGGTCACCGTCGGCCTCGATTTCCAGGTCGATCAGGCCGTGGCGGGCGATCTGGTCGAGCATGTGGTCGAAGAAACCGATGCCGGTGGCGAGCTTCGAGACGCCCGTGCCGTCGAGGTTGACCCGCACGCGAATCTTGGTCTCGTTGGTGTTGCGCTGGATCTCGGCGATCCGGGGGGTGAAGTCAGTGCTCATGGTGCTCATCTTCAGACCGACGCTCGCAGCGCGTCGATCATGCGGGTATTTTCTTCGGGGGTGCCGACCGTCAGGCGCAGGCAGTTGGCCAGCAAAGGGTGCAGCGCCGCGACATGCTTGATCAGCACGCCGCGCTGTTTCATGCTCTCGAAGGCGTCCTTCGAATCGGCCACGCGGACCAGGATCATGTTCGCCTCGCTCGGCCACGCCTGCACGCCGGGGATGTCGCTCAACGCCGCCTGCAGCCGCTCGCGCTCGCTGCGCAGCACCGCGGCCTGTCGGTCGTACTCATCGGCGTGTTCGAGGGCGAACAGCGCGGCCTCGGCGTTCAGCACGCTGACGTTGTACGGCGGGCGCACCTTGTCGATCTCGGCGATCAGCGTGGCCGGGCCGACCATGTAGCCCAGCCGGATGCCCGCCAAGCCGAACTTGCTCAGGGTGCGCATCACCAGAACATGGTCATGCTCGCCCGCCCGCGGCAGCCAGGTGCGCGACGAGAACGGCTGGTACGCCTCGTCGAACACGACCAAGCCGCTCTGCGCGCCGACGGCGGCGACGATCTTCTCGATCACGGCGTTGTCGAACAGGTTGGCGGTCGGGTTGTTCGGGTAGGCGATGTAGGTGATGGCCGGACGGTGTTCTTCGATGGCGGCCAGCATCGCGGCCTCGTCCAGCTCGAAATCCGCCGTCAACGGCACGCCGACGAAGTGCAGCCCCTGCAACTGCGCCGACATCGCGTACATCACGAAGCCCGGCACCGGCGCCAGGATCGTCGCACCCGGCACGTCGCAGGCCAGCGCCAGCAGCGAGATCAGTTCGTCCGAGCCGTTGCCCAGCATCAGTGCGCAGCCTTCGGGCATCGCGATGTGGGCGGCAAGTGCGGTCTTCAGGTCGTCGATGCGCCCGCCGGGATAGCGGTTGATCGCCACCGCGCCGAGGCGCTGGCCCAGTTCGGCTTGCAGCGCGGGCGGGAGCAGGAAGGGGTTCTCCATCGCGTCGAGCTTGATGAAGCCGGCGCTGGGCTGGACGGCGTAGGCGTGCATGCCCTGGACATCCTGGCGCAGTGTGGAAGTGAGGCGTTCGGGAAGTCGGGTCATGGCGAGGGCGCGTCAAGAACCTCGGTTCCGACGAGAAAAGGATTGAGAATCTGCAGACGATCCATCTGCTGGCCATGCTGCAGGTCTTCGGTGAGCAAGAAGCGGCAGCCCTGCTGCTGCGCAGCCGCCACCATCAGCGCGTCCCAGTAACTCAGCGCAAAACGGTCCTGCAGTTCCCAGGCGAGATCGACAGTCGAACCATCCACCACCCACGGCTGCCAGGCACGGTAGCAGCGCACCAGCGCACGCCCTTCGGCCAGATCCAGTTGCGGCGCAGTCCGGCGCAGGTTGACGTACAACTCGTTGAGCACCTGCGTGCTCAGGCGTCCACAGCCTTGGCGCCAGCAATGCGCCACCCACGCGGCTGCGCGCGCCTTCTTGTCTGGCACGCGGGGATCCTGCGCATACAGCAGGACATTGGTGTCAACGAAAACGGTCGAGTCGCTCGGCATAGACCTCGTCCCGCGTCAAGTACGGGCGTTCAAAGGGAATCGGCTTGAACGCCAGCGCCTCGCGCATCGCCCGTTCATAGGCGTCGTCATGGTGCATCTTCTCGGCCAGCAACTCACCCAGCAAGCGCGAAACGCTGGTGTTGCGCCGCGCGGCTTCCATGCGCGCCCAATCAGCGACATGGTCTTCCATGGTGATGGTGACGTTTTTCATCATCGTTCCGTTGCACGAATACAGTGTTGCAAGATATTCGTGCAACACGAACTTCGTGTCAACAACATCTCAACCCTTCCTGAGGCGGAACTCGGCGGCCTGCGCATGCGCCTGCAAGCCTTCGCCATAGGCCAGCTCGGCCGCGATCACGCCCAGCGTCTGCGCCCCCTGCTCGCTCACCTCGATCAGGCTGCTGCGCTTCTGGAAGTCGTACACCCCCAACGGCGACGAAAAACGCGCAGTGCCCGAGGTCGGCAGCACATGGTTCGGCCCGGCGCAGTAGTCGCCCAGCGATTCGCTCGTGTACGCGCCCAGGAAGATCGCCCCGGCGTGCCTGAGCAGCGGCTCCCAGCGGTGCGGATCGGATGAGCTGACTTCGAGGTGCTCCGGGGCGATGCGGTTGCTGATCGCGCAGGCCTCGTCCATGTCGCGGGTCAGGATCAGCGCGCCGCGGCCTTCCAGCGACGCTCGGATCACGTCGCGGCGCGGCATGCCGTCGATCAGGCGGTCGATCGCGGCCTGGACCTGGGCGATGTAGTCCGCGTCCGGGCACAGCAGGATCGACTGCGCCATCTCGTCGTGTTCGGCCTGCGAGAACAGGTCCATCGCCACCCAGTCGGGCGGTGTCGTGCCATCGGCCAACACGAGGATTTCCGACGGGCCGGCGATCATGTCGATGCCCACCTGCCCGAAGACCCGCCGCTTGGCGCTCGCCACGTAGGCGTTGCCTGGGCCGGTGACCTTGTCCACGCGCGGCACGGTCGCCGTTCCGTAAGCCAGTGCGCCGACCGCCTGCGCCCCACCGATCGTGAACACCCGGCCCACGCCCGCGACATGCGCAGCGGCTAGCACCAGCGCGTTCTTCTCGCCCTTCGGCGTCGGCACGACCATGATGATCTCGCCGACACCGGCGACATGCGCCGGGATCGCGTTCATCAGCACCGACGACGGGTACGCCGCCTTGCCGCCGGGCACGTAGATGCCGACGCGGTCCAGCGGCGTGACCTTCTGGCCGAGCAGCGTGCCGTCCTCGTCGCGGTACTGCCAGCTCAGGCCGCACGCCTGCAACTGCCGCTCGTGGTAGCTGCGCACACGCCGGGCCGCCGCTTCGAGGGCGCTGCGCTGCGCGGGCGTGATCGCTTCGAACGCGGCGTTCAGCTCCTCGCGGGTCAGCTCCAGCGCGGTCATCGACTCGGCCTGCATGCCGTCGAAGCGGTTGGTGTACTCGATCACCGCCGCGTCGCCGCGCTGCTGCACATCCTTCAGGATGACTGCCACCCGCTCCTCGATCGCATGGTCCGTCTCCGCCGACCAATGCAGCACACGCTGGAACTCGGCTTCGAAGTCCGGGGCGGCGGTGTTCAGGTGGCGGATGGCGACGGGGGACATGGCGGGTCTTTCTTCAGCGGGTTCAGTGGGTCAATCTTTGGGAATGGCAGAAGCAAAGGCGTCGATCAGCGGGCGGATCTGGTCGCGCTTGAGCTTGAGCGCGGCCTGGTTGACGATGAGCCGCGACGAGATCTGCATGAACGGCTCGACTTCGACCAGGTGGTTCGCCACCAGCGTCTTGCCGGTGGACACCAGATCGACGATGGCATCGGCGAGGCCCGTCAACGGCGCGAGTTCCATCGAGCCATAGAGCTTGATCAGGTCCACATGGACGCCCTTGTCGGCGAAGTGCTGGCGGGCGATGGTCGTGAACTTGGTCGCCACGCGGATACGCGAACCCTGCTTCACGGCCGCCGCGTAGTCGAAGCCCTCGCGCACCGCCACGCTCATGCGGCACTTGGCGATGTTCAGGTCCAGCGGCTGGTACAAGCCCTGGCCGCCGTGCTCGATCAGGATGTCCTTGCCCGCCACGCCCAGGTCCGCGCCGCCGTACTGCACGTAGGTCGGCACGTCGGTGGCCCGCACCAGCACGATCTGCACATCCGGCCGGTTCGTCGGCAGGATCAGCTTGCGGGACTTCTCGGGGTCTTCGAGCACCTCGATCCCGGCCGCCTTCAGCAGCGGCAGCGTGTCCTCGAAGATCCGGCCCTTGGACAGGGCCAGCGTGATCATCCCGTTCGTGGGCGCGTTCGTGCTCATGCCGGAACCCTTTCGATGTCGGCGCCGATGCCGCGCAACTTCACTTCCATGGCGTCGTAGCCGCGGTCGAGGTGGTAGATGCGGTCCACGGTGGTCACGCCGTCGGCGACCAGCCCGGCGATCACCAGCGACGCCGAGGCGCGCAGGTCAGTGGCCATGACGGTCGCGCCCGACAGGCGCGGGATGCCTTCGACCAGCGCCGTGTGGCCGTCCACGGCGATGTGCGCGCCCAGCCGGACCAGCTCGTTGACGTGCATGAAGCGGTTCTCGAAGATCGTCTCGGTCACGCGCGCCACGCCCTCGGCGATGCAGTTCACGGCCATGAACTGCGCCTGCATGTCGGTCGGGAACAGCGGGTGCTCGCTGGTGCGGAAGCTCACGGCCTTGGGGCGTGTACTCATCTGCACGCGGATCGAGTCAGCGCCCGCCTCGACGGTGACACCGGCTTCGCGCAGCTTGGTGATCACGGCGTCCAGGTGGCTCGCATCGGCGCGGCGCAGCGTCACGTCGCCGCCCGCTGCGGCGACGGCGCACAGGAAGGTGCCGGCCTCGATGCGGTCGGGGATGATCTGGTGCGGCACCTTCGGGGCATGCAGCCGCTCGACGCCGGTGATGCGCAGGCGGCTGGTGCCGCGGCCGTCGATCTGCGCGCCCATCGAGACGAGCAGGTCCACGAGGTCGGTGATCTCCGGCTCCTGCGCGGCGTTTTCCAGCACCGTCTCGCCGTCGGCCAGCGTCGCAGCCATCAGCAGGTTCTCGGTGCCGGTGACGGTGACCATGTCGGTGGTGATGCGGGCGCCCTTGAGACGCGGCGTGGCGGTGGCGTGGATGTAGCCATGTTCGACACGGATCTCGGCGCCCATCGCCCGCAGGCCCTTGATGTGCTGGTCCACCGGCCGCGAGCCGATCGCGCAACCGCCCGGCAGCGACACCCGCGCCACGCCAAACCGCGCCAGCAGCGGGCCGAGCACGAGGATCGAGGCGCGCATCGTCTTCACGAGGTCGTAGGTCGCCTCGGTCGAGGTGATGTTCGAGGCATCGACCGTCACCACGTCCGGCTGCTCGGCCGTGCGGGTGGAGGTGGCGCCGAGCTGAGCGAGCACCTTGAGCGTGGTCGCCACGTCCTTGAGCACCGGCACGTTGGCCAGCGTCACCGGCTCGGCCGTCAGCAGCGTCGCGCACAGCTCCGGCAGGGCGGCGTTCTTGGCGCCGGAGATCGTGACTTCACCCTGGAGGGTGCGGCCGCCGCGAATGAGGAGCTTGTCCATCGGTGTGTGCCTGTGCGGGCGCGAGGTCCGGGCCGGGGGTCGGGCGGGCCTGTCGCACACCGCAGGGGCATGCACACGCCCGCGCCGCAGCCTGGGCCGCGCGCGGGGTGGTCAATGGTGGGAGGGGGTGGCCGGGGTGGCTTGTGCAGCCTGCGCCGTCCATTCGGTCGGGGTGAGCGTCTTCATCGACAGGGCGTGGATCTCTTCGCGCATGCGTTCGCCGAGGGCCGCGTAGACCATCTGGTGACGGGCCACGCGCAGCTTGCCGGTGAAGGCGCTGCAAACGATGGTGGCGAAGAAATGGCGGCCGTCGCCTTCGACTTCGAGGTGCTCGCAGGACAGGCCGGCGGCGATGAAATCGCGGACTTTGGTGGGGGTGGGATCGGCCATGGTGCGTGACATTGTAGCGGCACGGCACAGGACACCCCACCGTGCATCGCCGGGAAAGCGTCGGAATCGGGCGGTTTATCCCGGCTCGGTACAGGGGACGCCCTTGGCACAGTCAGGCGGTGAACATTGTCTTGCCGAGGCTTACCGTGCAACTGCTGCCTGCCCTCCGCGCCCCACGACAGCGGGCGGGCTTCACACTGATCGAGTTGATGTTGACATCCTCCCCGCCCTAAAGGACGGGGATTCCTCCTGCGAGACGCGCATGTCCGCGCGCGGCGATGTTCCTGGCGGCGTTCACGTCGCGGTGGTGTTCCGCGCCGCAATCGCAGCATGTCCATCGCCTCATTCGCAGACCTGTCCTGCCTTTCGGACTGCTGGCGGGTATGCCCCCGCAGCGCGAGCAGGTCTGGGTTGTGTAGGCTTCATTCACCTCCTCGAACACGATGCCGGCCTGATGGCTCTTGTATTCCAGCATCGTCTTCAGCATTGACCACCCGGCGTCCAGCGTGGATTTCGCCATCCGAGTCTTCACCATCGCGCCGGCCTGCACGTTCCCGACGAAGATCGCCGCGTTGCGCTCGACCAGCCCGGTGCTGAACTTGTGCATCGCGTCCTTGCGCGTGTTGGCGATCTTCGCGTGGATCGCGCGCACCCGGTCCTTCTTCCTGGCGCGCTGGGCGATCCCCAGCGCGCCCTCATGCTTGCGGTACAGGCCGGACGCCAGCTCTTCGCCGTCCGAGCACGTCGCTGCAGTCTTCAGGCCGAGGTCGATACCGATCAGCCCAGTGCCAGCCGACTTCAGCACGTCCACCTTGACGCACACGTTCAGGTACCACCGGCCGCGCGCGTCCTGCGAGAACGAGCCGGCGCGCAGATCGAACCGGCTCAGCCCGTAGCTGTCCCACAGACTGAACCTGTGCCCGAGAAAAGCGATCTGCCCGGCCTTGTACTTCGCGCCGCCCGCCTTGAACGGCACCCAGCCGAGCGAATACTTCGCTGACTTCGCGTTCGACACGCGCCAATTGAGCCGGGCTTTCTTGAACTGCTTGCGCCGGGTGGCGTATTCCTCGCACACCAGTTGCACCGTGGCGCTACCGATCCGCACGCCCTCGCACTTCGAGTACCCGGCCGTGAGCTTCTGCAGGTCGAACCCGCTCAGCCACTTTCCGCGCTCGCGGATCGCCCGCGAACTGGTCTCGTTACAGTAGTTCCACACCTGATTGACCTCGCGCGCCATCAAGGACAGCACGCCCGCGTGCTTGTCCTTGATGCGCAGCTTGAGGGTCTTCACGGCTTCCATCCGACAACTGTATTTCCATACATGTCGCTTGACAAGCCGTTCCGGCTTGAACGCTCGACCCCGGGCTGAACCCCGGGGCTTGTCGCTTCGTCCGGGTCACACCGACTGGCACCTACGCCATCGCCAGCCTGATGGACGGCAGCCTGGCCGCGAATGCCCGGCTGCGCACCATCGTGGCGGTGCGGGTCGGCTGGCTGCTGCGTTCGACCGCGCAGGAAGG
>NZ_JAAFKF010000060.1 GCF_013299175.1 Sphaerotilus sp.
ACGCAAATCAAGCAAGACAAGACCCTCAAGCTAGGCATTCAGGGCAAGCGGCGCACCGCCGGGTGGGATCTGGACTACCTGGAGACGGTCTTGGGGATGGTCAGAATTTAGATGCGATCGCCCTGGAGTTGCAAGCGCCAAGGCCGCGATGCGCTGACGTATCTGCGACAGGCGCTGCAGGCGCACTTCGCGGGTAGCGCAGTGCCCTCGCTGGTGCCCTCGGGCTGAGCGCGCCGCCAGGGTCTCAGCCCGGCAACCGTCAGGTAACCATCGAACTCACGCCACGTCCGAATCGACGGGGCGGGCGGGTATTCGGGCTGTCAATACCGGGGGGCTGAATACGTACCCGCAATTGCGCCTGCTGGTCGAGGGCGGCGCCGGCTCGGGCAAGACGATGCTGGCCCGCGCACACGCGGCGCAGGGCAAATCCGTCCTGCTCACCTGCTTCAACCGGGCGCTGGCGTCGCACCTGTCGGCGCAGCTCGACGGCGTGCCGGGCCTGACGGTGTGCAACTTCCACGAGCTGGTGAAGCTGCTGGCGGAGCAATCCGGGCTGGGCTTCAACGTGCCGACCGACGACGCGGCACGGCGCCAGTTCTTCAACGAGGACTGCGCCGAACTGCTGCTGAACGCGGCCGAGTTGCTCGGTCTCCGCTTCGACACGCTGATCGTGGACGAGGCGGCCGATTTCTCGCCGACGTGGTGGGTGGCGCTGGAGACGCTGGGGGCGCCGGACTTCGCGTGGTACTGCTTCTTCGACCGCCGGCAGTCGGTGTTCCGGGCGCAGGCGCAGTGGGAGCCGCCGTTTGCCGCCGAGCCGCTGGTGCTGGAGGCCAACCTGCGCAATGCCCGCCCCATCGGCGAGCGGGCGGCCTTGCTCGGGCAATGCGTGGTGCCGACCGAGTTCCGCGTCGAACACGGCCCGGCGCCGCAGACACAGCTCAGCCGCGACTTTGCCGAGATGGCGGGCCAGTTGCGGCAGGTGTTGCGCACGCTGCTGAAGCGCGACGGACTGCGCCCGGAGCAGGTCGTCATCCTCGCGCCGTACCGCCACACCAACGCGACTTCAGGCTGGGCGGCGGGGCTGGACGAAGTGGTGGTCAACCTCGACGTGGTACACGCCGTGCCGGGGCAGGTGCGCATCGGCACGATCCAGGGCTTCAAGGGGCTGGAGGCGGATGTAGTGATCGTCGCCGGACTCGACCGCAAGGCGGGGCAGCACCCGGAGTGGCTGTATGTCGGTGCGAGCCGGGCGCGGGCGGCGCTGTTCCTGCTGGCCTTGGAAGGCGCAGGCATCTGAACTCGGCACACCGGCGCTACCGGCGGATCGCGGTATTTTTTTGCACTGCCCTATCTCACGGAGAAAAGGAAATTCGACCCCTGGTGGAATTGCCCTAGAATAAAAAGCTGGCGGCAATACTGGCCGCCATACCATTTAAATCTCAATTCAAAGGCACCCTATGATGGACACCCGTTTTTTTGGCTTGCTGCATCTCAGCGATGGCGAGAAATCCGCCATGAATCTTTCGACCAAAACATTCAGCGAACAGGTTTCCATCTACATCAACAATGCCATCGTTCTCTCGAAAACATTGGCACTCCAGGGCAAGAAATTCACCCTGCTGACCAACAACAAAAAGCTGGTCGATTCCTACCCACTGGTCCAGCAAAGAAAAAATTCTCCAGACGCGCTGGACATACTGGAAATACCTTTCATGACCAGTGTGCCATCAGGGATCAAGTTCTATTCGGCACATTTCAAATTCGACGCACTCCGATACCTGGCATCGCTCAGCAACTGTTACTCGGTTTTCTGCGACCTGGATGTCGTCTGCATCAACAAATTTCCGCAATGCCTTCAACACCTTGTCGAGGCGGGAATCCCCATCAGCTACGACATCTCAGACCAGGTGATTCCCGCTTACGGGCATGACGTCATCATTCGCGACCTCACCACCATCGGGAAAATAAAAAGCGAAGGCCGCTGGTCGGGCGGAGAATTCCTGGCGGGCACTGCGGCGTTTTTCCACAGTCTGGTGATGGAGATCGATCGACTTTATGGGAACTACATCACCAACGTCGAAACCCTGCACCATGTGGGCGATGAAGCGGTCACTTCCGCGGCCATCGAGAGTCTGCGGCGGAGTGGACTCTATATTGCAGACGCAGGCACGCTGGGCATCATCGGAAGATACTGGAGTATCCGGGTGCTGCATCCGCAAAAATCTTTCGCTTACTACAAGAGCTGCTTCCTGTTGCATTTACCATCTGACAAGAAGCTCATCTCCGATATCGCGGAACAAGATTTCGATCAACTGACGAGTTTCTTGGGGCTGTACAGAAAAAAAATGCGGGCCATCTCCATGATGAACCTGCGCAGGCTCGCGCTCGCGGTCGCCCAGAGCTTGAAGCTACGGTGATTCCTGGGCGAGCATGAGCGAGGACCGGCGGTCCCGGAACACCAGCGGATGCTCGGGTACCACCCCCGCATCCGCCGCCGCCACCGCCGCCTGCACGACCCCATACCGCTCGCTCTTCGGGCACACCGGATCGGCGGCAGCCGCATCCCCCGCCAGCAAAAACGCCTGACAGCGGCAACCGCCGAGATCCTTCTCCTTGTCCGGACAGGTGACACACGGCCCCTTCATCCAGCCCGTGCCCCGGTAGCGGTTGAAGCCTTCGCTGTCCTGCCAGATCGAGCGGATGTCGTGCTCGCGCACGTTCGGAAAGGCCAGGCCCGGCAGCATCTTCGCGGTGTGACACGGCAACGCGGTGCCGTCCGGCGAGATCGTCAGGAAGATGTTGCCCCAGCCGTTCATGCACTTCTTCGGCTGGCCCTCGTGGTAGTCCGGGGCGACGAAGAACAGCTTCATCCGGTCGGCCACCTTGACGCGCCATGCGTCGGTGATCACCTCGGCGCGGCGGATCTGCTCGCTGGTGGGCAGCAGGTGGTCGCGGTTCAGGTGCGCCCAGGAGTAGTACTGCGAGTTCGCCAGCTCCAGGTACTCGGCGCCGAGCGCGTCGGCCATCGCGATGATGCGGTCGATGTGGTCGATGTTGAGGCGGTGGATCACCACGTTCATCACCATCGGCCAGCCGAGCGCCTTGATGGTCTCGCCCACCTCCTGCTTGAGCTGGAAGGTCTTGGTGTGGCTGAGGAAGTCGTTCAGCTCGCGGGTCGAGTCCTGGAAACTGAGCTGCACATGGTCCAGCCCCGCCGCCTTCAGCGCCACCGCCCGCTCCTTGGTCAGACCGACGCCGGACGTGAGCAGGTTGGTGTAGTAGCCCAGCCGGTGCGCCTCGGCGACCAGCTCTTCCAGGTCGTCGCGCATCAGCGGCTCGCCGCCCGAGAAGCCGCACTGCACCGCACCCAGCGCCCGCGCCTCGCGCAGCACCCGCAGCCAATCGGCGGTGGGGAGTTCGTCCGTCCGCTCGGTCTTCGCAAAATCGACCGGGTTGAAGCAGAACACGCAGTGCAGCGGGCAGCGGTAGGTGACTTCCGCCAGCAGCCACAGCGGCGGGCCGATCGCTGGAGTGACCGGCGTCAGCGGCAGCGTGGTCATGCCGCGTCCACCCAGCGTTGCTGGCGCGCCATGTCGAGGAAGCTGTCGACATCGCCTTGCAGGTTCGAGGCGCCGAATGCGGTTTCCAGGTCCGCCACGATCTCGGCGACGGTGGCCGTGCCGGTGCAGCGCGTCAGGATCTCGCCTGCGCTGCGGTTGAGCTTGACCATGCCTTCGGGGTAGAGCAGGACGTGGCAGCCCTGCACTTCTTCCCACTGCAGCCGGAAGCCACGGGCCACGCGGGGCTTGGCGGCGCTCACGGCGTCACCCCTTGCACCCCATAGCGCAGCGCCATCGCGTCGTTCATCGCCCACAGGATGTCGAGCTTGAAGCGCAGGATCTGCACGGCGCGGTCCTGCTGCTCGGGCGTGCGGAAATGGTCGAGCGTGACGGCCAGCCCTTGCTCCACGTCGCGCCGCGCCTGGCTGACGCGGTTACGGAAGTAGGCCAGCCCGGCGGGGTCGATCCAGCCGTAGTGCGCGGGCCAGGTCGCGAGCCGCTGCTTGTGGATCTCGGGCGCGAACAGCTCGGTCAGCGAGGAGCACACCGCCTCCTGCCACGGCGCCCGGCGCGCGAAGTTGACATACGCATCGACCGCGAAGCGCACCGCCGGAATGACGTGCCGGCCATCCAGCACTTCCTCGCGTGTCAGCCCGACCGCCTCGCCAAGCCGCAGCCACGCCTCGATGCCGCCAGGGTCGCGCACCAATGCGCCATCCGTCCCGGTGATCTCGAAGCCGTCGTGGTCGAGGATGCGCTGGATCCACTCCCGCCGCACCAGCCGGTCAGGACAGTTCGACAGCACGGCCGCGTCCTTCACGGGAATCGCCGTCTGGTAGCAGAAGCGGTTCGCCACCCAGCCGCGGATCTGTTCGGGCGTGGCCTTGCCCGTGTTCAGCATGACGTTGAACGGGTGGTGGATGTGGTATGCGCGGCCCTGGTCGCGCAGACGGGCTTCAAAAGGCGACATCAGAATTCGATCTCCAGCCCGTCGAAGCTGACTTCGACACCAGCCGCCTCGACCTGCTGCCGCTCGGGCGAGGCTTCGTCGAGGATCGGGTTGGTGTTGTTGATGTGGATGAGCAGCTTGCGCGTCGTCGCCGGCAGCCGGCCCAGCCAGCCGAGCATCCCGCCCGCACCGGACTGCGGCAGGTGGCCGATGTCGCGGGCGGTCTTCTTCGAGAAACCCAGGCGGATCATCTCGTCGTCGGTCCAGAAGGTGCCGTCCACCAGCACCACGTCGGCGGTGGCCATGGCGTCCCAGACCGCCACACTGATCTCGCCGAGTCCTGGGGCGTAGAACACGCGGCGGCCGGTGGCGACGTTCTCGAACACGAGGCCGATGTTGTCGCCGGGGACACAGCATTCACGGTGCGGCGAGTACGGCGCGGGTTTGCTGTAGAGCGGCATGGCGGTGAGGCGCAGGCCGGACACGCCGGGGATGGTGAACGCGGTGCCGTCGATCGGCAGTTCGTTCCACGCCACGCCGCAGTAGTGCGACAGCACGCGCAGGATCGGGTTGCCGATGCTGAGGTCGTCGAAGGCGGGCCGCGTGGTCCACAGTGGCAGCGGGGCACCGCGTTCGCGCAGCATGTACAGGCCGGTGCTGTGATCGACCTGCCCATCGCAGAGCAGCACCGCCGCGATGCCCGTGTCGCGCACGGCACGCGCCGGCTGCAGCGCGGGGCTGCGCTGCAACTGGGTGAGGATGTCGGGAGAAGCGTTGACCAGCAGCCAGTCGTCCGGGCCGCCGACGGCGACGGACGACTGGGTGCGGGCGCGGTGGCTGGGAGATCCCGCCCGGACGGCGGTGCATTGCGCGCAGTTGCAGTTCCACTGGGGGAAACCGCCACCTGCGGCCGAGCCGAGCACCCGCAGTTTCATGGTGTCGTCCTGCAGCTCAGCGGGCGGCGACGTACATCGTGATTTCGAAGCCGAAACGGAAGTCGCAGGCGGTGGGGGTTTGCCAGGTCATCGGGGAACTCCTTCAAGGGGTAAGGGGTTGGTTGCGGGTTGGAGCCTGCAGTGTCGTGGTGTCCGCCGCGGCTGTCGTCGCCACAGGAATGAGCCGGACCTCATGATTTTCATGAAACACCACGGTCGGCTTGCAGCGGCCAGCCCGGACCCGACAATGCCCCCATGACGTTTCGCCTCCCGCCCCCGCGCAGCCCGAGCCTGCGGCTGCAGATCCACCTGATCGTCGCTGCGCTGATGGGCCTGTTCGTCGTGGCGGTCATCGCGCTGCAGATCGACGCCACCCGCCGCAGCGTGCGCGAGGAGATCACCGCCGGCAACCGCGTGGCCGCGCAGTTGCTGCAGCGGGTGAGCTGGGTCTACGCCAGCGCGGGGCCGCAGGCGCTGGTGCAGTTCCTGTCGCAGCTCGGCCGGGTCCGAGCCAACGACATCCGTTTCGAGTCGGAGGACGGGCGGGTGCTGTTCACCTCCCCGCTGGCGACCTACAAGCAGGGCCGTTATGCACCGGACTGGTACTCCGCGCTCGTGTCGCCGCCGCTGCAGCGGCAGGTGATCCAGATGTCGGGGGGCCGTCTCACCATCGAGGCCGAACCTTCGCGCGCCATCCTCGACGGCTGGGACGAGTTCGTCGTGCTGGCTGGCACGGGGGCGGCGGTGCTGCTGCTGCTGAACGTGGCCGTGTTCTGGGGGGTCGGACGGGCGCTGCGGCCACTGCCGACCATCGTCCACGGGCTGACCCGGCTGCAGCAAGGCGAGTACACCGCCCGGCTGCCGCCCTTGCCCGGACGCGAGGCAGCGGTGATCGGCCAGGCCGTGAACCGGCTGGCCGAGGCGATCGAGGCGGAGATCGACGCCCGCATCCGCGCCTTCGAGGCCGAGCGCACGCTGCGGGAGAGCCGCGAATTCGCCCGCCGCCTGGAGGCGCACACCGACGCCGAACGCCGCGCCATCGCCCGCGAGCTGCACGACGAGTTCGCCCAGTCGGTCACGGCCATCCGCTCGCTGGCGCGCACGGTGCAGACCCGGCTCGGCGACCGTGACGCCACCAGCGCACAGGCCAGCGGCATGATCGCCGACGAGGCTGCGCGGCTCTACGAGGCGATGCACGGCCTGATCCCGCGGCTCGCACCGCCCGCGCTGGACGATCTGGGGCTGGCGGACGCGCTGACCGAGCTGGTCGATGCCTCGCGCAGCCGCTATGGCGACATGGTGCTGGAACTGCACCTGCATGGCCTGGAGCAGAGCCAGTCGCTCCCGGTCGAACCCGCCCGCGCCGCCTACCGCGTCGCGCAGGAGGCGCTGACCAACGCGCTGCGCCACAGCGGCGGCACGCGGGTGCGGATCTGCGCCGAAGCCGATCCGACCGCGCTGCAGCTCACGGTCGAGGACGACGGCGCCGGCCTGCCCGACGACTGGGCGCGCCGCGGACACTACGGCCTGCGCGGACTGCGCGAACGGGCCGCCACGCTGGGCGGACGGCTGAGCGTGCAGCGGCGCCCCGAAGGCGGCACGCGCGTGCAGGCGTGGTTGCCGATGGCCGGACCACAAGATGCCCAGGAAGCACAGGGAGAAACGACATGATCCGCGTGATGCTGGTGGACGACCACGCACTGGTCCGCATGGGCTTTCGGATGCTGTTGGCCGAGTGTGCCGATCTGCAGGTGACGGGCGAGGCCGACAGTGGGGAGCAGGCGCTGCTGGGCGTGGTGGCGGCGGCGCCGGATGTCGTGGTGCTCGACATCTCGATGCCGGGCATGGGCGGGCTGGAGACGCTGCGGCGGCTGCGTGCCCGCGACGGCGCGCTCAAGCTGCTCATGCTGTCGGCCCACGACGACAGCGCCCACGCGCGGCGGGCGCTGGACGCGGGGGCGATGGGGTTCCTCTCCAAACGCAGCGCGCCGGAGAACCTGCCGGAGGCGATCCGGTCCCTGGCGTCGGGGCGGCGCTGGCTGGATGCGGACATCGCGCGCCAGCTCGCCCTGGCCGCCATCGACGGCAGCGACAACCCGGCGGATCGGCTGTCGTCGCGGGAATTCGAGGTCTTCGTGCAGCTCGCCCGCGGTCGCTCGGTGCAGGACATCGCGGGCGACCTGAAGCTCTCGGCCAGCACCGTCGGCACCCACCTGTACCACGTCAAGCAGAAACTCGAAGCGGCCAACCAGGCGGAGCTGACGCTGCTGGCGCTGCGCTGGGGGCTGATCGAAGCCTGAGGCGCCCGTCCCCGCGGTTCAGTTCGATGCGGCCGACGCGGCTGCGCTGGCGGCGGGTGCCGCGGCGCTGGCGGCCGGCTCGTGGCTCTCGGTGCCATGCTTCTCGCCGCTCATGTCGATGTCACCACCGCTCTTCATCAGGATGAACATGGCGAGGGCGGCGAAGGCGATGAAGGCCAGAACAATTTTCCACATGGTGTCAACTCCTTGGGGTGGGTAAGAACAGGGTAAGGTCCGCCCGACAAACGAACAAGGCGCCCCTTGCGGGGCGCCTTGTCACATCAGCCGAACGTCAGCCGATGCCAGCCGATCAGTCACCGGCGTAGATGTCGGTGTCCTTGGTTTCCTTCACGAACAGCATGCCGATCACGAAGGTGATGGCGGCGATCGTGATGGGGTACCACAGGCCGTAGTACATGTTGCCGTTCTGGGCGACCATCGCGAAGGCGATCGTCGGCATCAGGCCACCGAACCAGCCGTTGCCGATGTGGTACGGCAGGGACATCGAGGTGTAGCGGATGCGGGTCGGGAACATCTCGACCAGCATCGCCGCGATCGGGCCGTAGACCATCGTGACGAAGAGCACCAGCACGGCCAGGATCAGGACGATCTTGACCTTGTCCATCTTGGCGGGGTCCGCCTTGGCGGGGTAGCCAGCTTCCTTCAGCGCCGCAGCGACTTCCTTCTTGAACGCGCCAATCGCCTTGCCCGATGCTTCGTCGAACTTGTGGCCACCGGCCAGCAGCACGCCGGTCGGGGGCACGATTTCCTTGTCGCCGATCTTGATGACCGTGGGCGTGCCCGCGGCGACCGCTTCGTTCGTGTAGCTGGCCGAGTTCTGGGCCAGCGAACGCTTGGCGATGTCGCAGGGGTTGGTGAAGTCCACTTCACGCGCCACCGGGCTGCCCTGGAACGAGCAGGTAGCCGGGTCGGCCTTCACGGAGATCTGCGCGGTGGCTTGCGCCTTGGCGAGGTCCGGGTTGGCGGCTTCGGTCAGCGCCTTGAACAGCGGGAAGAAGCTCAGCACCGCCAGCAGCAGGCCGGCCATGATGATCGGCTTGCGGCCGATCTTGTCCGACAGGGTGCCGAAGACGACGAAGAACGGCGTGCCGATGATCAGCGACGCGGCGACCAGGATGTTGGCGGTCGGGCCGTCCACCTTCAGGACACTGGTCAGGAAGAACAGCGCATAGAACTGCCCCGTGTACCAGACCACCGCTTGACCGGCGACGAGGCCGAACAGCGCCAGCAGCACGATCTTCAGGTTCTTCCACTGGCCGAAGGACTCGGACAGCGGCGCCTTGGAGGTCTTGCCCTCTTCCTTCATCTTCTTGAAGGCGGGCGATTCGTTCATCGACAGGCGAATCCAGACGCTGATGGCCAGCAGCAGGATCGACACGATGAACGGCACGCGCCAGCCCCAGTCGGCGAAGGCTTCTTCACCGATGGCGGAGCGGGTGCCCAGGATCACCATCAGCGACAGGAACAGGCCCAGCGTCGCGGTGGTCTGGATCCACGCGGTGTAGGCGCCGCGGCGACCGTGCGGGGCGTGTTCGGCCACGTAGGTGGCCGCACCGCCGTATTCACCGCCGAGTGCCAGACCTTGCAGCATGCGCAGCGAGATCAGGATCACCGGCGCGGCGACACCGATCGAAGCGTAGTTGGGCAGCACGCCGACGATGAACGTCGCCAGACCCATGATCAGGATCGTGACCAGGAAGGTGTACTTCCGGCCGATCATGTCGCCGAGGCGACCGAACACCAGCGCACCGAACGGCCGCACGATGAAGCCAGCGGCGAAGGCCAGCAGCGCGAAGATGAACGCAGCCGACGGATCGAGTCCGCTGAAGAACTGCTTGGCGATGATCGCGGCGAGCGATCCGTACAGGTAAAAGTCGTACCACTCGAACACCGTGCCCAGCGAAGAAGCGAAGATGACCTTCCGCTCCTCTGCTGTCATCGTTGAATCGGTGGCCCGAGCGTTCGCGGGAATGCTGGACATGTGTTTGTCTCCTCGACCAGAAAATCAGCGCCGCGACCACGGCGCATGGAATCACTGTCGAACCACCGTCTGACCACTACCTGACGAATAACCAACAGAGCCTTACAAAATCAAGAGCAACCCGCACGTTTTATTTCACCATACGAAAATGATCCGGAATTGATCACTCGACTAGGGTTAATCCTGTCCGAGAGGATGGCTCTTTTTCGTGGTGGATCGGCGAC
This sequence comes from Sphaerotilus sp., assembly GCF_013299175.1. Taxonomy (GTDB): domain Bacteria; phylum Pseudomonadota; class Gammaproteobacteria; order Burkholderiales; family Burkholderiaceae_C; genus Sphaerotilus. Next base: position 9,974 of record NZ_JAAFKF010000060.1, read on the forward strand.
TTGGCAGCGCCGCCCAGATGGGCTCGCGCTCAGCGGCCGACAGCTTGGACCAGGCCGTGATCTCCGCGATCGTGCGGGCACACCCTTGGCACCAGCCAGTACACGGGTCCATCCGGCAGAGGTTGACACAGGGACTGGGCGGACGGTTCACGGGGTGATCGGGTGCAAGAGGTTCCATGTAGATGCCCTGAAATGCAGCTAAAACCCAGGCATGTTCGCACAAGCCCCTGGATTGAAGGCCGACCCAGGGTTCCGGTTGGACAGACACCCGGCCATCATCGCCACTGCATGCCTCCTCTGTACCTCTCCCCCCACCACCCGCCCGCGCCCGTGCTCGACCTGAATGGCCACCCGCCACGCGTCGTGCTGGACACGGTGGTCGTGGCGTCGGCGCTGGTGTTCGGCGGGTCAACGGCGGGGCGGCTGCGGCGGGCGTGGCGCCAAGGGTTCTGCCGCCCCATGGTGTGCCACCAGACGCTGTTCGCCCTGGCCCACCACCTCGGCCAGTCCCAGCTCGGTTTCACCCTGGCCGAGCAGCAGCAGATGCTGGGCGAGTACCTGCCCTATGTGCTCAAGGTGCGGGTGGCGTCGGGGGCGAACCCCGCGGAGGTGGGGCCAGCCGGGCTGGCCTTCGTGCAGTTGGCGATGGCCGGTCAGGCCCATGTGCTGGTGACCAGTGACCCGTCGCTGCTGGCCATGGCCGAGCGGCTGCCGTTCGCGGTGCTGGCCCTGGAGCCGTTCCTGCACCTGCTGCGCGGGTCGCCGATCGATCCGGTCCCGCTGCGCTCGCCGACACGCCAGCGGCGCTGACCGACCCGCAGGGGCTTCACCCGCCCGCCGCGCGCCACCACGCCAGCACCGCCAGCCACAGCGGCGCCGTCAACGCGAACCCGGCCGTGGACAGCACGATGACGGCGCTCGTTTCCCCTTCGAGCACCTGGTAACGCTGGGCGAACAGCAGCGCGTTGCTGCCCACCGGCAAGGCCGCCGCCATCACCAGCACCGACAGCGGCACCCCATCGAGGTGGAATACCCACACGCCGCACGCTCCCACCAGCCCCGGCAACAGCAGCAGCTTGAGCACCGCCATGCCCAGCGGCACCGACCAGCGTGGCCCCAGCCCGTACTGCGCCAGCGACACGCCGATCAGCACCAGACACAGCGGCACGGCGCCCTGCCCCAGCATCTGCAGCAGGCTGTCGAGCCACTGCGGCAGCGCCAGCCCGCCCAGGTTCCACGCCAGCCCCAGCAGCACCGGCAACACCACCGGGTGGACCAAGGTCTGGCGCACGATGGTCAGCAGCGTCTCGCCGATCGCCAGCGCCCCGGTGTGGCGGGCGGCGGCACGGGCGCGGTCGGCCTCGGCCAGCACGGTGAAGGGACTGAGCAGCAGCAGCGCGTGCAGGCTGACCAGCGCCACATGCAGCCGCAGCCCCTCCTCGCCGAACAGCGCCGCCGCGAACGGCAAGCCGATCTGCACCGAATTGCCGAAGCTCAGCGTCACCGCGCGCGCGGCGGGCGCGGCCGGATCGTCGCTGCCGGACACCCCGCGCCACCGCTGCCAGGCCCACACGCCCAGCGCCCACAGCAGCAGCGGCACGAAAAACGCCGCCACCAGCCGCCACGGCAACGCGACGAGGTCCACGGTGGCCGTGGTGCGGAACAGCAACCCCGGCACGAACACCAGAAACCCGATGTTCGACAGCGTGCGCAACCCGACCGCGCCGCCCGTCAGCCCGGCCCGCGCCGCACCAAAGCCGATGCCGACCACGGCGAACAGCGTCCACAGCTTCAGGAACAGCTCGACCGACATGCGCGCGGTCGCCCTTCGCTCAGGCGGACGCCTTCTTGGCGGCCACCTTCTTCGCCGGCACCTTGGCGGCGCGCGGCTCGAACTCGAACACCACCTTGCCTTCCTTCTTGTCGTAGACCAGGAACGCCTTGAACTTGCGCTTGGTCTTGTTCGAGACGAAGCCGTCGAGCAGCGCGGTCTTGCCGGTCGTCAGCAACAGCGTCACCTGCTCGGGCGACACCGGTTGCTGCAGGATGACCTTGCCGGTCTTGAAATCGCAGGTCGCCGTGGTGCCGACCGCGTGCTCGCAGACGTAGTTGGTGCCGTGTTCATGCACCGCGCTGCCGCACTTCGGGCAGCGGCCCAGCGACGCCTGTTCGGAGAAATCGACCGACTCGGCCGATTCGGCTTCCTTCTTGGCGTCGTCGCCGAAGTCGAATTCGAGCTTCCAGTTGCCGGCTTCCTCGTCGCGCACCAGCTTCAGCTCGGCGGTGAAGGGCCAGCCCGCCTTGGAGCGGAAACCTTCCAGCGGCCCGATGCGGTGGTCGGTGAGGAAGGCTTCGGCCTCGTGCAGCTCGAAGCTTCGGCCGCCGGGGATCTTGCCGATCGAGAAGCCGCAGCCGGTGCCTTGGCCCTCGGCATTCGCATTCGCGTCCACGCCTGCGCCCGTGCAGGTGAAGCGGCGGTAGTTCTCCTTGACCACGCCGCCGCAGTTCGGGCAAGGCGCCTTCAGCGTCGCGTAGTCGCCGGGAATGGTGTCGCGGTCGTATTCCTTGGCCTTGGTGACGACGCGCCGGGCCATGTCGCCGATGCCCTGCATGAAGTCGGCGCGGCTGAGCTGGCCTTTTTCCATCAGGTTGAGCTGGTGCTCCCACTGGCCGGTCAGCTCCGGCTTGGTCAGGTCTTCCACGGCCAGCCCGCGCAGCAGCGTCATGAGCTGGAACGCCTTGGCGGTCGGCACGAGGTCGCGGCCATCGCGCAGCAGGTATTTCTCGGTGATCAAGCCCTCGATCGTGGCTGCGCGCGTGGCCGGCGTACCCAGGCCCTTTTCCTGCATCGCCGCCTTGAACTCCTCATCGTCGATGAGCTTGCCGGCGCCTTCCATCGCGCTGAGCAGCGTCGATTCGTTGTAGCGCGCGGGCGGCTTGGTGCGCAGCGCGGCGATCTTCAGCGCGTCGGCCGTGACGACCTCGCCCGGCTTCACGGCCACGAGGTTGGCGTCCTCGCCCGCGGCTTCCTTGCCGTAGACCGCCAGCCAGCCCGGGTTCACCAGCACCTTGCCGTTGGTCTGGAACTGGTGTTCCTTGAGCGCACCGTTCACGGTCGCGTTCACCTGGGTGATGCGGGTCGTGACCATGAACTCGGCCGACGGGTAGAACACCGCGATGAAGCGTTTCACCACGAGGTCGTAGAGCTTCGCCTCGATCTCGGTCAGGCTTTTCGGGGCCTGCAGCGTCGGGATGATGGCGAAGTGGTCCGAGATCTTGGTGTTGTCGAAGATGCGCTTCGTCGGCTTGACGTAGCCCTCCTTCAGCGCCTTGCGGGCGTGGGTGGCGAGATCCTGCAGCGGGCCGGGCAGGTCTTCGCTGGCGATCATGTCGAGCGTCTGCTTCGCCACGGCGACATAGTCCTCGGGCAGCGCGCGGGCGTCGGTTCGCGGGTAGGTCAGCACCTTGTGCTTCTCGTACAGCGCCTGCGCGATCGACAGCGTCGTCTTGGCCGAGAAGCCGAAGCGGGAGTTGGCCTCGCGCTGCAGCGTGGTCAGGTCGTACAGCAGCGGGCTGGCCTGCGTGCTCGGCTTGGCCTCCTCGCGCACGGTGCCGGACTTGCCGCGCACGGCGTCGGCGATCGCGTTCGCTTCATCGGCGGTCCACAGGCGGTCGCTGCGCCGCTCGGTGTCGTCGTCCTTCTTGAACTTCGGGTCGAACCACTTGCCCTCGTAAACGCCGGCATCGGCCCCGAAATCGGCGCGAACTTCCCAGTAATCGCGGGCAACGTGCTTGCGGATCTTTTCCTCGCGCTCGACCATGATCGACAGCGTGGGCGTCTGCACCCGCCCGACCGTGGTCAGGAAAAAGCCGCCGTCACGCGAGTTGAACGCGGTCATGGCGCGGGTGCCGTTGATGCCGATGAGCCAGTCGGCCTCGCTGCGGCTGCGGGCGGCGTCGGCCAGACCGCGCATGTCGGCCTCGCTGCGCAGCTTGCCGAAGCCGTCGCGGATGGCCTGCGGCGTCATGCTCTGCAGCCACAGGCGCTGCACGGGCTTGGTGCCGACCTTGCTGCCGAGCGCGTACTGCTCGATCAGCCGGAAGATCAGCTCACCCTCGCGCCCCGCGTCACAGGCGTTGACCAGGTCGGTGATGTCCTTGCGCTTGACCAGCTTGACGACCGCACTCAGGCGGCTCTTGGCCTTGTCGATGGGCGCCAGATCGAAATGCGGCGGCACCACCGGCAGGTTGGCGAAGCTCCACTTGCCGCGCTTGACGTCGAATTCCTCCGGCGCCTTGATCTCGACGAGGTGGCCGACGGCGGAGGTGACCACGTAGCGGTCGTTCTCGAAGTGGTCGTCGTGCTTCTCGAACTTGCCGCACACCGGGGTCAGTGCGCGGACGATGTCCTGCGCGACGGAAGGCTTCTCGGCGATGACGAGAGATTTGCTCATGATGTTCGAACTCTGCTGCTGCTGCGGCACCTGACCCTGCGTCAGGGTGCTCCCTACAATCCACGGCTATACGCCTGTACGCGTACACGCACACACACGGGTACGCGCACACCCACACCCCAATCTAACCAATCTCGCACCGCCATGTCTGCACCGCTGCCAGATTCGACCGCGCCAGTCACCCCGCGCAAGCCCGGACAGCGCCGCCTGCAGGTGCGCCGCTCCGGGGTCCACGGGCGAGGGGTGTTCACGACCCAGGCGCTGCGGGCGGGCGAAATCATCATCGAATACCGGGGCGAAGTCATCTCCTGGGACGAAGCTCTGCAGCGCCACCCCCGCGATCCGTCCGACCCGAACCACACCTTCTACTTCCACGTCGATGACACCCATGTGATCGACGGCGGTGTCCGCGGCAATTCGGCGCGATGGATCAACCACGCCTGCGCGCCCAACTGCGAGACCGAGGACGACGGCGGGCGCATCTTCATCCGGGCGCTGCGCGACATCGCGGCGGGCGAGGAGCTGTTCTTCGACTACCGACTGGTGATCGATGAACGCTACACGGCGAAACTGAAGAAAGCCTACGCCTGCCGCTGCGGGGCGCCAAACTGCCGCGGTACGATGCTCGGTCCCAAACGCTGACCCGACACCGGCCCACCCGCCGCCCACCATGACCCTGTTCCCCTGGGACGCCGAAACGCTCTGGCAAGACCTCGAACCGCTGGCCCCCGGCCTGAGCGTCGAGGTGCTGGCCGAGACCGATTCGACCAACACGCACCTGATGGAGCGGGCGCGCCGCGGCGACACCCTGCCCTGCCTGCTCGTGGCCGAGTGCCAGCGGGCCGGACGTGGCCGGCTCGGGCGGCCCTGGTGGTCGCAGCCGGGCCAGTCGCTGACCTTCTCGCTCGGCCTGCGGCTGGCCCCGGCCGACTGGAGCGGGCTGTCGCTGGCGGTCGGTCTCGCGCTGGCCGAGGCGCTGGGCGAACACACCGGCCTGAAGTGGCCCAACGACCTCTGGCTGCGCGGCGACGACCGCAAGCTTGGCGGCATCCTGGTCGAGGTGGCGCCGCTGGCCGAGCCCGGCCTGCGTCCCGGTGAACGCTGGGTCGTGATCGGCGCGGGCCTGAACGTGGCGCCACTGCCGGACGGACAAGCCAGCGCAGACACCTTCCGCACCGGCTACGCCTGTCTGCAGGAGTTCGAGCCGCTGCTGACCCCTCCGCAACTCCTGCACCGCGTGGCCCGTCCGCTGCTGGAGGCCGTGCTCGCCTTCGAAACCGACGGCCTGTCGCCGCGGCTGCGCACCCGCTATGCCGCGCGGGATGTGCTGGCCGGCCGCACCGTGCAGGCCGGCAGCGTCACCGGCGTCGCCTGCGGCCTGTCGGTGGACGGCTCGCTGCAGGTACGCGACGCCCACGGCACCGTCCATGCCCTCCACAGCGGTGAAGTGAGCGTGCGTCCATGCTGAGAGCCTTGGTGGTGATCCTGGTGCTGGCCAACGCAGCGTTCCACGGCTGGACGCAGGGCTGGCTGACCGACATGCTCGGCCTGTCGCCCGACGGCGACCGCGAACCACAGCGGCTGACCGCACAGGTCGATCCCACGGCGCTGCGGGTGCTCGCTCCCCGCGCAGCGGCACCCGCCAGCGCGGCAGCGGAGCCAGGCGGCACGGCATCGGCACCCGCGCCATCGGCCAGCACCGCAGCCGCCCCGGCCGCCCCAGCCACCCTCTGCCTCGAAGCCGGCCCCTTCACCCCCGCCGAATGGCGCATGGCCGAAAACGCCCTGCGCAACACGCTCGGCGAAGGCCCGTGGCAGCTCACCACCCGCGAGAAACCGGGCAACTGGATGGTCTATGTCGGCCCCTACCAGAGCCGCGTCATCATGGACAAGCGCGCCGAGCAATTGCGCCGGATGGACATCGCCTTCGAGGAAGCCCGCGACGACTTGCCCGACGAGTACCTGCCGGGCTTTCTCTTCGGCCGCTACGGCGTCGAGGCCGATGCACGGGCGCTGCAGACCCGCCTGACCGCGCAGAAGGTCAAGTACGTGCGCGTCGTGCCGCTGGTCAAGCCGACGGCGCTGCACACGGTGCGCATCCAGAAGGCCGACGCGGACACCCAGGAGCAGGTCGCCGCACTCAAGCCCCGACTGAGCGGACACCCGTTCGAGACCTGCAAACGCTGAGTTTGCGCCCATGAAAAAGGCCCCTTGTACGGGGCCTTCGTCCTTGCACCACAGCAGCCCGAAGGCTGCGGGTGATCAGCCGGCGATGACGCGGGCCATCTCCAGGCACTTGTTCGAGTAGCCCCACTCGTTGTCGTACCAGGACACGACCTTCACGAAGGTGCTGTCCAGCGCCAGACCGGCTTCGGCGTCGAACACCGAGGTGCAAGGCTCGCCACGGAAGTCGGTCGCCACCACCTTGTCCTCGGTGTAGCCCAGCACGCCCTTCATGGCGCCTTCGGACGCGGCCTTCATGGCGGCGCAGATCTCGGCGTAGGTGGCCGGGTTGTTCAGCTCGACCGTCAGATCGACCACCGACACGTCCGAGGTCGGCACGCGGAAAGCCATGCCGGTCAGCTTCTTGTTCAGCTCCGGGATCACCACGCCGACGGCCTTGGCCGCGCCCGTGGACGACGGGATGATGTTTTCCAGGATGCCGCGACCGCCGCGCCAGTCCTTGTTGCTCGGGCCGTCCACGGTCTTCTGCGTGGCGGTCGCTGCATGCACGGTGGTCATCAGGCCGCGCTTGATGCCCCAGGTGTCGTTGAGCACCTTGGCGACCGGCGCCAGGCAGTTCGTCGTGCAGGAGGCGTTGGAGATGATGGCCTGGCCGGCGTAGGTCTTGTCGTTCACGCCGTAGACGAACATCGGGGTGTCGTCCTTCGACGGCGCCGACAGGATGACCTTCTTCGCACCGGCCTTCAGGTGGGCTTCGGCGGTTTCCTTGGTCAGGAACAGGCCGGTGGACTCGATGACGACATCGGCGCCGACGTCGCCCCAGGCCAGCTCGGCCGGGTTCTTGACCGCGGTCAGGCGGATCTTCTTGCCGTTGACGATCAGGCTGGTGCCATCGACCGAAACTTCACCCTTGAAGCGGCCATGGACCGAGTCGTACTTGAGCATGTACGCCAGGTAATCCGGCTCCAGCAGGTCGTTGATGCCGACGATGTCGATGTCGTCAGCAAAGTTCTGCACCGCGGCGCGGAACACCATGCGGCCGATGCGGCCGAAGCCGTTGATGCCAATCTTGATGGTCATGGGAAAACTCCTGTGGGAATGGAAAACCGGAAAACCTGAAAACCTGAAATTCTGGAAAAGCCCAGGAAAACCCAGGCAAATCGATCGAGTGTCGCGCGTCCGGGCTTATTCGCCGAGGACTTTGCGCACGGTGGCGACGACGTTCTCCGTCGTGAAACCGAAGTGCTTGAACAAAACACCGGCCGGGGCCGACTCGCCGTAGGTGTCGATGCCGATGACCGCCGCGCAGCCGTACTTCCACCAGAAGTCGGTCACGCCCATCTCGACCGCGATGCGCGGCACCTTGCGCGGCAGCACGTCGGACTTGTACTCGACGCTCTGGCGGTCGAACACGGTCGTCGAGGGCATGCTGACCACGCGGACAGCGATCTTGTCCTTGGCGAGTTCCGCCTGGGCGGCCAGCGCGAGCTGCACCTCGGAACCCGTCGCCACGATCACGGCATCCGGCTTCTTGCCTTTCTTGAAGCCGGCGTCGCTCGGCTCGGACAGCACGTAGGCGCCCTTGGTGATCGCATCGGCGCTGGCCTTCGGGGCGTAGGGCAGGTTCTGGCGCGACAGCAGCAGCGCGCTCGGGCGGTTGCGGTTGGCCAGCGCCATCGTCCACGCCACGGCGGTTTCGCAGGTGTCGGCCGGGCGCCAGACATCGAGGCCCGGAATCAGGCGCAGGCTGGCGGCGTGCTCGATCGACTGGTGGGTGGGGCCGTCTTCGCCGAGGCCGATGGAGTCGTGGGTGAAGACGTGGATGACGCGCAGCTTCATCAGCGCGGCCATGCGGATGGCGTTGCGGCTGTAGTCGCTGAAGGTCAGGAAGGTGCCGCCGTAGGGGATGTAGCCGCCGTGCAGCGCGATGCCGTTCATGACCGCGGCCATGCCGAACTCGCGCACGCCGTAGTTGATGTGGCGGCCGAGCTGGCCTTCGGCGTTGCGCACCGGGGCGCCCGCCGCGTCGAAACGCAGTGCGGGCGTGCTCTTGGTGTTGGTCAGGTTCGAGCCGGTCAGGTCGGCCGAGCCGCCCAGCATCTCGGGCAGTTGCGCGGTGAAGTGTTCCAGGGCGAGCTGGCTGGCCTTGCGGCTGGCGACGGTCTCGGCCTTGTCATGGGCATCGGCGACGGTGTCCACGGCGATGTCGGCAAACGCGTCCGGCAGGTCGCCGACCATGCGGCGCTCGAACTCCACCGCCTGCGTCGGGCAGGCGCGCACATAGGCCTCGAAACGCTCGTCCCACTCGGCCTGCGCCGCAGCGCCCGCGGCGCGGCAGTCCCACGCGGCGGCAATGTCGGCAGGGATGGTGAACGGCTCGGCGGTCCAGCCGATGGCTTCGCGGGTCAGCGCGATCTCGGCGGCGCCCAGCGGCTCGCCGTGGGCCTTCGAGGTGTTGGCGCGGTTCGGCGAACCCTGGCCGATGTGCGTCTTGCAGACGATCAGCGTCGGCTTGTCGATGCTCAGCTTGGCCTGGGCGATGGCGGCGTCCACGGCGTCCACGTCATGGCCGTTCACGGCGTCGATGACGTTCCAGCCGTAGGCGGCAAACCGCTGCGGCGTGTTGTCGATGAACCAGGGAGCGACCTGGCCGTCGATCGAGATGCCGTTGTCGTCGTAGAGCGCGATCAGCTTGTTCAGCTTCCACGCACCCGCCAGCGCACAGGCTTCGTGGCTGATGCCCTCCATCAGGCAGCCATCGCCCATGAAGGCGTAGGTGCGGTGATCGACGATGGTGTGGCCGTCGATGTTGAACTCGGCCGCCAGCAGCTTCTCGGCCAGCGCCAGGCCGACCGCGTTGGTCAGGCCCTGACCGAGCGGGCCGGTCGTCGTTTCCACCCCCGGGGTCACGCCGACTTCCGGGTGGCCCGGCGTCTTGCTGTGCATCTGGCGGAACGCCTTCAGGTCGGCCAGCGAGAGGTCGTAGCCGGTCAGGTGCAGCAGCGCGTAGACCAGCATCGAGCCGTGGCCGTTCGACAGCACGAAGCGGTCGCGGTCGGCCCACTGCGGGTTGGCCGGGTTGTGCTTGAGGTGGCGCTTCCACAGGGCCACGCCGATGTCGGCCATGCCCATCGGGGCGCCGGGGTGGCCGGAGTTGGCTTGTTGCACGGCGTCCATGGCCAGTGCGCGGATGGCGTTGGCCATCGAGGTGGAGGTAGTAGCGGGTGTGGCGGCCATGGACGCAGAGGAAGTAAGAAGGGATCGGAGGGGCGAGAATCGGCGATTTTACGGCGCCGCGTGCGCCCAATCCCCGTGACGCCTGTGAAGAACACCTTGCCACCCCTCCGTGCCATCGTCCTCGCTGCGGGCCGTGGCAGCCGGATGCGCCCGCTGACCGACACGACGCCCAAGCCGCTGCTGCCGGTGCGGGGCCGCCCGCTCATCGAGTGGCACCTGCTGGCGCTCGCCCGCGGCGGCGTGCGCGAGGTGCTCGTCAACACCGCGTGGCTCGAAGACCAGTTCCCCGCCGTGCTCGGCGACGGTGCGCGCTTCGGGCTGTCGATCCGCTACCAGCACGAGGGGCGCGATTTCGGCGACGCGCTGGAAACCGGCGGCGGCATCGCGACCGCGCAGGCGTGGCTCTGCGAAGGTGGGCGCGCCGCGTTCTGGGTGGTGTCGGGTGACATCTGGGCGCCGGACTTTCGTTTCGATGCGCCAGCCGCCGACACCTTCCTCGCCAGAGGCCATGACGCGCAGCTCTGGGTGGTGCCGAATCCGCCCTACCACCCCCGCGGCGACTTCGACCACGCCGGCCAGCGCGTCACCTACGCCAACCTCGCGCTGATACGGCCCCGGCTGTGCGCGGGGCTGGTGCCGGGACGGCGGGCCGCCCTCGGGCCGCTGCTGATCGAGGGCGTGGCGGCCGGGCGGATCGGGCTGCAGGACTGGCCCGGCACCTGGGAAAACGTCGGCACGCCCGCCCAGCTCGCCGCGCTGCAAGGTGACGGGCCGACGGGCGCCTAGAATCCACGCCAAAACGTCACGCACCCACCCGTGCCATCCCACCCGCAGGCGGCTCCCCTGCCCCTGCATCACGCACCGCCAGACGCCATGCTGACCTTCCAGCAAATCATTCTTCGCCTGCAAGAGTACTGGGACGCCCAAGGCTGCGCCCTGCTGCAACCCTACGACATGGAAGTCGGCGCCGGCACCAGCCACACCGCCACCTTCCTGCGCGCCCTCGGCCCCGAACCCTGGAAGGCCGCCTACGTCCAGCCCAGCCGCCGCCCCAAGGACGGCCGCTACGGCGAGAACCCGAACCGCCTGCAGCACTACTACCAGTACCAGGTCGTACTCAAGCCTGCGCCGGCCAACATCCTGGAGCTGTATCTGGGTTCGCTGGAAACCCTCGGTTTCGACCTGAAGAAGAACGACATCCGCTTCGTCGAGGACGACTGGGAGAATCCGACTCTAGGCGCCTGGGGTCTCGGCTGGGAGGTCTGGCTGAACGGCATGGAAGTGACGCAGTTCACCTACTTCCAGCAGGTCGGCGGCATCGACTGCAAGCCCATCACCGGCGAGATCACCTACGGGCTGGAGCGGCTGGCGATGTACCTGCAGGGCGTCGAGAACGTCTATGACCTCGTGTACGCCAAGGGCACGCACGGCGCGGCCGACCTGAAGTACGGCGACGTGTTCCACCAGAACGAGGTCGAGCAAAGCACCTACAACTTCGAGCACAGCAACGTCGAGTTCCTGCTCACCGCGTTCAGCGCGCACGAAGGCAACGCGCAGCACCTGATCGCGCAGAAGCTGGCCCTGCCCGCCTATGAGCAGGTGCTGAAGGCGGCGCACACGTTCAACCTGCTCGACGCCCGCGGTGCCATCTCGGTGACGGAACGCGCCGCCTACATCGGCCGCATTCGCAACCTCGCCCGCGCCGTGGCCGCCGCCTACCTCGACAGCCGTGCGCGGCTTGGGTTCCCGATGGCACCGAAAGCCTGGGCGGACGAGATCCTTGCCAAACTCACCCCAGCCTGACTGAGCACACAGGCATGAACCTCAACGCATCCATCATTGACCAGCGTGTCAACAAACTGGCGACCGAGCAGCGCCAGCCGTTGCAGGAGTGTCTGGGTACGCTGTCCGATGAGAAGGCTGTTTCGGCCGCCTTTGTGCTGCTGGTCATGCAAATGCTGCTCGATCTTGATCTGGATGAGGGATTGGATGCACTCACTGAAGGGGGTAACGATTTCGGTGTTGATGGCCTTCATATTGGGCCGGAGCAGGACGGTGAATTTCTAGTCACCTTGTTCCAAGGAAAATACAAACGCAAGCTGGAAGGACAAGCCAATTTTCCGGAAGACGGCGTCCAGAAAGCATTGACTGCTGCACGCTATCTTTTCGACCCGGCTTCGGTCATCACACTCAACAAGCGCCTTGCCATTCGTGTGGAAGATATCCGCTCCCGTGTCCGGGATGGATTATTGCCCCGTGTAAGGATTATTCTTTGCAACAATGGCCAGAAATGGACTGACCTTGCACAGGCCCATGTCCAGCGCGCTGGTCTGGGTGATCAGGTCTCTGTGGAGCATGTCAACCATGACACGCTGGTGGGCATCATGCAGTCCACCAAGCCTGTCAACGAAACCCTGCGCCTGTCAGGAAAAGCCCTGGTTGAGGATTTCGATTTCAGCCGCGTCCTGGTTGGAAAAATTGGATTGATGGAACTGGCAGCCTTGGTGCAACGCCACGGCGAGAAACTTCTCGAACGCAATATTCGGCGTTACCTCGGGCTAAGTGGCAATCGGGTCAACGAAGGCATCCGCGCTACCTTGCTCGATCCTGCAGAACGCGGCCATTTTTATTTCTACAACAATGGGATCACGCTGACCTGTTCGAAGTTTTCCTACAATGCCTTGCAAGGGACGGACTATCAGGTGCGGGTCGAGGGTCTGCAAATCATCAACGGAGGTCAGACCTCCAACACGATTGCGCGGGTTCTGGCTGATCTCGATCTGGCAAGCCAGGACCACCTCGACCAAGCATTCGTTCTGCTGCGACTGTACGAATTACAAGACGAACGAACCGACTTCGTCAGCAAGGTCACCTATGCGACCAACAGTCAGAATCCAGTTGATCTGCGTGACTTGCGCGCCAATGATGAGGTCCAGCGCCGCCTCGACATCTCAGTTTCCGAGTTGGGTTACACTTATCGGCGCAAAAGAACCGACGGCGCGACACGCACGGAGGACATCACCAGCAGTGTTGCCGCCGAAGCAGTACTGGCGGTCTGGCGGAAACTACCCCATCAGGCCAAGTTTCTAGCCCGGGAACACTTCGGCAAGCTGTACGACCGTATTTTTTCGACGCAACTTTCTGGGTCACAGTTAGTGATTGCAGTGCTGGTCTATCGCTTGGCAGAAAACCGCCGAAAAAGGCCAGCACCAAACGCGCCAGATTTCATCGCCTATGCATCCTGTTTTCTTGCCATGCGTGCAGCACAGTATCTGCTGAGAGACATGGGCCTAGAAAATCCGGAACAGATCACGCATCAGAATTTCAGTCAGGCAAAGTCAATGCTGCTGCAAAAAGGCGACCGCTACGCCGACTTCGCACAGAAAGACATCCAGCAAGCCCTGAGCCAGCTCTACGGCAAGGGCGCCGTATCGCTGCAACGCCTTTCTGCCACCTTCCGCCGAGGCGATCTCATCGAAATCCTCGACCAGGCCCCTCTGAGACAACGCCTCAGCAAATGAATGCACCAACCATGCGCATGGACAACCAGAACCTCCTCGTCGAACTCTTCGTCGAAGAACTCCCGCCCAAGGCGCTGAAGAAACTGGGCGAGTCCTTCGCCGGCACGCTGGCCGCGTCGCTGAAGACCAGCGGTCTGGCCGGTGCCGACGCCGTGGTGACGCCGTTCGCGTCGCCGCGCCGCCTCGCGGTGCATGTCACCGGTGTGGCCGCGAAGGCCGCCGACAAGGCCGTGCAGCAGAAGCTGATGCCTGTCGCCGTGGCGCTGACCGCCGATGGCCAGCCGACCCCTGCACTGCTGAAGAAACTGGCCGCCATCGGGGCCGATGTGTCCGTCGTGCCGAGCCTGAAGCGCCTGCCCGATGGCAAGGCCGAGGCGCTGTTCCTCGACTCGCTCGTGCCGGGCGCGACGCTGGTGGAAGGGCTGCAGAAGGCGCTGGACGAAGCCCTCGCCAAACTGCCCATCCCCAAGGTGATGACCTACCAGCTCGCCGATGGCTGGTCGAGCGTGAACTTCGTGCGCCCAGCCCACGGGCTGGTGGCGCTGCACGGCGATGACGTGGTGCCCATCGCCACCCTCGGCCTGACCGCCGGCCGCACCACCAATGGCCACCGCTTCGAAGCGGCGAACCCGACTGTCACGCTGCGCCACGCCGACAGCTACGCCGAACAGCTCGCCACCGAAGGCGCCGTGATCGCCGGCTTCGACACCCGCCGCGCCGAGATCGTGCGCCAGCTCACCGCCGCTGCCGCCAAGGAAGGGCTGAAGCCGATCGACGACGACGCACTGCTCGACGAAGTCACCGCGCTGGTCGAGCGGCCGAACGTGCTGACCTGCCAGTTCGAGGCCGAGTTCCTGGCGGTGCCGCAGGAGTGCCTCATCCTGACGATGAAGGCAAACCAGAAATACTTTCCGCTGCTGGACAGCCACGGCAAGCTCACCCACAAGTTCCTGATCGTCAGCAACATCAGCCCGGCCGACCCGAGCGCGGTGGTCCAGGGCAACGAGCGCGTCGTGCGCCCGCGGCTGGCCGACGCCAAGTTCTTCTTCGACCAGGACCGCAAGAAGACGCTGGCCTCGCGCGTCGAGGGCCTGTCCAAGGTCGTCTACCACGGCAAGCTGGGCACCCAGGGCGAGCGCGCCGAGCGCGTGCGCGCCATCGGCCACGCCATCGTGCAGCAGCTCAGCATGGCGACGCTGCCGTACACGGTGGACGCCGAGGACCACTTCAAGGTGCTCGACAGCAAGGTGCAGCAGGCCGCACTGCTGGCCAAGACCGACCTGCTGACCGACATGGTGGGCGAATTCCCGGAGCTGCAGGGGATCATGGGCGGCTACTACGCGCGCCATGAAGGGCTGCGCGACGGCGTGGCGATCGCCATCGAGGACC